>JAKAED010000009.1 GCA_021820105.1 Actinomycetes bacterium | reverse complement strand
CCGACCAGGGCAGCGATGCCCGCCCGTTGACCTGGGCCCAGCCGGTGATTCCGGGCGCCACCAGCAGCCGCTCTCGCTGGCGTTCGGTGTAGAGCTCCACCTGACCCATCAGCGTCGGTCGCGGCCCGACAATCGACATCTCGCCCCGCAACACGTTCCAGAGGTTGGGCAGCTCATCCAGTGAGTAGCGCCGGAGAAAGTCCCCCGTGCGGGTGATCCGTGAGTCCCCCTGAAGTACAGCCAGACCGGCCCCAATGTGCTCAGCGCCGGAGACCATCGTGCGCAGCTTGAAGATCTGAAAAGGTCGTCCCCCGAGGCCCGCTCGGGTCTGGGTGAAGATCGGGCTACCGTGCGATTCGAGCCGGATCAGCACGCAGAAGACCGCCACCACCGGGGCGCTTACGATCGTCGCCGGCACGGCGATCAGCAGGTCCAGCACGCGACGTGTCACCGCGTGCCCTCCACGGTCTCCCAGGTGGGCGCACGGTAGCCACGCCACCAGTCCCAGAGCCCTACGGCGAGAGCCGAGTTTGTCACCACATAGTACCGCGCCATCAGCAGCGGACGGAGCGGCGCCCGCGGAGCCGCGACGGCGCCCAGATAGAGCGCCGCCTGCGGGGCCAGCGCGAACGCATAGATCGCACCGTGACCCAGCAGCAGGAGGTTTGTGACCAGCATCAGCACGTGCAGGAAGGGCACCATATAACGCAGGATGCGATGGGAGAGGATCATCAGCGCGTAGAGCGGGGTGTAGCCCCGGGGTGACATTAGTCCACCGGTGAAGAGCGTCGGCCAGGTACCCCGCGCCATGCGGCGCTTCCGGCTGAACTCTCCTTCGATGGTGGGTGCCATCTTCTCCGTCGCACGGGCGTCGGCGACGTAGACGGCGCGCAGGCCGCACTTGACCATGTTGAAGGGGAACGAGAGATCGTGTCCCGCAAGCGGGTCGACCGTTAGGTAGGCGTCCCGCCGCGTTGCATAGATCGCGCCGTTGCCGGAGGTGACAGAGCTCAGCTCAGACTCCATCTGTCGAAGCCACATCTCGTAGCGCCAGTACAGCCCCTCCTGGTTTCCGGCTCCGGCGTGATCTGTGAAGTGCACATATCCGCACGCGTACCCGACTCTGGGATCGGCAAAGGCGTGCACTAGCCGCACGAGCGCATCGGGTTCCCAGAGCGCGTTGGCATCGGAGAACACCAACAGCTCGCCCGTCGCCTGTGCAACGGCAGCATCCTGCGCGCGGATCTTGCCGCCTCGGGGCAACTCCAGAACCAGATCAGCCCCTGCCGCACGCGCCTGTGCCGCCGTTGCGTCAGTTGAGCCGTCGGAGGCGACGATCACCTGCAGACGCTCCTGCGGGTACTCCAGCTCACGCAGGTTCGCGATCCGGCGCGCGATCACCCGCTGTTCGTTGTAGGCGGCGATGACAGCTGTGATGGTGGGCGGCTCGCCCTCCCACGCCGGCTCAACCCTTCTGCGACGAACGAGTTTGTGCAGCAGCGCGAGCAACAGGGCATAGCCCAGCTGTGCGTAGACGAGCAGCCCGACAGCGAGCCAAAAGGCGACCGTGACCGCCGTCATCCGCGGGCGAGCCCCCGGTAGAGCGAGAGCGTCGCGCGAGCCGCCGCGTCCCAGGAATATACGGTCGCGGCCGCCTCCGCGGCCGCTACGGCGAGTCGGTCCCGTTCTGAGGCGTCAGCCAGTAGGTCGGCGAGCGCGGCATGCAACGCGTCCACGTCACCCGGAGCGACGCCCCTGGCGGCGCCTATTGCTGCCACCTCATCAAGCCCGCTCACCTCGCTGAGCACAATCGCCTTGCCACAACCGAGCGCGGTGGCCAGAACCCCGGAGAAGCCGAAGCGTTCGCTGCGCCTGTACGGGAGGACCACCAGGTCGGCGCGGGCGAACAGCGCCGCTTCCTCCGCAGGCGTGACGAAGCGTCCCAGGATCCGGACGTTCGGCGGCGCCTCACGTCTCAGTGAGGCCAGATCGATCATCGGCCGGCCGACGATCCAGAGCTCCGCGTCAGCGATCCCGCGCCAGGACCGGAGCAGCGTCTCAACCCCCTTGTACGGCCGGATCAGGCCGAAGCAGAGCACCACCGGCAGGTCCGTCTGGGGCAGCTCCGGTGGGAGCTGACCGTCGGCACGCGCGGGGTCGCCGGTGAGGACCCCGTGGCGGATCACGTGCACCCGGTCGGATTCCAGGCCGTGGTCCGCTATGACCCGCTGACGCGCATCATCTGTGTGAACCACGATCGCCTCCACGGCGCGAAAGGCCGAGGCCGGGAACGGACGCCGATCCCGCTTGAGCGGTTCGTGGATCGTCAGGACGTTTGGACCCCGCGGCAGCGTTCGCAGGTCGAGGCGCGGAACGGTCAGCCACTGGAAGTGCCTGACCTCCGCGCGCCGCCCGGCGGCGCGACTGTACCTGAGCACGTCGAACGGATGCTCAACCCGCTTACTGAGCGCTCGCAGACGCGAGCCCGCCGCGCCAACGGCGTGGCGGTAGAAGAGTTCCTCGCGAACGTACCCCTCCGGAGCGGGCGCGGAGCCGTACGCGAAGCGGCTCGTGACCAGACGCACGTCCACACCGAGGCCGGCCAGGGCCACCGCCAGGGCGTGGTCATAGGGCAGCGAATAGGCCGGCGGATCGACGAGGTCGACACGCATTAGCGCCTGCGTCTCTCCGCCTGGTTGGACATCCGCAAGCCGATCTGCTCCTCGATCCCCAGGTAGATCTGGACGAACAGGAACTGGAGGCGGTCGCGCACGGACAGTTCCGGCCCGGCCGCGGACGAGCGGCCGTCGGCGCGGACGTCTACGCCAGGGCCGATGTGCAACCAATTCAGGATCAACCGGATCCCACGGTACAACCCGGGGTCCGGCCTGAACTCCGGGTAGCGCTGGGCGAGCCAGCGGGCGCCCGCCGCGTAGCCGCGCCATTGCCTGCCGAGCTCCCGCAGGCTGCTCCGGTACGCATGCTGCACCACGGCGTGCTGGTTGAAGGCGAGCTGCCATCCGGCCAGCTGCAGACGCCATGTGAAGTCGGTGTCCTCCGCAGCTCTGATGCCCTCGGTGTAGCCGTGCACCTGCTCAAATGCGGCCCGTCGCACGAGCAGATTCGCGCTGGAAGCCCGTGGCCGCAGCGGATGGTTGACGTGAGCGCGCTGGCCGAGGAAGTTACGGGCCGTGCCGTAGCGCGCCGCAAGCGTGCTGGTGTCGGGGATTCCCGCGATGTCACCCGTGATCGCGCCGACCTCATCGCTGATCCAGTTCGAAAAGAAGCTGTCGAGCAGGTCCGGTGGCGCCACCACGTCGGCATCCAGAAACAGGATCCACTCATTGTGGACCACGGCAGCGCCCACGTTGCGAGCGTGCCCGGCGGAAGCCTCGCCGTCTGCGGCCACCACCATCACCCGCCCCGGCAGCCTGGGCACCGTGCAGCTGTTGTCGGCGATGATCAGCTCGTCATCCAGCCTGGTGTCGAGCCGGCGGAGCATCGCGATCACCTCCCTCGCCTGCTCGGTGGTCCCAGCAAAGGGCACCACCACGCTCACCGGAGGCCGGCTCATGCCGCCCTCAGTTGCTGCCGCGCGCGGCGCAGCACCGCGAGCCCCTGCTCCAACTCGGTGCGGTGCACGAATCCGGTGAGCCACAGCACCGTTGGCATCGCGAGGAAGAGCGCTGCCCGCACCAGGAAGCCCACCAGGCCCGAGGTGGGCAGCAGCAGGTCACCGGCCACAGCCAGTCCCCCGATGACCAGCGTGAGCTGCAGCAGGCGTCTCCACTCAAAGCCGACCGGAAATGCCCGCCTGATCAGCACATGCATCACCGCGAGCATCGCCAGGTAAGCGCCGCACAGCGCGATCCCTCCTCCCGCGATCCCCAGACGAGGTACAAGCAGGGCAAGTAGGACGATGTTGATGACGAGCCCCACCAGCGCAGCTGGGAAGTTGCGGCGCGTCACCTGCGCGCGGCCGGCAACAACGAGCAGGACCACCCAGAGCCCGTACAGCGCCCACCCCAGCGAGACCCAGGGGATCGCACGGTAGGAGCCGAAGTAGCCAGGATGAGGCGTCAGCACCCGGATGATGTAGCGATCCTCAAGTGTGAGCCCCGCCACGAACCAACCGCTGATCAGCGCGTAGTAGGTGGTGACCAGGGAATACAGGCGGGCCGCCTGATGGTCGTCGGTGATTGAGTAGGCGAGCGGCGGCCACGCATACTGGAAGGCCATGACAATGAACGCCACCGCGCCCGCGACCTTCATCGCGATCGCGTAGCGGCCGGCTGCCGCAGCACCCTGGATGTGAACGATGTATTGGCGGTCGAGCACGCTCAGCGCATACACGGAAGCTTCGGCCGGGACCGTTGGCAGGCCAAAGCGAAAGAGTGTTCGCAGGCTCTCAGCGGCCCCGCCTGACGACGAGATTGTCCAGACCAGCCGGTTGCGGAGGTGGAACCAGAGCCCAAAGAGCACCACGGTGCTGGTCGCGTAGTTGGCGATCAGCAGTCCCTCATAGCCACGGCCCAAACCCACGACCAGCACCACGGACGCGGCCACCGTGACCAGAACGTTGATCGAGTTGACGACGGCGTACGCGCGCAGCCGCTCGTCCACTCGCAGCACCGCCTGCGCCAGCTCGAGGTTGGTGAAGGACCAGATTCCCAGCACGGCGATGCGGAACGCACCCGGTACCTGGCGGCTTGTTATGACCTCCGCCAGCGGACCGGCCGGGATGATCAGGACGACGCAGGCAACGGTCGTGCTGACGAGCGTGAACAGCACCGCACGCCGCACCAGCGCATCGCGTCTGGCGGGGTTCTCGTCGCTGAAGTAGTAGCGCAGGAACGACTCGATCATCCCGAAGCGGGCGACGATACTCACGAAGATCACGAACGTGGCCAGGGTCTCAACGATTCCGTACCCGCCGGGCGCGATCCGCCCGGTGTAGACGGGCAGCAGCAGCACGGCGAGCAGCTTCTGCAACACGCTTGCGAGCTGATAGGCGCCAAGCGCGCCAAGCAGACGTCTCAGGTATCCACTCATCAATGCATCTGTCCCAGGCGTCGCTGCACTGGCCGCAGCGTAGAGAGGCTGCTCCCGGAACCCCGTCAGCCCTGGCTGGCGAGCAACTGCCAGACGCTCGCGATCAGGCCCTGGGCGTCGATGTTGTGCGCCAGCGCGAACCCAAACTGCGGCAGGCCGACCTCAACCGCGATCCCACTCCCGTAACGGAAGCCGACAATCGCGTCCGACTGGTTGCCGATACCGCTCGCGGACAGCGCTGAGCTGCTTGGCGGAGTCAGTGGCCGGTACACACTGAAGCCGCTGAAGCTCGGGGCGCTCGCGAACAGTCCGAGCTGGTCCGTGAGCTCGCTGATCAACTGCCCTCCGGTCGGGGTTATGGGTCCGTGCCGCACACCGAAGATGTCCGTGGACGCGAGACTGGGCGCGCTCGCTCTTGGATTTGAGGGCCAGCCACTCAGCCTGCTCACACCCCGCAGCGAGCCCGCACCCAGCACCAGCGCGCGTCCGCCGCCCTTGACGAAGCCGCGCAGGTGTGCGGCCAGCGAGCTTGGCACGAACTGAGCGCCATCCGCAATCAGCACGCCACTGCGACCAAACAGCGATGGGCCGGTGTTCTCAGCGAGCGCAACGTCTGTTGTGAGCTGGTAGCTCAGGCGCTGAGCATCCAGGTATGCCAGCAGGGCGGCGTCCGAACCCAGACTGCTCGGCGGCCCGTCGACCAGCGGCCGGTTCAGATCGGCGGCACGCCCCCGATTGAGCGTGTCCGCAAAGCCGCTGCCGTTGTCATCAACCGGACTGTTGCCCATCCAGGTCAATGCCGGCAGAACCACCAGCACCGGTGCCCGGGTGGCCGCGGCCCCGGCCTTGGAGGCCACGAGCGGCACCTCGGCGCTCTGGCTGCCAGAGCTGACAAACAGCGTGTACAGACCCGCGCGACGACGCGGCATCCTCACCTCGACTGTGCCGCCTCCAGCCGGGCCGACGCCGTGAGCAAGCACGCGCCTGGTACCGGTGCGGCGCAGCTTCCATCTGAACAGGCCCGCCGGAGAGCTGACCGTCACCGCGGCACGTGAGCCCGAGACTGTCGGGGTGAGCGGCGGCGTGACGGTCAGGTAGCGGATGCTGGCCCCCGCGTGGGGCGTCGTTCCGGGAGCCGGAGGCAATCTGGCCGGCCAATGGGAGACGTCGCAAGCCATGTTCTGCGCAGTCAGCCCGAACAGGTAGGTTCCCGCCGGAGCCGGCTGTCCACCGATCTCACCGTTCCATCGCGCCCAGGTTCCAGTGGTCCTAGCGGCGATTGGAGGACCAACCATCTGCGGTGGGCCCTGCACGTCGGTGCGGTACACGTCGACCCACACCCGGCGGTAGCCGCCAGGCGTGTGGCTGCCAGAGGTGTAGCTGATCTTCAGCTCGCCGTGGGGAGGTGTGAGCACAACCGGGCCGGTCGTAGGACCCTTCTGGCCGAGCAGACTGACAGCCACCACCTTCGCCTTCGGCGCCTGCGTCATCACCTGCAGCGGCGAGTCTGAGAGGTTGATCGTCCTACCCTGCTTCTGCAGGAAGATCCGGAAGTAATAGGTGCCGTCCGGAGCGGGGCGGCCGCCGGCCAAGCGCCCATTCCAGGTGAATGTCCGCGGGTGCCACTGCTTGGTGCCGGGCACGCTCCCCAGCATCGGGGTTCCCGATGTGACTGTGGCCACCGTCGGGCCTGCCGCGTTGGCGGCGTTGACGATGTAGACGCCGACGGTGTCCGTATGGCTGATCTCGATCGTGATCCGGGTGTGGCGGTAATTGAGCGGCTGGCCTCTGTTGTTCAGACACACCCTGCCGTGAATCGGATCAATCACCGCCGGAATCGGCACCGGCCTGAACCACACCAGCGGATCAGCCGTCTTCAGCGCCTGCACAAGCAAGAAGGCGCCGATCGTCGCGAGCACCAGCAGGGCAAAGACGAACTCGGGAAAGCGTCTGCGCATCAACAGACCACCACGCCGGTGTTGGGCACGTCGTGGTCATGGAAAGCATCCAGGCCACGTGGGTCCGAGCGACAGAGCACGGTGCGGATCGACCCGCGGTGACAGACGACCATGGCAGGCAGTGGTCCCTGTGCGCGGATCTCCTGAAGCGCCTCCCAGACACGGTCTGAGTGCTCCTGCAAGGACTCCCCGCCGGGGAAGCGAAAACCTGCGCCACCGCGCAACCAGGCCGCGTACAGATCCGGCTCCGTAGCCGCGATCTCCGTGAACAGGCGCCCCTCCCAGTCGCCGCGGTTGCCCTCCCGGAGCCGCTCATCAAGCGCAACCTCAAGCCCGATGCGCTCGCCCACGACGCGGGCCGTGGTGGCTGCGCGCGACAGGTCCGAGCTCCACAGCGAGCGCACATCCAACTCCCGCGCCACGCGCTCCGCGAGCGCGCGCGCCTGCGCCAACCCAACTGCGTTGAGCGGTGTATCGCGGAAGCCCTGCGCACGCAGCGGCTCGAGGTTGTCATCGGTCTGCCCGTGCCGTGCCAGCAGCAGGGCGCCTGGTGTGAGTGGTAGCGCTTCCATCTGTGCGCCCGCTGCGATGGTGCCGGCGCCCCGACCTGCGGGGCTAACCACCGGTTGCCAGGCTCACCAGGTCCTGACCGACGGAGACGATGACAGTTGCCGAACACGAGCCCAGCGCCGCGCCGCTGGCGCTGATCGAGCAGCTGCTCAGTGCGGCATGGTTGGCGGGACGCACACGCGCCGCGCCGAGCCCCAGAGCTTTGGCCACATGCAACGCGGCGATGCGGTTGGTGGCTCGAGCCCGACCGGTCACGTAGTAGACATAGGTGGCGGTCTGCGTCTGTGACGCGGCGTTGGTGATCGTGCCCTGCCGGTAGCCATCGGTACCGAGCTTCTTACCCACCGCGCCCGCCAGGCCGGCCTGCGCGGTGCCGTTCAAGACGGCCACCTTCACAGCTCCGGGGGTGAACGGGACCACCTTCTGATGCTGCTGCTTGAGCGCTGCGCCCGTGGGGCCGGACTTGGTCTGCGAGCCCTGCACCGCGGCGCCGCCACCGGAGGAGGTGGTGATGATGATCAGGCCGGCGACGATCACGGCAATGGCGACAGCGCCGATCAGCAGCGGCAGCAGTCGTCCGGCGAAGCGCCCGCCACGCGGCGTCTCATCAAGCAACGAACCGAACGGGGCGGCAGCTCGCGGGGCGCCCCCAATGCGGCGAATGTTCACCGAGCCGCTCGATTCCTCGGGGTCGGGCTCGGCCCCGATCTGGGCGCGAGGCGGGAGCGAGCCGCGAGGGGATGCGCTCGGGGTTGGAGCGGCAGCCGCGCGCGCGGTCAGAGGCTTCGCCGGAGCGACCAGGCCGGAGGGTGCGTCGGAGTGCCCATTTGCAGCCTGTGCCCCGGCCGGTACGAGGATCGTGTCGTCAGCTGCCGGAGCGCCGGGCGCCACGGCGGGCTCCGGCAGCACCTTGGTGGCCGACGCCAGCGCCGGCGCTCCCACGCCAACGGGAGCCGCCGGCGGGAAGCCGTTCCGGCCGGCCGGCGGCCGACCCGGGACCTGCCGCACCGGCGGCACCGGAGCGGCGCCTGCGGCGGCCGTGACCGGGCTGGGGACGCGGCGCACCGCCTGGGGTTGCACAGCGCCGGCGCGACCGGGCGCTGGCACCGGCGGAACGGGGGCTGTCGGCGGCATGCCAGGGACACGCCCACGGGCAGCACCCTGTGACTGAAGCAGCTGGGAGATCCGTGCCTCGAGCCCGCTGATGTGCTGCTGGGCGTCGTCAAGCCGCTCACGCAGGGTGGCGGTCTCCCGTGCGTGCGCAAAGTACAACAGGACGAGCAGTGCCACAGCCACAATCGAGCCAAAGCCGACGTAGGCGCCGATCGAGTTGACAAAGCTGTGGATGGAGAGGGCGAACGGAACGCTCATCTGAATCGCCGCAGTCTACGATGCCAGGCCATCAATGGCGGTCGCGCCGCCTGCTGCGCGCTGCGCGTCGAGTTTCGAGACATGCTCTGCCAGGGCGGCGGCGTCACCCTCCAGCACCAGCAGGTTGATGTGGTCGAACGTCTCCCTGACCCAGGTCGGATCGAGTCGGGGCCGCTCAGCGCGGATGATCTTCTGCGCAGCCGTGGGCTGCATCCGCTCATAGGGATTCAGCAGAACCTCCTGGAACTTCTCCCCGGCGCGGGCACCGACGACCTCGATTGCAATATCGCGGCCCGGCTCCAGACCGGAGAGCCTGATCATCGTCTCGGCGAGCGTCAGGATCTTGATCGGCTCGCCCATCTCCAGGACGAACACCTCGCCGCTCTGCTCGGCAAGCGATCCCGAGCGGATCACCAGCTGGACAGCTTCTGGGATCGTCATGAAGTAGCGCTCCATACGCGCATCGGTGACTGTCACCGGGCCGCCGGCAGCAATCTGGCGGCGGAAGATCGGGACGACCGAGCCGGAGGAGCCGAGCACATTGCCGAAGCGCACCGTCGCGTAGCTGGTTTCCGGATAGCGCGCGGCCATCGCCTCAACCGCCCACTCCGCCAGCGCCTTGGAAGCGCCCATGACGGTGGCCGGCTTGACCGCCTTGTCAGTGGAGATCAGCACAAATGTCTCCACCCCGAACTCCCCCGCGGTACGGGCCATCAACAGCGTCGCCAGCGAGTTGTTGCGCACCGCCTCAACCGGATTGATCTCCATCATCGCCACATGCTTGTAGGCGGCGGCGTGGAAGATCACCGCAGGCCGATGCTCGGCAAAGACCTCGCGCATGCGTTCGTCCTCCTTGCAGTCGGCCAGCACAGGCACCGCAACGTTCACGTGCCGCTCGTCCGCCAGCTCGCGAGAGATCTCAAAGAGGTTGTCCTCGGCATGGTCGACCAGCACGAGCTTGCGCGGACCGACCCGCGAGATCTGACGGCACAGCTCCGCGCCGATTGAGCCGCCGGCGCCGGTGACCATCACGACCTTGCCGCTGAGGTAGGCGCCAACCCGCTCGAGCTCCATGTGCACTGGCTCGCGTCCGAGAATGTCCTCCACCCGCACCTCACGCAGCTGCCGCGTCACGCGCAGCTGCCCAGCGCCATCCTGCAGCATCTCAAACACGGTCGGGGTGGTGCGCACCGGTATCCCGCGCCGGCGGCAGGCCCCCACCACGGCCGCCCTGACCGTGCCCGGGGCGGACGGGATCGCGATGATCACCTCGTCAGGTTCGATCTCGTCGAGCACGCGGGCGAGGTCATCCTCGCGAGTGGTGCCGAGCACCCGCAGGCCGTACTCATCCTTGAGCCTGCGCTTGCGCGGATCGTCGTCGATGAAGCCGACCGGCTGCATCCGCAGCTCGGGGTTGCGCATCAGCTCCCGGACGACCAGCCGCCCACCCTCACCGGCGCCGACGATCAGCACCTCGCGCGTGCCCTTGGCCATGCGGAGGTTCCGGATCCTGCCCTCAGTCACGAGCTGGATCAGGAAGCGCGTGCCCGACAACAGCGCTGACATCAGCAGCAGGAACAGCACCGCGACGCTGGCGGGCAGCGGAACGGCCTTGTGCGTGACCGCAATGACCGGATGCGTGAGGGCGATGACGCCCACCACGAGCAATGTCGTGACGACGGTGCCCTTGGCGACCTGCTCAAAGTCCCGCTGTCCGATGTAGGTCCACAGTCGCTCGTAGACGCCGAAGCCGGCCAGGACCGCCAGCGTGAGTGGCACCACCCACCAGATGGTGTGCTCAAAGAGGTGGATGTACTTGGCGTCCGGTCCCTTGGCCGGCAACCCGTCGTCAAAGCGCAGCCAGAAGGCAAGCAGGTAGGCGAAGGCGACCAGGAAGCCGTCCAGGACGAACTGCAACAGCGAGTGCCGATGGACGGGCAAGGCCGCGGATCGGATCCGTCGGCTCATCGCGGCGATTCTATTGTGAATTCGCTAAAGAGATGCGAAGCCGTCGCGGCGCGATGCTCACTAAAGCAGTGGTCGGCTCCCAGCCGATAAATGAGCATGCGATGGCAGCGACTTTGCAGACGGGGGGCTAAGGCCGGGGCCGGTGGGCTAACACAGCTCCGCCAGGATTCCGGTCAGTCGCTGTTGATCGTCACCATCGCGCTGTTTGTGATCGCGGGCGTGGCCGCGTTCGCACTCAACCTGGCGGAGCTGGCGGCCGCCCATCATCGCGCGCAGCTTGCGGCCGACGCTGGCGCCCTCGCGGCCGCACAGGACATGTCCACCACCGGCGTTCCCACAACGACCGTCCAACGGGACGGAACCACGGCCGCATCCAGCAACTACCCAAGTTCCACAATCACCATCTCAGAGCCGAGCGGGGTGCAGGCCAAGGCGCAGGTGAGCGCACCGGTCAACCTCCCCTTCGGGTCGATGTTCGGGCTCAGCTCCGGCAGCGTCTCGGCGCAGGCCGTGGCTCAGGTCGACAGGACCACGGCCAACGTCAACGGCACGATCCTGTCGGTCGGCTGCGGGAACACCAGCACGACAAACTGCACCTACACCGCTGGCCAAGCGGTGCCCACCGGCAGTGTCAACACCGTGACCGGTTGGTACGTGACATCCAACGCCGAGACCCCCACCACCAACCACCAGGGCGGTGAGACCACCGTCAACCTGCAGACCTGTCAGGGATCACAGGGCAACGGACAGTGCTACGCCCCAGGCTCGACGACACCGGTCCCGTCAAACAACCTCACGGAGGTCGTTGATCTCAACGGTCAGACGGAGGGCGGCATCTGGCAGACGGTCACCACGGTGCCCGGCGCCGACTACGTGCTCAACTTCTGGCTGACGGGCAACCCAGCACTGAACGGCTGGCCCTACCCGTCCAGCAACCAGTTCCCGGTGGACGTCTGGATCACCAACGGCGCCAACACGCAGTACACGCCAAGGATTTCAGCGGACAACTGGTCGCCGTCATACGACGTCTGTAGCGGGTCAAAGCCATCTGACTACATCGCCTGCGGGTGGTGGGACTACCGGGACGAGGTGATCAGCGGTCAGGAGGAGGCGAACTTCACCGTTGAGTCAATCTCCTTCACCGCGCAGTCGACGTCCACGACGATCACCTTCAACAGCGGGGTTTACGACAACAACCAGGCTGACGGGAGTCGGTACTGGTTCTACTGCGGGCCGGAGCTGGCGAACATAACGCTTGGCTTCCCGGCCATCCGGCTCGCGCAGTGAGCCCGCCATCGCGCCGCAGCGGCGCGGTCACAGCTCACGCGGTGGCCGGCGAGCTGAGCAGATCGACCAGCAGTCGGGGATTACGACGGATCCGCTGAAGGCCCCGCTGCCCCTCCGGCCGCTTGGCCAGAACCACGTCCTGCGGACGCTCAAGGCGGCGTAGCCGGCCCTCCTCGATCAGTCGTTCGTCCACCGCTCCCAGGCGGCCCTCAAAGACGGTGAACACCGGCGTGCCGAGCGCAACGGCCTCGCGATTCATCGTTCCGCCGGCTGAGACCACCAGATCCGCGTAGGCGATCAGCGACTGGGCATCGATCGCGTGCTCGGGCACCAGGAAACCGCCCGTGCGGGAGAGCTCCTCCCGCTGCTGAGGGGTACGCGGGAGCACGACGGTCTGGGTGCCCTGCAGGCGCATCAGCACCTGGCCGAAGAGATCGTTCTCAAAGCGGTGGTAGAGGGAGACGGCGGGAGGCGTCCGCACAACCGCAATCGGTTCTGCCGGGTCCAGGCCAAGTTCGCTCAAGACCTTCGGATCGGGCTCAAAGTCGTAGAGGTAATACTCCTCCTTGAGTCCCGGGTAGCGGCGAAGCTTGTCCGTAGCCCCGTAGCGCGCAAGCCGCTGCACGGGGATCACGTCCGGCACGACGACGGCCTGTGCCAGCCGGCAGTTGACGCTGTGCTGAACGGTTGCCCACTCATAGTCGAACATGGTGGAGCACGGGATCCGCAGGAGCTTCGCGGCGACGCTGATGTCGTTGGAGCCATGGCCGATCGCAAGATCAAACCGCCGGCGCATGGCGAAGCGCACCAGCTGCCAGGAACGATCCACCAGCCCGCGGGCCTTGTCAGTCACCGCCGCTCCGCGATGGTGGCCAACGGCGTAGTAGCCGATGCCCAGCCGTTCACAGAGCTCAAGCGTCTGCGCAAAGTCCCGGGCGGTCACCTGCACCTCATGACCCTGCCGCTCCAGGCGCCGGATGATCGGCGCCAGCACGAGCACGTGCGGGGAATTGGTGAGGTCGACCCAGACCCTCATTCGATGGCCAGGGCCGCCACAACCTCATCAGCCTGCGCGCGGCTGAAGACAGGGCTGATCGGGAGGGCCAGATTGGTGCGCGCGAGCTCGTCGGTCACCGGCAGCTCCAGCTGGCGCCCGTTCACGTAGGGCTCCATCGCGGGCTGGCGGTGCAGTGGGACCCGGTAGTAGGCCCGGGCCTGGACGCCCGCGTCATTGAGCCGTGCCAGCTTCTGATCGGCCTCAGGGTGGGTCACAACGTACAGGTGCCAGGCGGGGGTGGCGCCCAGCGGGGCGCCACCCAGTTCAAGGTGGTCACCGAGCCCCGCGTCGATGTAGGCCTGGACCCCGGCCCGACGACCGTCGCACCAGGCATCGATGTGGGGCAGCAGAACGCGCAGGATCGCTGCCTGGATCTCATCCAGGCGCGAGTTGTAGCCGACGTACTCGAAGGTCTGCTTGTCCCGGGAGCCGTGGAAGCGCAGAGCCCGCACCCGCTCGGCCAGATCGTCGTCAGCGGTCGTGACCGCGCCACCATCCCCGAACGCACCCAGGTTCTTCGACGGGTAGAAGGAGAAGGTCGCGATGTCTCCAAGCGCGCCGGCCCTGACGCCGTGCAGGTCAGCGCCCAGTGCCTGCGCAGCATCCTCGATCACGGGCAGCCCGAGGGCAGCCCTGATCGCGGGGATGTCGGCGGGCATGCCGAACAGATCCACGGCGACCACCGCCTTGGTCCTTGGGCTGAGGGCCGCCCTGACCGTCTCGACCGTGATGTTGCGGGTGTCGCGGTCGACATCGCAGAAGACCGGCGTCGCGCCGATGGCGGCAATCGCCTCAGCCGTGGCGTAGAAGGTGAAGGACGGGACCACGACCTCGTCCCCGGGGCCCACGCCCAGTGCCCTGGCGGCGATCGTGAGCGCATCGGTGCCATTGGCCACACCGATCGCGTGGCCGACGCCCACATAGGCGGCAAGCTCCTGCTCAAAGGCCTTGACCTCCGGGCCGAGGATGAAGCGACCGGCGCGGATCACCTCGCTCACGCGCTCGAGGATGATCGGCCGGAGGTCGGCAAGCGGGGTTTCCGTATCAAACAGAGGTACAGGCATCGGTTACGACCTTAGGAGGACAGACATCAGAGCCCCACAACCGTACACTCAGCGCCGTGCTCATAGATGCTTCGATCACGGCTCAGCTCGTGACATTCGCAACCAACGTCGTCCACGATCTTGGATACGTGGGCGTCACGCTCATGATCGTCATGTCCCAGGTCGTGATCGTGCCCGGGACAGAGGCGACCATGATGTTCGCGGGCTTCAACGTCGATACCCACAATCTGACGCTCATCGGGATCATCGTCGCGGGGGTGCTCGGCGACGTGCTCGGCGCGAGCGTCTGCTACGTGATCGGCTACTTCGGCCTGCACGAGGTGCTCGCTCGACCCGGTAGTCCGGTGCATATCGACGACAAGAAGATTGAACTGACCCACCGCTGGTTCGAGCGCCACGGCGCACCCGTGGTGGCCGTGTCGCGTCTGATTCCCGTGTTCCGATCCGCTCCTCCCTACGCCGCCGGTATCGCGCGGATGCCGTATCTCCGCTTCGTCTCGATGGCGGCGCTCGGATCGACTGTCTGGATCACCGGCTGGGCGCTGGTCGGCAAGGCCGTTGGCTCTCAGTGGCAGCAGTGGAAGCACCACCTCGACTACGTCGATTACGCCGTGGTGGCAATCGGTGTGGTGCTGATCGCCTGGTGGTTGCTGCGCCTTTACCGCAGGCGCGGAGAAGCGAGCCCGGCGACTTCCCGCTATCGCTGATGGCACCAGCGCGAGCGGGTCTGATCAGCGCGCTCGCGCTGGGTCTCATGCACGGCCCGGCCGAGCTGTTGCCGATCTCCTCCTCGGGCCACATCTCACTCGTACCCTGGCTGGCCGGCACCAACGGAGTCTCGTCGGATCCTGAGATTCGCAAGGCCTTTGAGGTGGCGCTGCACGCCGGCACGGCGGCGGCACTGGTGGTGATGCTGCGTGATGAGGTGCTGCAGGCGGCACGGGAGGCGAATCTGGAGTCCGCTGCGGTGGTGGCGCTCTCATTGCTGCCACCGGTGATCGTGGGCTTCAGCCTGGAGCGTCCGATCGAGCGCTACCTCGGCAACCCGGCCACGATCGCGGTCGGCCTGATTGCGGGTGGGCTGGCGCTCGCCTGGGCTGATCGCGAGCCGCAGGAGCGGCGCTTTGAGGATGCTCGGCCAATTGACGGACTCTGGCTCGGGATCGCCCAGGCCTGCGCGCTCTTTCCCGGCGTCTCGCGCAACGGCGCCACGCTGACGGCCGCCCGACTGCGGCGCTTCGCGCGCGCGGACGCAGAGCGGCTCTCCCGCCACGTGGCGCTGCCCGTGATCGGGGGGGCGACCGCACTCAAGTGTCTGCGTCTGTGGCAGCACGGACTACCGGAGGGGGCCGGTCCTGCCTTTGCGCTTGGCGTCGCGGCGTCCTTTGCCTCAACGCTCGCCTCGACGCCGCTGATCGCGCTGGTCGAGCGTGACCGCGCTCTGGCACCGTTTGCCGTCTACCGTGCCGGTCTTGGCACGCTGGCGCTGCGGAGACTGTGGCGCAACCGTCGTAGCGGCGCGGATTACATGTGAGAATGATCTGATGAGCGACGCTTACGCGGCAGCCGGAGTCGACACAAAGCAGGCCGATCAGGGCGTGGCCGCGATTGTCAGCGTGCTGAAGACAATCGAGACCGGGCGCGAGTCGTTGACGGTGCCGCTGCCCGGGCACTACGCGAGCGTCATGCGGCTGCCCGGCCCCCTGGCGCCCAACGTCGGAATCGCGCTCGCGACCGACAGCGTGGGCTCAAAGGTGATCGTCGCCGAGCAGACCGGACGCTTCGACACGATCGGCATCGACTGCGTGGCGATGAACGTCAACGACCTGATCTGTGTCGGAGCTCGACCGCTCGCGCTGCTCGACTACATCGCCGTGGAACAGGCCGACCCGGGATTGCTGGAGGCGATCGGCCGCGGTCTCGCCGTGGGCGCCGCCGACGCCGGCGTTGAGATCCCCGGCGGCGAGGTCTGCCAGGTCCCTGAGGTGCTGCGCGGCCACCCGTCACCGTACGGGTTTGACCTCGTCGGCTCCGCCTTTGGCGTGGTCGAGCTTGACCGGATCATCGATGGCAGCACCGTCCGGCCCGGGGACGCGATGATCGGTCTGCCCGCCTCCGGCGTTCACTCCAACGGCCTCACGCTTGCCCGCAGGGCGTTGCTGGAAGATGGCCGGCTGACCCTTGACGATCGCCCAGAGGCGCTCGCAGGCCCGAGCGTCGCTGACGCACTGCTCGAACCGACGATCATCTACGTGCGGGCGGTGCTCGCGCTGATCGCCAGCGGGCTTGAGGTGCGGGGCCTGGCGCACATAACCGGCGGCGGCCTGATGAACCTCCGGCGGATCGGCTCGGGCATCGGCTACGCGATCACCCAACCGCTGCCGTCACCTCCGGTGTTTGAGCTGATCGCCAGCCACGGCGGCGTCACAGCCGCCGAAATGTGGGAGGTGTTCAACATGGGCTGCGGCTTTGTCGCCATGGTGCCGGCCGATCAGGCCAAGGAGGCAGTGGCCCTGCTGGAGCGCTTCCATCCGGGCACATCCATAATCGGTGAGATCACCGATGAGAGCGGTGCGATCGAGCTGACGACCATGCGGATCCGCGCCACCGCCGGTAGCGACAGGCTCACCCAGTACTGATCGCCAGCCCTGCAGGACGCCATCGCGGCGGATGGTCCGAGCTACAGCTCCATTGCCAAGCTTTGACAAACGTGTTTCACAATAGAACGAGCAGATGAGCAGCCTGCTCGGTACCACGCTGAACGGTCGCTACACGCTGGAGTCGCGGATCGGCTCCGGCGGGATGTCGACTGTGTACCGGGCGCACGACGAGACGCTTGAGCGCTTCGTCGCGATCAAGCTGATGAACCGGGAGGTTGCAGCCGACTCCGATCAGCTCGAGCGCTTCCGGCGGGAGGCGCGGGCGGTGGCACGTCTCTCGCATCCCAACATCGTGCACGTGATCGACGCGGGCGAGGACGATGCCCGGCCGTACATCGTGTTTGAGTGCGTGGACGGCGAGACGCTTAAGGAGCGCATCAGACGGCTGGGGCGGCTTGAGATCCCGGAGGCGTTGACCTACTGCATTGAGATAGCGCGAGCGCTGGGCGCTGCGCACAGCCGCAACGTCGTCCATCGCGACGTCAAGCCCCAGAACGTATTGATCGATCGAGCCGGAACCGCAAAGGTGACCGACTTTGGGATCGCCCGGACACTTGAGGAGGACGGGCTGACCGCAGACGGCCGGGTTCTCGGAACCACGGACTACGTGGCTCCGGAACAGGCGCTTGGCCAGAAGGCCACCGTCCAATCCGATCTCTACTCGCTGGGAGTGGTGCTCTACGAGATGCTCACCGGCGAGCTCCCGTTCAAGGGGGAGACCCAGGTCGCGGTGGCGATGAAGCACGTGCGCGAGCCGATGCCGGATGTCCGCGAGCGGCGACCGGAGGTGTCGCCGGCCCTGGCGGCGGTGGTGGAACGAGCCACCGAGAAGGATCTGGCCCGGCGTTATGCCGACGACGCCGAGATGATCGCCGAACTGGAGACGGCCCTGGCCATCGAGTCCGATCGCGCCACCGGCAGCGAAGACCAGATCACAGCCGTGATTGAACCACTCCCGCTGGAGCGCAGGCGGCGCCGGCGATCCAGTTCGCGGGGCCCGCTTGCGGTCGCGCTTGTGGCTGTCCTGGTGATTGCTGCGGCGGTCGCGGCGCTGGCGCTGGGAGGCCACCTGGGCGGCTCCAAAGGGGGCGGCAGCGGCGCCGCCGGTAGCCGACTGATCCGTGTCCAGATCTGCCCAGGCTGTGTGCACGCCTACAACCCCGACTACACCTCGGGCGGGACCTATCAGGACGATCAGGCTGCTCCCCTTGCCGTGGATGGCAACCCGGCAACCGCCTGGGCCACCGAGCACTATGACGGGGGCGTGCTTGGCAAGCCGGGCGTCGGCATCTACGTCTACGCCGCGACCTCCACGCCTGCCAGGCAGCTTCACGTGTACACAAGAACACCCGGCTGGAACGCGACGGTTTGGGGAACCAACCAGCAACCGGACCTGTACAGCTTCGCCAAGAGCAACTGGCGCTCATTGGCAACTCGCAAAGACGTGAAGCAGTCCGTCACGTTCAGCTGGAGCGGTGCACACAGCTACCGCTACTACCTGGTCTGGATCACCCAGTTGGGCGCCCCCACCTACAACTACGCATCGATCAACGAGATCAAGCTGTACCGCTGAGCTGTCCGGCTCAGTAGCGGTATCCGCGCTCGCGGATGTGGCGGTCCCGTGCAAGCCCCACCAGACGCTCCAGCAGCTCCACGTATGAGATTCCGGATGCGTCAAACAGCTTGCCGTAGACGCTGGTCTGGGTGAATCCCGGCATCGTGTTCAGCTCGTTGACAAGGACCGTGTCGCCGTCGACAAAGAAGTCGGCGCGCGCCAAGCCGGCACAGCCGGCGCGGGTGAACGCCTCCACAGCCAGCGTCTGGACGCGCTCACGCGCGAGTCCGGAGATGCGAGCGGGCACGACGAGTTGCATTGCGCCTGGGGTGTACTTGGCCTCATAGTCGTACCAGGCCGCCTCTCCGGCCGCGAGCAGGATTTCACCGGGCTCCGAGACGATCGGGTCGTCGTTGCCCAGAACCGAACACTCGACCTCGATACCAGGGGCGGCCGCCTCCACGATAACCAGCGGATCGTGGGTGAAGGCCTGGCCGAGCGCCACCGCAAGCTCGCTCATCTCCGCCACTCGCGCGATCCCCACCGAGGATCCCAACCGTGCCGGTTTCACGAACACAGGCAGGCCAAGCTCGGCGATCGTGCCCGTCACCCGGGTTCGGTCAAGCTCCCACTCGCGGGCGGTGAGCGCCCGGTACTCAACCTGCGGGATGCCGGCGCTGGACATCAGTTCCTTGAACACCACCTTGTCCATGCACACGGCGCTGGCCAGGACGCCGGCGCCGACATAGGCGACATCAAGCAGCTCCAGCAGCCCCTGGACTGTGCCGTCCTCTCCAAAGGGACCGTGCAGCGCGGGAAAGACCACGTCCACTCCGGGCCACCCCCGTCCCGGAGCAAGGCTCAGCTCGAGTCCGGACTCACGCCAGACTCCGTCACGGCCGATCTCAACGTCCAAGACCCTGTGCCCCGCCTCACGCAGACCGCCGGCGACTGACCGCGCGGAGGCCAGGGAGATCTCGTGCTCAGACGAACGTCCGCCGCCAAGCACCGCAATCGTGTGACGGACGCTCAAGTCGTTGTGGTCGCCGCGGTCGTGGTCGCCGGCGGAGGGTTCGACGTGGTCGTTGTGCCTGAGGAGGGGTTGGTGGTCGCTGTGGTCGGTGCTCCGATCCCCGAACTGCCTCCACCGCCGTTGGAGCCGGACGGCGGTTGCCCGACCCAGATGGAGATGACGGTCCCCTTCTTCACGATGCTGAGCGAGGTTGGGAGCTGCTGTACCACCAAGCCCACCATGCTCGGATTGTGCGTGGTCTTATAGAGCGTGTCGACGTTGAGTCCCAGCCCGCTGAGTGTGCTCAGCGCGGCAGACGGCGTCTCCCCCACCACGCGCGGGACCTTGACGGTATCCGGCACCTTGGCGACCGTCAGCGTGATCACACCGTTTCTGGCAACCGACTGTCCCTGGCCCGGAGCCTGATTGATGACCGTGTCCGCCTGCGCGGTGGTGGTCGTCTGATAGGTGATCTTGATCTGGTTACCGGCATTGGTGAACTGCGTGAGCGCATTCTGGGCATCACCGAGGGTGTCGCCGACCACACTCGGCATGGCGAGCCCTGAGCTCACATACAGCACAACGCCCTGCCCCTTGCCGACGCTGGCACCCGCAGCGGGGGCCGTACCGATCACCTGCCCCTGAGGGGCCGTTCCCGATGACTGCCTGACCACCCGCGCGAGCGTCAACCCATTCTGCTTCAGCTGTGCCTTGGCAGCGGTCTCATCCAGGCCCTGGACCGTTGGTACGGTGGTGGTGCCCGGGCCCTGTGAGACGGTGAGGGTGACGGTCGATCCCTGCTTCGCGCGAGAGTGCCCGAGCGGGTTCTGGCCGATGACCTCGCCGCTCGGATACTTCGAATTCTCAGGGATCACATAGACCGTGAAACCTCGGTTCTGGATCTGAGCCTGCGCAACCGGGAGCTTGAGATACACGACCGACGGAACGATCGCCTTCTTCGGCCGGGTCAGGACGAAGGCGGCCACACCACCACCGATCAGCAGAAGCAGAAGCAGTCCCGCGATCCACGGCCAGATCGGTGAACTCTGTCGGCTGGGACGGTCCTCGTCGTCATAGCGGTCAAGCCGGTCCCCGTTCACGGAGGGACGGGTCACTCCGCCGTAGGCGCTGAGGGCATCGGCGGGTTGCATGATGCTCGTGTGCGGAAACTCGGCCGCGGGGATCAACGAACCTCCGGCGGAGATCGCTCGCATGCTCGCCGTCACCTCGCCGGCCGGGGCGGCCAGTGCCTCGCGAACCTGCTCAAGTGCGAGGATGAACTCGTCGGCGTCAGCCGGACGGTCGGCGGGCTGCTTGTTGAGCGCCCACAGCACAACCTGCTCGAGTGCAGAGGGGATTTCCGGGTTGAACTGGCTCGGTGGCACAGGTGCCTCGGATACGTGCTTGAGTGCGATCGATACCGGCGACTCACCGTCAAATGGGACACGGCCGGTCAGCATCTCGTAGAGCACGATTCCGACCGAGTACAGGTCGCTGGGCGCACTGACCGCGTGGCCCTGCGCCTGCTCGGGCGAGAGGTACTGGGCCGTGCCCATGATCGAGCCCGTCTCGGTCATGTCAGATGCGCCGGCGCGCGCGATGCCAAAGTCGGTGACCTTGACGTGGTCGTTGTCGTCGACGATCACGTTGTGCGGCTTCAGGTCTCGATGGATCACGCCGCGCCGGTGCGCGAACCGTGCGGCCTTGAGCATCTGGATCGTGAGGTCGATCGCGCGTGAGGTCTCGAGCGGGGCGTCATCACGGATCAGGCGCTTGAGCGTGCGCCCCTGCAGGTACTCCATGGCTATGTAGTAGGTGCCGTCAAACGCGCCGCGATCGAAGACGCTGACGACGTTGGGGTGCTGCAGCGACGCGGCGGCCTGCGCCTCCCGGCGGAACCGCTCCACGAACCCGGGATCCTCCGCAAAGCGACGGTGCAGGAGCTTCAGCGCAACCTCACGGTCAAGCTGCTCATCCTGGGCCAGGTAGACGTCGGCCATGCCGCCGGCGCCCAGGCGATGGAGCACCCTGTAGCGCCCGTCGATTGCAGTCCCGGCCTCAAATTCGCTCATTGGTGCTCCGCCAGGAGAAGCTGTATCAATTGGGCCGCAATGGGCGCTGCCTGGACACCGCCGTAGCCACTGGGAATATCGGTCAATTCAACTGCCACTGCGATCTTAGGGTTCTTCTCTGGGAATCCTACGAACCAGACGTCGTTCAAGGGCAACCCGTTGGGGCAGTTGCCACTGACCGCCGGTGCGTGATAGCAGAGGTCGGTTGAGGCGGTGCCCGTTTTTCCACCGATGTTCAAGCCATAGAGATTGGCAGCCGTGCCGGTCCCCTCTTCCACAACGCGGCGCATCATCTGTTGCAGTTCCTTGGCAATTGCCGGCTTCATGACCTGATCGTCGACCGTGGGCTTGATCTGCTCGACCGTCTGACCCAGATTGTTGACGACGCGATTGGTCAGGCGTGGTTGCATGAGCCTGCCGTTGTCGGCGATCGCGGACACGACCATCGCCATCTGCAGCGGCGTGACCGTGAGCTTGTCCTGCCCGATCGACATCCGGCCCAGGTCGACGCACCCGCTGGTTGGGGGCAACAGCCGCGCGCTCTTGCTGTGGTTGCATGGACCTGGATAGAAGAGCTCGCCGCTGGGTGTCATCTGGCCGGCGGGATAATCAAGCGGAGGGACCGAGTAGAAGCCAAAGCGCCGCATGTACTCATCCATCAGCGTGCCGCCGACGCGCTGCCCGACCTGGGCGTAGATCGTGTTGATCGACAAGGTCAGCGCCTCCGTCAGCGTCGTGCCGGCGGGGTAGCTGGCGTTGCCGTCGTTGTGCAACGGCGCGCCCGAGACGATCAGCGGTGAGGGGCCGGCAAGCGTCGAGGTGGGCGTGAACTTGCCGCTGTTCAGCGCCGCTGTCGTCGTGACGAGCTTGAACGTCGACCCAGGGGGATAGCCGCCCTGTACGGCGTCGAAGAACTCGCTGCAGCTGGGCAGGTGACAGGTGTTTGAGTTGGGCTGATTGTCGTTGTAGCTGGGAGTCGAGTACAGAACCTTGACCGCCCCGGTCTGCGGCACGATCGCCACCGCTGATCCGGACACTCCGTGATATTTGGCCAGCGTCTGGTCGATCAGCTGCCGCGCCAGCGATTGGGCGCGCGGATCGATCGTGGAATACACGTCGTTACCGACCTTGGGTCCGCTGCTGAAGTTGCCAAACAGGCTGGTGAGCGGGCTGGGCGCACCCTTCAGCTCAGTGTTGCGAGCGGCCTCCAGTCCAGTCGCGCCAAGCTGCGGAAAGTAGTAGCCGATGGTCTGCGCGTAGAGGGGTCCGTATGGGTAGGTGCGCCTCCACGTTCCGCCGGTGGCTCTGACCGACCGTGCGAGGATGGCTCCGTTGTCCGCGTAGATGTTGCCGCGCCTGATCTTGAGCGAGGCGTAGTACTGCAGCGGATTCAGCTGGTTGTTGTTGAGCGCGGTGGCACTGAACACGGTCCAGCGGGACGTCCACACGACCAGCACTGTGAACAGCATGACCACGACCATGAAAAGGCGCAGGATGGAGCGGTTCACGGAACCATCTCCATGTTTCGCAGCGGCTGAATCGTGGGTCGACGCGCACGATCCGAAACCAGCAGCATGAGCGCGACCAGTACGAAGTTCGCGAGGATCGAGGACCCGCCGTAGGAGACGAACGGGAGCGGCACACCGGTGAGCGGGATCACGCGGGTGACGCCGCCGACGATCACAAACACCTGCAACCCAAAGACCGAGGACAAGCCGACCGCCAAGAGCTTTGAGAACGAGTCACGCGCCAGCATCGCAGCTTTAAAACCCCGAGCCACGAACAGCAGGTAGACGAGCAACAGTCCGGCAGCGCCGAACAGGCCCAGCTCACTGGTGATGATCGCGTAGATCATGTCGGTGCTCGGGACCGGGATGAAGAGGTTGTGGGTTCCCGGAACAACGAGCAACGACTGACCAAAGCCCTGCCCGAAGAGACCGCCGGCGGCCATGGCGAACTGTGCATTTGCGAGCTGATAGGAGCCCAGCGGATCGTTGTAGAGCTTCGGGCTGAAGGGATGCAGCCAATCCAGGACACGCGCATCAATGTGCTGGATGTGGGTTCCCAGGTACCACGCTCCGCCCGCGAACAGCAGCAGCCCGACGATCACAAACGAGATCCGGTCGGTCGCCACGTAGAGAATCGCCAGCAGCGCCCCATAGAACATCAGTGAGGAACCGATGTCCTTGATCACGATCAGGGCGAGCATGGCCGCGCCCCAGAGCACAAGCAGGGGACCCAGGTGCTTGAGCGGCGGGATGGCGTAGCCGAGGATCCGGCGCCCCGAGGCCAGCGCCTGACGGTGATCCCGCAGATAGGAGGCGAGGAAGATGACCAGACCCACCTTGGCGATCTCCGTCGGCTGGAAGGTGATGCCGGGGAGATGGATCGCCAGGTACGCGCCACCCGTGGAGACGCCCACATGCGGCACCCGTGGGAGCAGCAGGAGCAGGACCGAACCGATCATGATCAGGTACCTGTAGTTCTCGAGCTTGCGGTAATCCCGGAAGATCAGGACAGTGCCCGCGAACAGCACCAGGCCCAGGACGAACCACTGCGCCTGCTGGCGCGCGAGCGTCGCCCCGTCAATGCGGTAGACCATCACCACCCCGAAACAGGCCAGCACGGCCACCAGCGGGAAGATGAACGGATCCGCGTGCGGGAGGGTGATGCGGATGAAGATGTGTCCGGCCAGACACAGCCCGAGGAAGACCCCGCCATAGACGAGCGAGACGGTCGAGAGCTGATTTGAGCGCTGGATGTAGATCGCAGCAAAGCCGGCCGAGACCAACAGTGCCGCCGGGACCAGGCCGAACAGCTCCCAGTTGCGCGCTCTCATTTTCTGATCTGACCCAACTCCAGCAGGTTGATCAGGTGGATCGCGCTGCCCTGATTGCGCATCGTGTGGTTCAGCAGGGCGGCCCGGCGATCCAGCGGAATCGTCGACGCCGGCACGCCCGAGACATAGAAGGTTTCGTAGGCCGGGATACCCAACGGAAGCACGTATGGGAGCCCGCGGTAGATAACGACGGTTCCCTGCCGATCGGTGCCGAGGAAATAGAGCTGCCGAGTGGCCAGGTAGCCGGCGCCCCCGAAGATGAAGAGCACCGCCAGAACCGCCGTCAGCGCGGCCACGGTCTTGCCGAGCACGCCAAAGTGCCGCTCCTGTTCGGCCGGCCGCACGAAACCGGCGGGCATGTGCGGTCTGCGACCCTGCAGCCGGGCGCGTCGCACCGGACGCGGCGCGGCCTCAACAGCCGGGTCGTGCACGGTGACAGCTGCCCCGGCGCTGATCACCGTCGGCTGCTCAAGGTTCGTGTCGTTCGCCTGCTCAGTCGCCGACTCAGCCCTGAACAGGACCACGGTGATGTTGTCGCGCCCACCGGCCTGGTTGGCGGCATCGATCAGTGCGTCGCCGGCCGCGGACAGATCAGGCGCCCTGACCAGCACCTCCTCAACCTGCTGCTCCGAGATCATCGAGGTGAGGCCATCACTGCAGAGCAGCACGATGTCCCCCGGCAGCAGCGGATATGTCCACGTGTCGATTTCAACGATCGGCTCGATCCCGAGCGCACGCGTGATCACGGAGCGTTGGGGGTGCTCGAGCGCCTCCTCAGCCGTCAGCTTGCCCCCACGCAGCAGTTCCTCCACCAGCGAGTGGTCCTCCGTCAGGCGTGAGAGCTCACCGTTGCGCAGCAGATACGCTCGGCTGTCGCCAACGTGCGCCAGCACCACCGCATCGCTGTCGAGGTAGGCCGCGGTCACGGTCGTCCCCATGCCGGCACTCTCAGCCTCGCTGCGAGAGCGGGCGTGTATCTCTCGGTTGGCCCGCTGCACGACCACTGACAGGCGCTCCTCGGGCGTGCCCTGCTGCGGCAGCCCGGCCGCAAACGCGTCCACCACCATCTGCGAGGCAACCTCGCCGGCCTGAGCACCGCCCATACCATCGGCGACCACGAACACCTGAGCGTCGGCGTAGCTTGAATCCTCATTGCCACGGCGCTGGCGTCCGGTGTGCGTTCTTACGATCGTCTCTGCTGCTCTCAGCATCTGTGGTGGTTACTGGTAGTAGGTGAACTGCGAATCACCGATGCGAATCTGATCACCGTCATGCAGGGGCTGCGGCCCCGTGAGTGGCTCGCCGTTGAGGTAGGTGCCGTTTGTGGAACCCAGATCCTCGATCACCACTGTTCTCCCCTGGCGTGTGATCATTGCGTGGCGGGTTGATGCAAACGGATCTTCCAGTCGCAGCTCGACGCTGCCCCGGCCGAGGGTAACGGGCTCCATCAGATCGTAGGCAACTCCGGGATCGTGCCCCAGGGCGTGATCGACCACCAACCTCGGTTCAAAGTCGCCCTCCAAGAGCGCCAGGGGGTCAACGGTCTGGTGGATCCCCGTTGGCTCACCTGCGGGAACCTGGCCTCGGCCGCGACCACCCAACCCACGGCGAAGGTCGAACAGCGAACTGGCCGCCACCCACAGCAGAAAGAGATACAGGACGATCAGGAAGCCGAACTTGAGTCCGACTGACACAGGCTGGAGCATTCGCGCCTAGGTTAGGTGGATGCTCACTCGAGCTCAAAGGTGATCAGGGAAGATCCGACCTCGATCTCGTCCCCGGGGTGCACCACCTCCGGCGCGTGCAGCGTGCGGCCGTTGAGCCGAGTGCCGTTCGTGGAACCGAGATCGGAGAGGACCCAGCCTGTGCCCCTGGGACGCAGCTCCGCGTGGCGCCTTGATGCGTTTGGGTCGTCCAGCACGATCTCACACTCTCGGCTGCGGCCCAGAGTGGCACCACGCGCACCCACCATCAGCCGCCGCCCTCCGTAGATCAGCAGCGCCCGCTGAGGACGAGCGGTGGGACTCTGTTCAAGCGGCTCTGCGATCCGCTGCGCCGCGCTGAAAACCATGGTGCGTCCCACGGGTTCTGGCTCCGGGCGTGCCTGCGGTTCCGGCTCGCCCCCAAGTCCTGGCAACGGCTCCGGCTCGTCATCCGGGGTTACGACGCCGGTCTCGATTCCGAACTCGCCAAGGTGCAGACGCTGATCCGTGGAGAATTCGATGATCGGACGCGAGAGCATCGCAAAACGCTCGCGTCGTGCATGTTCCAGCAGGTAGCCGGCGAGCTCATCCGCCAGGGCATCTTCGTACGCGCTGAAGCGGTCGCGGTCGCGGACCGAAAGGTAAACGCGGTACTCATTGGGCACGTAGGTGCGCGATAGCGTGCTGTACTGGTTCTCCTCCATCTCGCGCGCGAGCTTGCGTGCGATCTCGACCGGGCGCACCTCAGAGCGGAAGACACGACTGAACGTGCCCTCCACAAGTCCGGCGATCTTGCTCTCGAGGCTCCTGAGAACGGGCATCTGGTTTGCAGGCCTGGGTCGATGGCGGGAAGAAGATCCTGCTTGTCCAACCACTCATGCTACGCAACGTCGTCGTAAAACTGTGCGGTCTGGCGAGTTTTGTCCAAGAAATGCAGCAGTGGCCACCAGGCGACGAGGAGGGTTCCCAGCAGGGCGCCGGGCACCTCACCCACCAGGGGGCGCGCGCCGGCCGCCTCCGTTGCCATGACGGCAGCCACCGACCAGAGGACGCAGATCATCAGGTCAAGCAGCGGGAAGCGGTGCGTCCTCAGCAGTGGCTGAACCGCTGCGGCGACCATCCAGACGCCCACCAGCGCCAGCGACCGCAGATGCGCCGGAGGAAGCTGAGCGGGTAGCCAGTAGAGGTTGTGGCGAGCGATCCGTGATACCGCGACCAACAGAGCCAGTCCAATCCCCGCGACCAATCCTCGTCGCCACCAGCTTCCACCCAGCAGCGCCACCACCGCCGGGAAGGCGGCCGCGAGCGAGACCGCGCCCAATGCCAGCGCGGTCAGGAGCGAGCCGGCGAGCGGGAGCAGCAGCGCCAGCACCGAGCCGGCCAGCCCAGCCAGGGCCGGAGGTACGGGAGGGTGTTGCCAGAACTGGATGCAGAGCCAGGCGGCGCCCACGCCAGCGCCGACAGCGTTCAGCGCGCGCCCGGGCCAGGACGGTGCGCCACCGACAGAACGAGCGTCGCTGCCAGAGCTGCGTAGCCATGACCGCACTGGCGGTTGGTCCGGGTTCTTGAGCCACCGCGAGCCGACCTCATCACGAGCCCAGGTGTGCTCATCATCGGCTCCCCAGGCCCCAGCGACGACCCCCGGGGTATCGTCGGCTTCACCGAGTGACCGCACCAGCGTGGCGCGTAGATCGAGCAGACTGCCGCGCGCCTGCGGCCGCGGCTGGAGCGCCAGGTCGATGCCAGCCGCCAGTGTGCGCCCGAGGTCGCGGCGCTGGCGACGCAGCGGGGGCAGAACCCGAGCCGCGCGCTGGCGGACATGCTGCTGCTGGGGATTGACGCCGGTGAGCGCCTCGTACAACACCAGGGCCAACGAATAGAGGTCCGCCTCGGGGCCAACGTCGCGACCGTCGGCCTGCTCGGGTGCCATGTAGGCGAGCGTTCCGACAACGTCCCCGGCCTCCGTCAGGGCCTCATCCCCGACCACGTACGCAACACCAAAGTCGGTGAGCTTCGCCCTGGCGCCTGTGGCTGAACCAAACCCCGCCGCCGGCGAGCGTGCGGCACCGCTCGGCACAAGCACGTTCGAGGGCTTGACATCTCGATGAATCACCCCCTGGCTGTGCGCGTGCGCCAGGGCGTCGCATAGCGAGACACCAACCTCGAGAATCTCGCGGTCTGAGAGCTTGCCCTGACTCAGGAGCGTGTCCAGGGTACGGCCGCGGACCAGTTCGGAGACAAGGTAGGCGCCGTCATCATCGACCGCCGCCTCGTAGAGCGTCACGATCGCTGGATGCTGCAACCGTGCTGCAGCTCGGGCCTCGCGTTCGAAGCGGGCGTGGATCACCCGCTCACGAGGAAGCACCTTAACGGCGACATCCCGCTCCAGCCGCTCGTCCCGGGCTGACCACACGGTCCCGAAGGCACCGCTGCCCAGCCGGCGCATCAGGCGGTAGCGATCGAGTACCAGGGTGGCGCGGACTGCCGAGTCTGACTCCCCGCTAGGACCCGATACGTCAGCGCGGGTGACCGCCATGTCCTCGGGCTGCCTGCGGGTGGCCACGGTCTCAGCACGGTCAGACGCCGGCTCGCTGCGGCGGCGGATTGTTGGAAGCTGGCTTGCTCGCACGTAAGAGGTGGTTCGGATCGGGCGCCCCAGTCCCTGCGAAGTTGCCGCTCGCGAGCTTGACTGCATGGCCGCTTGCGAACTTGCTGCCAGAATGAGATAGCCGCTATTACTGGGGGTCTCATAAAGATCCCGCAAGGAGCAGGAAACCCAGTTGTCGTTCTTCGACGAGGCCGATGAGCCCGCGCCAAGTGTCAGCCCGGCGTCAACGCGTCCGCGCCGGGCGCTGCGTACCTCGGGCGGCTCTGGACGGCCGCCGGGTGGCCCCAGTAGACCGCCGCGCCGACCGCCGCGCGGACCGCGAAATCACCAGCAACCAGAGGTCCAGACCAGGCGCTTGATCGCGGTCGGTGCCGTCGTGGTTGTGGTGCTGGCCGTTGCCCTGCTGATCAAAGGCTGTGAATCAAGCGCCACCACGGCGGCGCTGAAGAGCTACAACGCGACCGTCTACACGCTGATCGGCCAGTCCGATGCGACCGGGCAGAACGTCTTCAAACGCCTTGGCAACGGGAACCTCAGCGGAGCAGCACAGAAGCTCCCCTACTACGTGCAGCAGGCCGACCAACAACTCCTGCAGGCGCGAGCGCTCCACCCACCCAGCCAGATGGCGGCCGCCCAGACCGGGTTGGCCTATGTGATGCAACTGAGAGCGGAGGGCATCTCCTTGATCGCCCACAACGTGCAGGGCGCAGCCAACACGAACACCAGCAAGGACGCGATCTACAAGATCTCGGTGGGCTCTTCAGAGATCTACGCGTCGGATGTGCTCTACAAGACGGTGGTGGCCCCAGACCTGGCCAAGGCCCTGCGCGCGGCCGCCATCCCTGTTGGGCCCAACGCGGGTCAGCAGCTGATCAACCCGGGCCAGGTGGTCTCTGATCTCGGCTGGCTGAACACGACCTGGATCGCCACCAAGGTTGGGGCGCACGTATCCACGGCACAGGCAAACATCAACAACTCCCAACCCAACCTCGTGCACGGCGATCAGCTCAACTACGTCACGGTCGGCAACGTGGAGCTCAGCTCGTCGCAGACCAACTCAGTGTCCGCAGCCTCTGCCACAACCTGGACGCTCAGCGTCACCAACAGCGGTCAGACGGCGGAGAACGCGGTCAGTTGCTCCGTCTCGATCCAGGGAGCGAACGACACCGGTACGTCGTCAATCCCTCAGATAGCAAGCGGAAGCACCACGACCTGCACGGTGACGTTGCCTCGAACGCCACCCACGGGCCCCTACTCCGTCACCGCGAAGATCGGCGCCGTTCCGCTGGAGACCAACGTGGCGAACAACAAGGCGACCTACCGCGTTACGTTCAACTGACGCCACGCCACCCGCTGGTCTTATATTGGGCCCGTGGACAACTTGAACACCACCGCCGGAATCGTGGCGCTCGCATCCGGGGCAGTCGCCGTGGTGTCTATCGGCTGGTCAATCGGGCTCACCATCGCCCTGCGCAAGCTCAGGGCAGCACAGCGCGCAGTACTCGGCGACGGCGCGCGCGATCTGGTCGCACACGCCGCGCACCTGCAGTCGTCCTTTGAGTCGTTGGCGCAGTACGTGGAGGACTTCGGCACGCGGCTGGATCAGCGCATGGATCACGCCGAAGCGCGGCTGGATGGCGCCGTCTCACACCGAGCGCTGGTTCGCTATGACGCCTACGGCGAAATGTCCGGGAGGCAGTCCACATCGATCGCGCTGCTGGACTCCAGGCAGTCGGGCATCGTCCTCTCCTCGATCCACCACCGCGACACCGCCCGCCTCTACGCAAAGCAGGTTCGCCATGGGAAGGGTGAGTTGGAGTTGTCCCCCGAGGAGAACGAGGCGGTGCGGCTGGCGCTGCAGGATGACGCCCGCGTGAGCACCGATCCGCCGCACCAGCCAGGGGCTAACTGAGTCGCGATGAAAATCGGCTACCTCGGTCCGGAAGGGACCTTCTCACAGGCAGCGGTGCTGAGCGCGCCGTCAGCACCGCAGTTTGAGCTGCGGCCCCTTGAAACCATCCACGACACAGTCCTGGCCGTGAGCAGGGGAGCCGTGGAGATGGCAGTGGTGCCGATCGAGAACTCGCTGGAGGGCTCGGTCAACGTAACACTCGACGCGCTTGTCTTTGAAGCGGAGGATGTGAGGATCGTCGGCGAGACCGTGCTCGCCGTGGAGCAGTGCCTGATCGCCCAGGAGTCGCTACCGCTTGACCAGATCGAGGTCGTGATCTCACACCCGCAGGCGACCGCTCAGTGCCGTGAATACATTCGCGCCAACATGCCCGAGGCCCGGGTGATGACGTCGAGCTCAACCGCTGAGGCCGTGCGGCTCGTGTCCGAGCGGATTCGGCATCGTTGGGCGGCGATCGGTACCCGCCTTGCGGCAGAACTGTACGGATGCGTCGTGCTGGCAACCGGAATCGAGGATGTCTCCGGAAACCAGACACGGTTCGTCTGGCTCAGTCGTGACAGCGGTCAGATCGGCGTGCCTGGAACGGAACTCGCCCCGGAAGCTGCTTGGAAGACCGCCATCGTATTCTGGGGTGAGGGGACTGAATCCCCTGGCTGGCTGGTCAGCTGCCTCTCCGAGCTGGCCTTCAGGGGTGTGAACCTGACCCGCATCGAGTCGCGCCCGCTGCGGGCCGGCCTTGGGAGCTACATGTTCTTTGCCGACCTTGACGGTCGCGACAGTGATCCTCAGGTGGTCGATGCACTGAACGGGCTGCGCGGCAGAGTCAATGTCCTGCGGACGCTGGGATCATTCCCCGCTGCCTGACCTCGGCAGGCAGCCGGTCACAGAGGAAGGTCAGACAGGCCTCAGGCTCCATCGGACGGGCAAAGAGGTAGCCCTGGCCGAGGTCGCAGCGTTCGGCCTGGAGTCTTGAAAGCTGCGTCTCGTCCTCGATCCCCTCCGCGATCGTCTTGATGTTGAGCGACCGTCCGAGTTGGACGAACGTGCTGATCAGCGCGTCGCGTTGAGTGCTGGACTCCAGTTGGGCGATGAACGAGCGATCGATCTTGAGCTCGTCCACGGGGAAGCGCTGGAGGTAAGCGAGCGAGGAGTACCCGGTGCCAAAGTCGTCGATGGACAGTCTGACGCCAAGCTCCTTGACGGCCCGCAGCCGCCGAGCGGTCTCATCAGCGTCACGCATCAGCGCCGTCTCCGTGATCTCGATGGTCAGCCGCGACGGCTCAAGCCCGCTCACGTCGAGCGCGGTGGCGACATCGTCGACAAAGCTGTCCTGCTCCAGCTGCACCGCCGACACGTTGACCGCTACGCCGATGTCGAGTCCGTCGCGCGCCCAGCCGGCGCAGCGAGCTGAGGCCTCCCGCAGCACCCAGCGGCCGACCTCGGCGATGAGCCCTGTCTCCTCCAGCAGCGGAATGAACTGATCGGGACCGGTGGGCCTCGCGTCCGGACGCCGCCAGCGCAGCAGCGCCTCCATTCGCACCGGCGCCAACCGGTTGAGGTCCACCATTGGCTGGTAGACAAGGTGGAATTGCCGCTCCGCCAGCGCTTCGCGGAGGTCCATCTCGAGCTCGACGCGCGTCTGGACGGCGTCCTGCATACCGCTCTCAAAGAGACGGTGGCGGTTGCGACCACCCAGTTTGGCGCGATACATGGCTATGTCGGCATCTCGGAGCAGGTCGGCGGCGGTGTGTCCGGAAGCGATGGCCACCCCGATGCTCGCGGTTATGGAGACGCGGCCACTCGGGGCCGCCACGAGCTCAAAGGGCTGCCGCAGGGTGTCGAGAATCCGGTCGGCCACGATCTCGGGACCGGCGGCCATGGCCACATCATCGACCAGGATCACGAACTCATCGCCGCCGACGCGCCCGAGCGTGTCGGCCTCTCTGATCGTGTGCTCCAACCTTGCCGCGACGGCCCGTAGCAACTCGTCTCCAGCGCCGTGACCGAGCCCATCATTGACGGCCTTGAATCCGTCAAGATCGATGAAGAGTGCGCCGCACAGCTTGCGTGTTCGGCGGGAGCGCGCGATCAACTGTTCGGCGCGATCAAGGATCAGTGTGCGGTTCGGCAGGCCAGTCAGCGCATCGTGTGTGGCCATGAAGACGAGCTCCTGCTGGCGGCGAGCCAACTCCAGGTCGACCTCGCCCCGCTCAGCCTCAAAGGCCTCACCCAGGCGGATGACGGTGACGTCGGCGGACCGCTGAAGCATCCGCTGGGCCTGAAGTCGTGCGGGTTCACTGCAGGCGAGCTCGTGGGCGATCTGGTCAATGACCCGGCTGGTCGCGTCCCGCCACCGCAAGGTCCGCTTGGCGATCTCGTTCAGTGGAGCCTCTCGCTGAACCGCCAACTGACCGAAGATGCCGGCTGCCTCCTGGCCGACGTCGCGTGCAACCTGCTCTGACTCACCTGCCATCCATCTGGCAAAGGCCTCGGTCGAGACCTCGATGACGCGCGCGATCTTTGCATGCACGATGCTGTCCAGCTGCCTGGTCCCCTGGAGGATCAGCGACTCGCTGTGGGCGATCACCTCGGCTCGGCGCTCCAGGAGGCAGGCGCCAAGGGCCCTGACCTCCGCGCTGAGCGCGTCGTCGTCCGTGGGGCGTCGTTCCGAGCCCGGAAACTGCTCTGATCGAACTTGCTGATCCATTGGCGTCCTCCCTGGCTGCGGGTGCGAGTCCTTCCATCGGCGCAGGCGGCGGCACCCTTAATTTGGTGGGTCGATTTCCGGACACTTTGGTCAGTGGGGACTCACCGCAGCCCAAAGACGGGCAGGGTCTCGGGTCCGTCACGCGGAGGGGAGGCTGACTCAGCTTCACGGTTCAGTCACGAGGAAACATCCGCCGCCCCGATAAACTTTCGCGGCAATGGGATCTCCCATACCTGACCCGCCCCGGTCCGCGTCGCTCGCCGAGCACCACCGACGCGGACCTGATGGTGGGCGGGTGCTTGTTCTGAACGCGAGCTACGAGCCGATAAACGTCTGCACGGTCAGACGAGCGGTCGTCCTGCTGCTGAAGGAAAAGGCCGAGGTGATTGAGCAGACCGAACGGGAACTGCACTCGGCGACGACCACGCTGACGCGCCCAGCGGTCATCCGACTGGTCAGCTACGTCCGGGTTCCGCGCGATACGCACCGGCGCAAGATCACCCGACGCGCCGTCTTTGCACGGGATGATTGGACCTGTCAGTACTGCGGTTCGCGCACGCAATTGACCGTGGACCACGTCATCCCCCGGTCCAAGGGTGGCGGATCGACCTGGGACAACATCGTTGCTGCCTGCGCGCCCTGCAATCGGCGCAAGGGCGACTCGCTTCCGCGTCAGGCGGGAATGGCGCTGGCGCGTCCGCCCAGAACCCCGAACCCAGACATCTTCATCCAGGTGGCGAGCCCAACCATCCCGGCAACCTGGAAGCAGTACCTGGGTTCGCCCAGCAGCGCTCCGCTCGCCGCCTGACCCCGCGCAAAGCGTGGGTGGAGGGTCGCTGAAGCTGAAACCATGCGATGCGGTTCCGATCTGCCGCCGCGCGTTGTAAGGTTGTGACTACCAGAGAAAGGAGGTGGTCCACCTGTCTGACAGTACTTATGGGACCCTGGAGGTGTCCGGCCGCTAGGTCGGATGGCTGACCGCCCTTGGCGGAGTCCCAACCGTGACACCACTGTTCTGGCGCCGGCCTGGTCCCGCCGGCGACGTTAGTGCCAGGGCAGCGATGCCAGCCGTTGCAGTTACGAGGGGCGCCGTGCAGACGGCGCCCCTCGTCTTTTGCGCCAGTGGCAAGGGTGCAGGGCGGTAGGCTGCACGAATGTGCAGAAACATTCGCACCCTCTACAACTTCGATCCGCCCGCGACCAGCGCTGAGATCGAGGCAGCAGCACTGCAGTACGTCCGCAAGATCAGCGGCTTCACGCGGCCTTCCAAGGTCAACGAGGAAGCGTTTGATCGAGCCGTCCGGGAGATCGCCCACGTCTCGGCGCACCTTCTGGCCGACCTCCAGACCGCGGCGCCAGCGCGCGACCGGGAGACGGTCGCGGCGGCGGCACGAGCACGCGCCGCCCGACGTTACGCGGCCTGAGGAGGCTCAGTCCTCGGGAGCGGCTTCCGGATCGTCGTCATCAACGGCGATGACACCGTCGATGTCGCCCAGGTCAAGGTCCTCGTCCAGCGCCTCGGGGTGAGGACCTTCCTCCGCGGTCTCGTCTGCCTGAGTCGGAGCGTCTGCCAACGGTGCAGACTCAGCGATGGCTGGAGCATCATCTGCGGCCGGCTCGCTCTCGACCACCAGCGCAACGGCGCTGACCTGATCGTCCTCACGGATGTTCATCAGGCGGACGCCCTGTGAAGCCCGCCCGTAGCGACTGATGTCGCGCACGGAGATCCTCTGAACCTTGCCCTCCTGGGAGATGAAGACCAGTTCCTGGTGCTCACGGACCACCAGCGCGCTCGCGAGCGCGCCCTTGTTCTCCGTGAGGGCGATGGTCTTGACGCCCATCGTGTCGCGGTTCTTGGCGGGGTACTCGGAGATGGCGGTGCGCTTCCCGTAACCGTTCTCCGTGACGACCAGCAGCTCCTGATCGTCGCGAGCAACGTCCATGGCAAGCACTGCGTTCCCCGGCTGCCCGACGTTCATCCCGCGCACACCGGAGGTGTCGCGGCCCATGGCGCGAACCTTGTCCTCGCTGAAGCGGGCCGCCTGGCCGGAACGCGAGACCATGATGATGTCGTCGTGCCCACTTGTCTTGCGCACAGCGATCAGCTCGTCGTCATCGCGAATGTTGATGGCAATGATCCCATCGGCCTTGATGGGGGTGTTGTACGCAAGGAACTCCGTCTTCTTGATGATCCCATTGCGGGTTGCGAACACGAGGTACTTGCCCTCGGTGAAGTCACGGGTGTTCAGTACCGACTGGACCTTCTCACCCTCGCGCAGCGGCAGCAGGTTGACCAGCGCGCGACCCCTGGCGGTTCGGGACTGCTCGGGGAGGTCGTAGACCTTCAGCCAGTAGACCTTGCCGCGATTGGTGAAGAAGAGCAGGAAGTCATGGGTGGATGTGACAAACAGGTGCTCGATGTAGTCGTCTTCCTTGGTGTCCATTCCCATCACGCCCACGCCACCGCGTCGCTGCTGGCGGTAGGTGGACAACGGCAGCGACTTGATATAGCCGGAGTGCGTGATCGAGATCACCATCTGCTGGTCGGCGATCAGATCCTCGATGTCGATCTCGCCTTCGGCAAAGGTGATCTCCGTGCGCCGCTCGTCGCCGTACTTGTCGGCGATCTCCTGCAACTCCTCCTTGATCAGCCCGTAGACCTTCGCCTCATCGCCCAGGATCGCGCGCAGCTCAGCGATGCGCTCAACGAGATCGGCGTGCTCGGCACGGATCTTGTCCGCCTCCAGGGCGGTCAAGCGCCTGAGCGTGAGCTGAAGAATCGCCTCAGCCTGAACGACGGTGAGGGCGAAGCGCTCCAGCAGCCCGATCCGGGCCTCTTCGGGGTCCGCGGAGCCGCGGATCAGGGCTATGACCTCGTCCAGGTTGTCCTGGGCGATGAGCAGGCCCTCGAGGATGTGGGCCCGCTCCTCCGCGCGGCGCAGGTCGTACTTGGTGCGCCTGACCACGACCTCGCGCTGATGATCCACATAATGCCCAAGGACCTCTCGTAAGGAGAGCGTGCGAGGCACGTTGTCAACCAGCGCGACGACGTTCACGCCGAAGGTCGTCTGCAGCGGTGTGTGCTTGTAAAGCTTGTTGAGAACGACCTTGGGAATCGCGTCGCGTTTGAGCTCGATCACGATCCGCATTCCGCGGCGGTCTGACTCATCGCGGACGTCAGTGATCTCCGTGATCTTCTTGTCGTCAACAAGGTTTGCGACCTTCTCGATCAGGCCACCGTCACCGTTCTTGCGTACCTGGTAGGGAAGCTCGGTGATGATGATCGCCTCTTTGCCCTGCCCGATCGGCTCGATGTGGGCTTTGCCCTGGACGCGTACGCGGCCGCGGCCGGTGGCGTACGCGTCGCGGATGCCGTCCCGACCAAGGATCGTCCCGGACGTCGGAAAATCCGGTCCCTTGATGTACTTCATCAGACCCTCGAGCTCGATCGAGGGGTCGTCGATGTAGGCGATCGTGGCCGCCACAACCTCACGCAGGTTGTGGGGCGGGATGTTGGTCGCCATCCCGACCGCGATGCCCGATGAGCCATTGACCAGCAGGTTTGGGAAGCGCGCCGGAAGGACGAGCGGCTCGCGCGTGCCACCGTCGTAGGTCGGCACGAAATCGACCGTGTCACGGTCAATGTCGCGCAGCATCTCCTCGGCCAGTTCCGCCAGGCGCGCCTCCGTGTAACGCATGGCGGCTGCCGGCCAACCGTCGACGTTGCCGAAGTTGCCGTGGCCATCAACGAGCGGGTACCGCATCGAGAAGTCCTGGGCGAGGCGCACGAGCGTGTCGTAGATGGCCGAGTCGCCATGCGGGTGGTACTTGCCCATCACCTCGCCGACGATCTGCGCAGACTTGACGTGCTTGCGGTTGGGCCGCAGGTTCATCTCGTTCATCACGTGCAGGACACGCCTGTGGACGGGCTTCAGCCCGTCACGGACGTCCGGCAGTGCGCGGCCGACGATGACCGACATCGCGTAGTCGAGATACGCGGAGCGCATCTCCTCCTCGAGCCCGCGCGGCTCGATGTTGCCGCCACCGAGGGTGTCAATCGTCGCCATCTTCTACTCCTATCTAAGCCTGGATCAGACGTCCAAGTTGCTGACTAGGCGCGCGTTCTCCTCAATGAACTGACGCCGTGGCTCAACCTGGTCGCCCATCAGCATCGAGAAGACGCGGTCAGCGGCGCTGGCGTCCTCCATCGTCACACGGACGAGCGTGCGTGACGCCGGATCCATCGTCGTCTCGCGCAACTCCTCGGGATCCATCTCACCGAGGCCCTTGAAGCGATAGAACTCCACACCGCGCTGAGCGATGTCGAGGATCCCCTCACGCAGCTCCTCAAAGGAATGCGCATCGGCTGTCCGGTCGCCGAGCCGGATCTCAAACGGCGGCTCTCCCGAGAGGGCGGCCAGCTCGTGGTGGACGCTCGCCAGGCGGCTGTACTCATTTGCATCCAACGCCGCGCGCCGCACTCGGTGAGTGGTCGCATGCCCGGTCTTGGTCTCAATCGTCTTGACGACGATTTCAAAGGGATCCTCTGCGAGCAGCTCGGTGGTGTAGGCGTGGCCGTTTGGCGATGCGTGCGCCGCCAGGTGCGAGCGCAGACCTTCAACGTCGGTGACGCCCCCCTCCAGCAGCCTTGCCTGTTGCATGAAGGAGACGACCCCATGACCGTGCGCGGTCCGCAGAGCCGATGCCCAGCCCTGGTATTGCTTCAGCAGGCGGGTGAAGCGCTGCCAACGCGCGTCGGTGAGCTTGAAGAGCTCCCCCGCGTGGTTGGTGACCTCGATCTTGTCGAACTTGTCGCCGAGCAACAACTCCTCGAGCTCGGACTCCCGTTCGATGTAGCGGTGCTTCTGCCCCCTGGTGAGACGGTAGAGCGGGGGTTTTGCGATGTAGACGTAGCCCGCCTCGATCAGCGGCTGCATCTCACGGAAGAGCAGGGTGAGCGCGAGCGTGCGGATATGCGCACCATCAACATCGGCGTCGGTCAGGAGGACGATCTTGTGGTAACGGGCACGCTCGATATCAAACTCGTCGCGCACGCCGGTGCCAATCGCTGTGATCAGCGCCTGGATCTCGGTATTGCTGAGAACCTTGTCAATACGGCTCTTCTCAACGTTCAGGATCTTTCCGCGCAGCGGCAGGATCGCCTGGGTGTTGCGGTCGCGGGCGTCCACCGCGGAGCCGCCGGCGGAGTCGCCCTCGACAATGAAGATCTCGGCGAGCGATGGATCCTTGACAGAGCAGTCGGCCAGCTTACCGGGCAGGGTGGAGTTGCCCAGCACAGACTTGCGACGGGTCAGATCACGCGCCTTGCGTGCCGCCGCGCGCGCTTGCGCGGCGGACACGGCCTTGCGGATCACGCGACGGGCGTCAGCCGGATTCTCCTCAAGCCACTCCGCGAGGCGCGCGTTGACGATGGACTGCACAAAGCCATCCATCCCGGGGTTGCCGAGCTTTGTCTTGGTCTGCCCCTCGAACTGTGGTTCGGAGAGCTTGGCGGAGATGACCGCGGTCAACCCCTCACGCACGTCCTCCCCGCTGAGGTTGTCGTCCTTCTCCTTCAGTTCTCCGATGTCGCGGGCGTACTTGTTGATGACTCGCGTCAGCGCCGAGCGAAAGCCGCTGAGGTGGGAGCCGCCCTCATGCGTGTTGATGTTGTTGGCGAACGAGAACACCGACTCCTGGTAGGAGCCGTTCCACTGCATCGCGACCTCAACGGAGCCCTCGTCTGACTCGCCCGAGAAGTCGATCACCTTCTGGTGAATCGGCTCCTTGTTCTCATTGAGGTAGGCGACGAAGTCACGGATCCCGCCCTCGTAGTGGAAGGCTGCGTGGCCACCTTCACCGCGCTCGTCGGTGATTGAGATGCGTAGGTCCTTGGTGAGAAACGCGGTCTCGCGCAGGCGCTCCTCAAGGATCTTGAAGTCAAAGTCGAGCGTCTCGAAGATATCCGCGTCCGGCAGGAAGGTGATCGTTGTGCCGTGATCTTCTGTCGGCTCTCCGCGCATGACTGGCCCGGTGGGCGTGCCGCGCTCATATGTCTGCCGCCACACATACCCATCCCTCCTGACCTCAGCGTCCAGACGCTCGGACAGGGCGTTGACGACGGACACGCCAACTCCGTGGAGGCCACCGGAAACCTTGTAGCCGCCACCCTCGCCGAATTTTCCGCCGGCGTGAAGGACGGTGAGGACGACCTCAAGTGCGGACCTGCCCTCCTTCTCCATGGTGGATACGGGGATGCCGGCGCCGCGATCCACAACGGTCACCGAGTTGTCCGGGTGGATGGTGACGGCCACCGTGTCGTTGCGCCCCGCTAGGGCCTCGTCAACAGAGTTATCAACAATCTCGTAGACGAGGTGATGCAGCCCCCGAGGTCCGGTCGAGCCGATGTACATCCCCGGGCGCTTGCGGACCGCTTCAAGGCCCTCCAGCACCTGGATGTTCTCGGCGTCGTAGCGTTGCTCGTTATCTGGGCGCGCGGCGCCGTCTTCGTTCGTCAACGATCCTCCGATTGACGGTGATACGCCCCGGCTGCGCAACCATCCGTCGCGGGCCGGGGCGTGAAAGTTTGGTGTACAGAAGAATAGCACATAACGCCCCCTGAACACCCCCGTTGGGTACCCAAAACTCCCTGCAAAACCCGGAAAAAGTCGGTCATTTCAGCGCCCGCCCGTGACGCACCGCAGGCGTCGCACCGGCTGTCCTCCGAGCCGCTCGTTCAGGCCGCTTATGATTCGCTCCGCCTCAAGCTCGAGAGTCTGCGCAACCACCGCTTCGGTGCAGCTCACCGTCAGCACTCCTGCCTTCAGGCTGACGGCGGTGGCGCGCTCGATCACGTATGACCCGTGAGCGCCCAGAACCTCTCGCCACACCCTGCCAACGTCCTCCCAAGCACTTTGCGCGCGACCAAGCTCCGAGGCCGGCTCCCACCTGACTCTGACACGCTCGAGCGGCAGGGCCAGGGGGCGCGGAGCCCTGCGACGGTGAGTCATCGCGCAACCGATCCGGCGCCGACATCTTCCACAACCGCGCCGCCGGCCACGGCGAGTCGCGCGACGCCTGATGAGAAGGCCCCTGGGACGTGATCGAGATCAGTGGTCGTGATCAGGGCCTGCCCGCCGCCTTCCGTCAGCAGACCGACGAGTGCAGCGCGACGATCATGGTCGAGTTCGCTCATGACGTCGTCCAACAACATCAGCGGGACAGACGGTCGGTGCGCAGCCAGAACGGAGCGCTCCGCCAGCAGCAGTGAGAGGATCCCCAGCCGCTGCTGGCCCTGTGAGCCGTAGGTGCGCAGCGAACGACCGCACCGGGAGATGACGATGTCATCTCGGTGTGGACCATGTTCCGTGAAGCCGCGTTCCACATCTCCTTCAAGGCGCTCACTCAGTTCCTCGGCCAGCTCGGCCACTGACGTGGCGCGGGATCGTGGCCGATAAGCGATTGTGGGCTCACCATCGAGGCCCAGGCGCTCAGCCACATCCTCAAATGCGGGCTCGATCAATGAGACCGCCTCACGGCGGTCGGCCATCACTTGCATGCCTGCCTGGGCCAACCTGACGTCCCAGGCAGCCAGGGAGCTGCGCGATCCGGCCCCGGAGCGCACGCGGCCGATCAGCGCGTTGCGTTGAGCCAGTGCCTGCGCGTAGGCGCGTCTATTTGCAAGGCGTGACGGCCACAGCGCCGTGACGAACTGATCAAGGTGAGCCCGCCTGAGTGCCGGCACACCCTTGATCAACTCGAGACGATCCGGCAGAAAAACACTCACCAGTGGTCTGTGGGGAGAGTCCAGCAACCGTTCAACCGAGGCGCCGTCAACTGACATGCGCTTGGCCTCCCCAGGCGAGAATCCCACACCAAGCTCGTGCGCTCCGAAGTCATCCTCGCACCGCACGACGACCCGACCCGCCTCGCCACCGAATCTCAGCAGTTCCCGATCATTGGTGGTTCGGCAGGACCTCCCCGTGCAGCCAAAGTAGACCGCCTCGAGCAGGTTGGTCTTGCCGGCGCCGTTGGAGCCCCAGACGATGGTCAAGCCGCCGCCCAGCGGGGCGGCGGCCGCTTCATAGCTCCGGAAGTTGCGGGCGCTTACAGAGACGACACGCATCTACCGGTCACGGGGAGTCAGATCACACGTTCAGGCGGATGGGCATGATCAGGTAGACAAAGCCGCTCGCGTCCCCAGCCTCGAGCAGACCAGGTCGAAGCGGGCTGATCAGCTTCACCAGAACGTCGGCGTCGTCAATGGCTTCCAGACCATCCCGGAGGAACTCCGGGTTGAAGCCGATCTCAAGCGGCTCCCCCTGGAAGTTCACGGGAAGCGACTCTCGCGCCTCCCCGATATCAGGCGTCTGAGCAGATACGGTGAGCTCACCGGGAGCGAAGGAGAGCCGTAGGGGAGCGTTCTTCTGAGCTAGGAGGCTCACACGCCTGACCACGTCGCGCAACTCGGGACCGGAGACACGGAGCTCATGTTCGAAGGTCTCAGGCAACAGCTGCCGGTAGTTGGGGAACTGGCCATCAATGAGCCTGGATGAGAGCACCACCGACCCAAGCGCAAAGACCACCTGGCTGTTCCTGACGCTCAGCGTCAGGTTTCCATCCTCCGCGTGGGAGGCTATCCGCGCCAGTTCCTGGAGCGCGCGGGCGGGAATGTTGACCTCAAAGGCGGAATCCAGCGGCGTCTCGAGGCTCGTCTCCTTCACGCTCAGGCGGTAGGAGTCGGTCGCAACCATGCGGACCTCCTGGCCTGACGCTGAGACGAGGATTCCGGTGAGCACCGGACGGGTCTCATCGCGTGACGCGGATCCTGAAACCTTGTTGGCGGTCTCCACAAAGGCTCTGACGGGAATCTCTATCGCCGCAGACGCATCGAGTTCCGGGAACGGCGGGAAGTCTTCTCCGTGAAGCGTTCGGATGTGGAACGTCGCGTTCCCCGAGATGACCTCGACATCCTGCTCGGAGGGTCTCAATTCGAGCGTCACAACCGGCTGGGGAAGAGCCCGCACCACATCCAGCAGGAGCCGTGCGGGCAGCACCACCGTCCCCTCGCGCGCAATCTGAGCCTCAAGCGGGACACGGAGCGAGATGTCGGTGTCGGTTGCACGGAGCTCACAGCCACCTGCGACAGCGGCCAATTGCACGCCTGAGAGCGCCTGAATCGCAGAGCGAGTCGAAGCGACCCGGCTCACGGCTTGAAGTTGGGTCAGAAGCGCATCGCGGTCGAGCGTGATCTTCACGATGGACTCCCTTCAGAGGGTTTAGAAGTCATAGATTCGGTAACCGTGTGGAAAAGTCGGACTCTGTGGGGAGTTTTCAAGGATTTTGCGCCAGGACCAACGGCTCAGTTTGTCAACAGGGGCGGTCGTCACTGTTGACTCCTGAGCGTCTCCAGAAGTTCTTGAAGCGTCTGCGCGTCTTCAGTGTTGAGAGAAATCCTGTCTGATACGCGCTTGCAGGAGTGGAGCACCGTCGCGTGATTGCGCCCGCCAAACGCCTCCCCGATTCTCTGCAATGGAAGATCGGTCAGATCGCGGGTCAGATGAATCCCCAGCTGTCTGGCCCAGGAATGAGTTCCAAGGCGGCTCGGACCGATCAGATCCTGAACCTGAATCTGGAAGTGATCAGCAACGGTGCGCTGGATGTCGTTCACGGTGACGACCCGCTTCCCGGCCGCCGACGAATCCTGCTTGCGGCCGGCACCCGTTATCGGTCTAATCGAGTCCAGCACGCGCGCCGCCAGGGCTGTATCGACCGGGTCGCCCGTCAGGGAGTGATGGGCGACGATGCGAATGAGAGCGCCCTCAAGCGAGCGGATGTTGTCGGTGATCCGTTCCGCGATCAGTTCGAAGACTGCGTCGTCCTGTACGTGTATTTGATCAATCGCGGCCCGCTTCCGCAGGATCGCGACCCTCGTGCTCCAGTCAGGTGATGTGAGATGCGCCACGAGTCCAGCTCCGAACCGCTCGCGAAGTCGCTGCTCAATCCCGGTCAACTGGTGTGGTAGACGGTCGCAGGTCAGCACCAACTGACGGCCGGACTCGTAAAGCGCGTTGAAGGTGTGGAAGAACTCCTCCTCAGTTCTGGCCTTGCTGGCAAGAAACTGAACGTCGTCGATGAGGAGCACGTCAACGTCTCGGTAGAGGTGCTTGAAGCGCTCCAGCGCCTGGCCTTTGAGCGCAGCGATGAAGCCGTTCGTGAAGGCCTCAACCGTGGTGTAGCGGACCGTCGTTGAAGGCGAGAACCCGCGGAGATAGTTTCCGATCGCGCCAAGCAGGTGTGTCTTCCCGAGGCCCGGCGGCGCGTGCAGGAAGAGCGGGTTGTATGCCTGGCCCGGAGCTTCGGCGACAGCCAGCGAGGCAGCATGAGCAAGACGGTTGCTCTCCCCGATGACGAACTGCTCAAAGGTGTGCCGCGGGTTGAGGTCGGTGCTCCCCGAACCGGTCAGAGAGGTTCCCGCGGCGGTGAGCGCCGAATGTGCTGCGGCGGCGGGATCACCCAGGAATGCGACCTTTGCCTGCGTCCCAAGCACAGCCGACGCGCAACGCTCCAACAGGCCCCCATACCGAGCTGTGATCCAACTCTCGGTGCCACTCTGCGCTGCCAGTAACAGGACGCGCCCATCCCAGCTGCTCAGTCGGAGCTCTGAGAGCCACAAGTCGTATACGGCTTCGCCGACCGTAGACCGCAGACGGCTCTGTATTTCCTGCCAGGCAGGGGCTAACGCGAGGTGCTCAGGCAACTCCAAGCGGCTCCTAACGGCTGAGTCGAGATATTCCAGAGGGTCCCGGAACGTTCAGCCGGGCGTGGCGAATATAGCTCTGGCGGGCTGTGTCGCGCAGCGGCAGCGGGATGGGGTTGACGCAATGCGCGGGAAAAAGCTCTCCGGCCTGCTACACCATCGGTCGGACGTGCAGCGCCCTGACAGCAGCGGGAGCTACTGCGCGTATACTGCTGTGCCTACTACGGCCGGAGCCGAGGAAATTTGCCATGAAGAGGACCTACCAACCCAAGAAACGCAAGCGCGCCCGTACTCATGGGTTCCGCGCGCGTATGCAGACGCGGGCGGGCCGCGACGTACTGAAGCGGCGCCGCGACAAGGGCCGCAAGCGCCTCACGGTGTAGGTTTGCCGTGGCGGGCGCACGTTCGCCTCGCCGAGGGCGGCTGACAAGGAGCGCCGACTTCGACCGGGTAATGCGGAACGGCCGGTCTCATGCCGGCCGCGACCTTGTGCTGTACGTATTTCCGCGAGGTGGCGACGAACCGCCTCGTCTCGGCCTGTCCGTGTCGAGGAAGGTTGGCGGCGCCGTAGACCGCAATCGCGTCAAACGGCTTCTCAGAGAAGCATTCGCTCTTGAGGCGGACCGACTCCCGGTCGGAGCCGACGCGGTTGTGATCGCGCGGCCTGCCGCGCGAGAACTCGCTGAGCGGGAGGGTCTGAGTGGGATTCATGCCGCTCTGCAAGTGCTGATCGACAAGGTTGATGGAGTCGCCGAGAGACGTACTTCGGCGCAGGTCGAGGGTGAGGAAGCGGATCTTGTGCTCGAGGCTCCAGCCGGCGAGTCCTGGAGGGATCCGGAGTGACTCGGTTTCAGCAGATTTCACGATCGATCTGCGTTGCGCCGATCAAGGGCTATCAGCGAGTGTTCTCGCCACTTCTGGGCCAGAGATGCAAGTACTACCCGTCGTGCTCGCAGTACGCCGTGCAGGCTGTGGAGAAGTTCGGCATACTGCGCGGGCTTGCGCTTGCCGGTTGGAGGTTGTTGAGATGCAACCCATTGAGTCACGGCGGGTTCGATCCCGTCGATGAGCAGCGGCTTTTCCATCCGCGTAACTCGGCGCCAGGCACCTGAACATGCTCATCACCGCAAACATCTTCCAGCCCCTGATCACGGTGTTCGCACACGTGATCAGCTTCTTCCACAACACGATCGGGGTGTCGTGGGGATGGTCGATCGTGCTGCTGACCGTGTGTGTGCGGCTCCTGCTCGTGCCATTGGCGGTGCGGCAGTTCCATTCGATGCGGAAGCTTCAGCATCTCCAACCCGAGATGAAGGCGATCCAGCAGAAGTACAAGCAAGATAAGCAGCGCCAGCAGGAAGAGATGATGAAGTTCTATCGGGAGAACGAGGTGAACCCGCTGGGGTCCTGCCTGCCCATGGTCTTCCAGTTGCCTGTTTTCATCGGCCTCTTCTACACGCTGAAGACGACCCTACGTCCCGACATCTGCAAGGCGAAGGAGATCGCCTATCAGAAGGCTTACGCGCTTCAGCACCACATCCCGCTGAAGGCGGCCGCGGGCCAGACTGTGGCCTGTGGCCCGCACGCGAGTGGCGCCCACTTCCTGTTCATCCCTGATATCACGAACAACGCCACCGGTCTCACGTTGGTGGTCCTGGTCCTCCTGTACGTCGGGACGCAGGTGGCGTCGACGCTGCTGATGTCGGCGCCGACAATGGACCGAAACCAGCGCAACATGATGTTGGTCCTGCCGGTTGTGTTCGTGGTGTTCATCCTGCGGTTCCCCGCGGGCCTGATTGTGTACTGGATCACGACCAACGCGTGGACGATGGCGCAGCAGTACACGATCAAGCGCCTGATGGGACCAATGCCTGTGGCGGCGACGCCTACCGCAGACGTTTCGGTTGGTGGTGATGCTGGTGGTGAGGCAAGAGGGTCAGGGCTGGGTGCGCTCAGCGGATTGCTGGCCCGGCGTGGGGCGCGTGAATCTGACCAGGGATCTGGAAAGAGTCGGGGGGGAGCCGCGACCAGCACCCCGAGCACACCGCCGTCGGCTCGCAAGAAGCGCAAGCGCTCCGGTCGGCGCAGGTGATGAGAGGATGGGCGGCGTGAGCGATTCAGAGACGATCGAGCATCTGGAGGAGATCCTCGAGACCATTGCCGATGCGGTCGGGGTGGACGCAGAGGTCGTGGTGGAGGAGGCAGATGGCGGTCTGTCAGCCGAGTTTGTGGGTGACGATCTGGGGCTGCTGATCGGCCATCACGGACAGACCATTGACGCAATCTCGCACCTGGCGTACAGGATCGCCTTCCGCGGCGTCGACGAGCGCAAGCCGCTGACCGTGGACGCGGCCGGCTACAGGGAGCGGCGCGCGAAGCACCTGGAGGCCGTGGCTGATCAGGCAGCAGAGGCTGCGGTCAGGGAGGGGCGGCCCGTCGCGCTTGAGCCGATGGGCGCGCAGGAGCGCAAGGTGGTGCACGAATATCTGAAGACGCGCTTCGATGTGGAGACCTACTCAGAGGGCCAAGAGCCGAACCGGCGACTTGTCGTCGCCCCACTGCGCGGCTGAGCGAAGCGTGTAGACAAACGTGGGTGTTTCACGTTTTTCTTGACGGTGAAACAGGTTCCCGCTAGAACCTCAACAGCTTGAGCCTCAACGACTTTGACCGCGGCTTGCTTGTGGGCCTACTCATCGGCGAGGGCTCGTTCGGTGGCGACGGCCGCCAACCTCAGGTCACCTTGCGCATGCATACGCGGCATGAGGCGCTGTTCGGATGGCTCATGGAGCGCTTCCCAAGGTCGAAGCTCTACGGTCCCTACAACCATGGTGGGCGCTCGTACTACCAGTGGATGGCGCGGGGACAGGTCCTGGTACATGACCTCCTACCAATTCTTGAGGCGGAGCTAACTGCTGGCAGGGATGCCCACGCGGCTCAGCGCCTGGATGAAATGGTTGAGCGCTACGGGGCCTTCATCCAGCGGGAAAGGAACCGACTCGAGGGGCGGGCGGATGACTGAGGCTCTGGACCCGTCTTCGTTGAGCGCGCTTGGGGAGCGGTTTGACTTGCCCGCCGATGTCTTGGAGAAACTGCGGCGCTTTGGTGCTCTGCTGGCGACCGACGAGTTTGCCCCAACAACGGTGCGTGAGCCACAACGCGTTCACGACGACCACCTGGCGGACTCACTGGTGGCCTTAGATCTGGAGTTGGTCCGGTCCGCTGAACGGATAGCCGACCTTGGCTCAGGTGCCGGCGTCCCGGGTATTCCCCTGGCGTTGGCGCTCCCGAATGCTCGCGTGACGCTCCTAGAAGGGAACCGCCGTAAGTGCGACTTCATGCGCAGGGCCGTGTCCGAGCTCTCACTACCGAACGTTGAGATCGTTCACGGTCGCGCGGAGACCTGGCGTGAGGGCCTTGGCGCCATGGATCTGGTCACTGCCAGGGCTCTTGCTCCACCTGAGGTCGTGGCAGAGTACGCGGCCCCACTCCTCCGACATGATGGCGCGCTGGTCGCTTGGTGCGGGCTGCTGGATCCCGGCTCAGAAGCGGCCCTCAACACTGCTGCGGACGTCCTTGGGATGGCGGTGCGTGAGCTGCGGAAGGTTCAGCCGTACCCCAGCGCGACGAACCGCTACCTACAGGTGGTGGTCAAGGTCGCAGAGACCCCGGAGCGGTTTCCTCGACGCGACGGCGTTGCACGAAAGCGCCCACTGGGAAGATCGTGAATCCGCTTTCTCGCATTTAGCGGGAGATGGCGCATCTCATCCGAGGCTCTTCCCGCGCAGACTCGCTAGCTTGCAGCGAGCAACATGGGCGCCATCTACGCAATAGCCAACCAGAAGGGTGGAGTCGGTAAGACAACCACCGCGGTCAACCTTGCCGCGTGCATCGCTGAAGCGGGCTACGACTCGTTGCTGGTCGACATCGACCCGCAGTGCAATGCAACCGTCGGGGTCGGTCTGGGGAAGCACATCGAGCCGAATGTCTACGAGCTGCTGAGTGGCGAGGCGACCATCGATCAGGTCGCTGTCGCCAGCGCGATCGACCACCTATGGGTGGCGCCGGCCAGTCCGGACCTGGCAGGCGCCAATGTCGAGCTGCCGAGGATCCCCGGATCGGAGAACCGCCTCAAGGAGGCGCTGCGTACGGTTCGTGAGCGGTTCGCCTTCACGTTGCTGGACTGCCCGCCCTCCCTGGGACCGCTCACCGTCAACGCGCTGGTTGCGGCGGATCGAGTTCTTGTGCCAGTCCAGGCTGAGTACTTTGCGCTGGAGGGACTTGCAGGACTGCTGGACACCCTGTCTTTGGTCCAGCGGGAACTCAATCCACGGCTGACGATCGCTGGAATGGTCGTGACGATGTATGACTCCCGCACGCGCCTTGCCCAGGACGTCCAGAATGAGATCCGCAGCCACTTCCCACAACTGGTCTTTGACACCGTGATCCCGCGCAATGTGCGAATCAGCGAGGCCCCGAGCTATGGCAAGCCCGTGATTCACCACGATCCCCACTCGGCGGGTGCTGCCGCATACTTCGAGCTGGCCAAGGAGGTCGCCACCCGTGGCTGAGAAGAACAAGGGGATGGGCCGGGGTTTGGCCGCGATTCTGGCCGCCGCACCGCGCGACGATCAGGAGGAGCTCCGCCAGATCCCAACGGATCTGATCACCGCCAACCCTCACCAGCCACGGCGTCAGTTCGATGAGGAATCGCTCCTGAGCCTGGCCGACTCGATTCGCGCTCGCGGGGTTATCCAGCCCGTCTTGGTCAGGCCGGTTGCTGGTGGAAGGTACGAGCTGATCGCCGGAGAGCGGCGCTGGCGGGCTGCGCAGATGGCTGAGTTGGATGCTGTTCCAGCGGTCGTTCGCACCCACGATGACGCAGCATCGCTGGAACTGGCGGTCATTGAGAACATGGCGCGTGAGGACCTCAATCCGGTTGAGGAAGCACGAGCCTGCGCCGGCCTTGTTGAGGAGCTCGGGCTGACGCGTGAGGAGGTCGGTCTGCGAGTGGGACGGAGCCGGGTTGCGGTTTCGAACCTGATCCGGCTGCTTGACCTTCCGGACGAGGCGCTGGAGCTGCTCGAGCGTCGCGAGCTGAGCGAGGGCCACGGACGCGCGCTGCTAATGGTCGCCGATAACGCGATGCGCCGGAATCTGGCGCGACAGGCGGTGGCGAACGCCTGGTCTGTCCGGGAGCTTGAGTCGCGGGCCCGGACCGCTGGCGACTCACCCGCCTCCACGGGCGAACGCGGCGCCGGCCTTAGGCGTGATGGCCATCCTGACCAGCAGGAGGCCGTAGACCGCATCGCCGACGCGCTGGGTAGGGTCCTCGGTGCTGATGTCAAGGTGCGGGGTGGAGCTCGCGGATACACGGCGCAGCTGAGTTTCGCGACGCTTGCTGAGGCGCTTGAGTTCGCGGAGCGGTTGTCTGGCTGAAGCTCGCCGTGACTGGCCAGTCGCGGCCCCGCTCTTGGTCCGCGCCGAGGGCACCCGACGTGAGCACCGCGCCCGGTTGTGAGGTCATACTCTCAGCGGGGCAGGGCGCGCACCCGCCGCTGGCCGGGGTTCGCAGGCCATCTGCCAACCCGTGCCACTTGGGAGCGCTAACATGCCCGCTGCATCGGGCGATTAGCTCAGTCGGTTAGAGCGCTTCTCTGATAAGGAAGAGGTCCCAGGTTCGAATCCTGGATCGCCCACTCTGCCCCAGCGCCCGCGTTTGCGGGTCGCTCTTTTTCGGCTGGCGGCTCTGGCGCTCGTGGCGCCGCTCCGCGGCGGACGAGGCGGTATGCACACCTTCTTGACCTCCGTGCCGTTGCGGTTCGAATCCGGAAGGCGTCGCGACTCGGCCCCCGCGGCAACGACGACTCTCCCGTGAGGGCCAGTTGGCACGGATGAAATCGCTGCCGAAGACGGTCAGCTGGGCACGTGCCAGGGAGATACAACCGCCCCGGCACGCCAAACCGTCTGGCGGCGGGCTGATGTGGCGGCTCGGGGAGGTACAGCCGCCCCGGCACGCCAAACCGTCTGGCGGCGGGC
>JAKAED010000129.1 GCA_021820105.1 Actinomycetes bacterium | reverse complement strand
TGAGCACCGCGGGGACGTGCTGGCGGCTGGAACGTGGGTCCGCGACCTGATCCGTGGTGCCGGCGGTGTCTGTGAGCTCGTTGACTGGCATGGCCAACCGCTTGCCGTCGGAGAGCTTGCGGCAAGCGCCTCCCCAGATAAGGCGCCGACGATCCTCTGCTACGGCCACTTTGACGTGCAGCCTCCCGATCCGCTCGAGCTCTGGGACTCGGCTCCCTTCGAGCCGGAGATCCGTAGCGACCGTCTGTACTGCCGTGGTGTGGCCGACGACAAGGGCCAGCTCTACATGCTGTTGGCGGGTGCCCGCGCGCTGGCGCGCGCCGGCGAGCTGCCGGTCAACGTCCGCTTTGCCTGCGACGGCGAGGAGGAGGTGGGCGGACACTCGATCGTGGAGTTCCTGCAGGCAGACGAACGTGGCGCCGACGCGGCGATCATCTTCGACTCGGGCATGATCCGTGAGGACCAGCCGGCGTTCAACATCTCCACCCGCGGCCTGGTCTACTTTCACGTGGAACTCAGCACCGGCACGACCGATCTGCACTCCGGCATGTTCGGCGGCGCCGCACTGAATGCCGCGCACGCGCTGATCCGGACACTGGATGGACTGCTTGCGGTCGACGGACGGTTGGCCGAGTCGCTGCGCCAGGGCGTGATCCCACCGACGCCGCAGGAGCTAGAGGATTGGCGTTCACTGCCGACCGGCCAGGATGAGCTCAGCGGCCAGGGCGCGCACCCAGCCGACACCCGTGCTGCCGCCGAGTTCTACATGCGCACCGGGGCCGAGCCTTCGCTCGAGGTGAACGGCATCCACAGCGGTTCACCACAGCTCGAGAAGACGGTCCTGCCGGTGCGTGCTGTCGCCAATGTCTCCATCCGTCTGGCGCCCGGACAGGACCCGGAGACAATCGCCGCTGCCTTCGAGCAGCTGATCCGGACGGCGGCGCCGGCGGGCGCCCAACTCGAGATCTCTCGTCTGTCCGCCGCCCGACCCGGGATCGTCTCGCCGGACGCACGCGCGATTCAGCTCGGCCAGGATGCCTTTGAGCGCACGCTCGGCGTGCGGCCGAAACTGATCCGCTCCGGTGGCACGCTGCCGATCGTTGCCGCCCTGGCCGACCGCGGGATCCCGGCGATCATCTCGGGCTTCTCGCTGCCGGACGCCGCCATCCATGCGCCCAATGAGAATCTGCCGGCGCGCTATGTGGAGCTTGGCATCAGGACAGCGCGGGCCCTTTTTCAAGAGTTGGGGCGTCTTTAGCTCGTCGCGCGGCCCGCTGGCCGCGCGACTACCCGACCGTCCACGGCGTCACCATTGAGCGTATGTCGCTGACGCTTGTGCTGGGCCCCGCCAATGCCGCCAAGGCGGGTGAGGTCCTGGGTGCCTACGCGCTGGCGGCGCGTCGTGATGCGCTGTTGGTGTTGCCGACCGCCGCTGACGTCGCGCACTATGAACGGGAGTTGGCGGCGCCGGGCGTGACTCTGGGACGCCCGCTCACCTTTCCCGGCCTGATCGATGAGATCGCGCTGCGCGCCGGCTACCGCAGCATCCGTCTCACGGCCATCCAGCGGGAGCGCCTGCTGCGTCGCAGCATCGCCTCGCTGCGCCTGGAGGCGCTCGCGGATTCCGCGGACGGTGTTGGATTTGCGCGGGCAGCCGGCAGGCTGATCACCGAACTCCAACAGGCGCGCATCGATCCCGAGCGCTTTTCCGCGGGGCTGCAGAGCTGGGCTCGCACGCGGCGCGGGAGCACCGCCTACGCGCGGGAACTCGCGTCGATTCACCGGCGCTACATGGAGACGGTCGAAGCGCTCGAACGTGTGGATGCAGAGGGGTTCGCCTACGGCGCGCTGGACGCCCTCAGGCAGCGACCTGACGGCTGGGGGATGACGCCCGTCTTCCTGTACGGCTTTGACGATCTCACGCCGATCGAGCTCGACGCGGTGGAGACACTCGCTCGCCTTGTGGATGCTCCCGTGACCGTTTCGCTGACCTACGAGCCGGGCCGGCCGGCCTTCGCGGCACGCGCAGGCATGGTTGAGGAACTGCGCCCGCTGGCGCAGGCGGTCCGCCAGCTCCCAGCTGTGCAGGAGCATTACGAGCCGGCCTCGCGCGCGGCGCTACACCATCTGGAGCGTCACCTCTTCGAGGCCGACCCGCCCGTGATCGATCCCGGTGACGCAGTCATCCTGCTGGAGGCGGGCGGAGAGCGGGCGGAGACGGAGCTGGTCGCGGCAGAGGTGCTGGCCGCGCTACGGGCCGGCGCCGAGCCGCACGAGCTCGTGATCGTGTGCCGATCCTTGGGCCGTCGCGGCGAGATGTTTGAGCGGGCGCTGGCCCGCGTCGGCGTTCCGGCCATCAGCGCGCGCCGCGTTGCGCTGGGCCACACCGCGCTTGGCCGAGCGTTGCTCGGGCTCACGCGCTACGCGCTCCTGCCGGGCTCCAAACGCGATGTCGAGGATCTGATCGCGTATCTGCGGCACCCGGGCGTGGTCGACCGGCCCGACGCGCTTGATCGTTTCGAGCGCCAGGTTCGGCGTGACAGCGGCCGCATCGGTGAGGCTCTGCGGTCGCGCGGCCCGGCGCTGCGAGCCGCCTTTGCGGCCCTGGAGCAGCTGCGGCTCGCGCCTGACCGCCTGACTGAGCTCATCACGCAGACCCGCAACCTGCTGGCGGCTCCGCATCTCGGCAGGGGACAGACCCTGGAGTTTGAGCAGGAGCTGGACGCGCGTGCCGCAGCCGCTGTGTTCAACGCGATTGAGGAGGTCCGGCAACTGCAGCCCGCGCAGTCGCCACCGGTGGACGAGCTGATCGAGCTGTTGGAGGGGTTGCAGGTGGCCGCGCATGGTGTTGCCGTGGCTGGTGCGGTCCTGATCGCCGAGCCGCTGACGATCCGCGCCCGACGCTTCCGCCGCGTGTTCATCACCGGCCTCTGTGAGGGCGAGTTCCCGGGACCGCAGACGGCCGCTGCAGATCCCTTCCTTGGTGACGAGCGGCGACGGGAGTTGGCGCTGGAGGGGGGAGTGGTCCTGCAGCAGGCGGCGGATCCACTCGCTCGCGAGCGTTACCTGCTCTACGCCAGTGTCTCGCGCGCGACCGAGCGAGTCACGTTCAGCTACCGCAGCTCCGATGAAGACGGCAACGTTGTGATCGCCTCACCGTTCCTGGATGACATTGCGGCGCTCTTTGTGCCCGCCTGGCGTGAGCGGCGCGCCAGACGGCTGCTGGCGGACGTGACCTGGAGCCCGGAGCAGGCTCCCACCGCGCGCGAGCACGCCGTTGCCGTTGCCTTTGCGCAGTCGTCGTCCGCACACCGTCTCGTCGGGGCCGGCGGCCAGCGGGCCGCCGGCCCCGCTGTCACCCGCGTGCTCTCCGACCAGGCCCTGAGCCACGTGCGCCACCGACAACTCGTGTCAGCCAACGCGCTTGAGGCGTTTGCAGCCTGTCCGGTGCGCTGGCTCGTGGAACGTCAGCTCAACCCTGAGCGCCTGGAGCCTGATCAGCTCGCCCTCACGCGCGGGTCGTTCGTGCACGCGGTGCTGGAGCGGGTCTTCGCGCGGCTCGGTGCGGCACTGACGGCGGACACGCTGGAGGCGGCGGAGCGGCTGCTGCACGATGAGATGCGCGGCCCGGCAGCCGCAGAGCCGCGGGCGAAGCTGGCCGCCGACCAGCCCGCCGAGGTACGGGCCGCGGTCCTGCGCGGGATCGAGGCCGACCTGCGCCGGTATCTGCGGGCTGAGGCGAGCGATGGCTGCACGTGGCCGCCGCTGGCGACAGAACTCCGCTTTGGCCTGGACGGCGACATTGACGGCGCGCTGCCCGCCGTCGAGCTGGGCGGGCCGGATCAGAGCCTCCTGCTGAGCGGGATCGTGGATCGCGTGGATGTGGATCCAGATGACGGGGCGCGCGTGATCGTGCGCGACTACAAGAGCGGCGCTCGCCGCGACGGCTGGCCGGGGGCGCGCTGGGTCAGTGACCTCCAGATCCAGGTCGCGCTCTACATGCTCGCCGTTGAGCGACTGCTCGGCCGGCAGGTGGTTGCCGGCTTCTACCAGCCGCTGCGCGGCGATGACCTGCGTCCACGCGGTGTGTACGCGGAGGGCGCGCCGGTTGGTGAACGGGTGGTGGTGCGTGACGAGCGCAGCCAGCACGAGCTTGACGCGCTGCTTGACGAGATCGAGCAGGAGGCGGTGGCGATCGCCGGCCGTCTGCAACGTGGAGAGCTGACACCCTGCCCGGAGAGCTGCTCGCCGGATGGGCTCTGCAGCTATCCCGGCATCTGTTGGGGGACGTAGCTGAAAGTGCGCTTCACGCCTGAGCAGACGATTGCGATCGAACGGCGCCGCGGAGAGCTGCTGATCGATGCCGGCGCCGGCAGTGGCAAGACCTCCGTGCTGGTTGAGCGCTTTGCGCGCACGGTCAGCGAGGATGGGCTGAGCGCCGGTCAGATTCTGACGATCACGTTCACTGAAAAGGCGGCGGCGGAGCTGCGCGGGCGCATCCGCAGGCGGCTGCAGGAGTTTGGGGATGAGACGGCCGCGCGCGCCACGGAGGGTGCCTGGATCTCCACGATTCACGCATTCTGCGCGAGGTTGCTGCGCACCCATGCTGTCGACGCAGGCCTTGACCCTGAGTTCACTGTCCTGGATGAGCGGGAGGCGGGGGAGCTGCGGCGCGCGGCATTTGATGCTGCGCTCAAGCTCACCGCGGCCACCGACGGGGGCGGCGAGCTGATCTCCGCACATGGGCCTGAGCGGCTCGCTGCGGCCATCACCTCGCTGTACGCGGAGCTGCGGGCACGGGGGAGTCTCGAGCCGACGCTCCCGGCTGCGCCACCGGCGCCTGCGGAGTTGGACGTGCGCGGCGCCTGTCTGCTGGTTCAGGGACTGGCGGATGAGGTGCTGGGCGAGCTGGACGCGATCAGGGCGCCGGGTCGGCGTGTGCTGGAGGCGACGGCGGTGCTCGAGCAGGTGCAGCCGGTCCTGGAGTCGGGCCGTCCCTGGCCCGGCGAGCTCGAGGCGCTCAAGCTCGGCAACGGAGCCAAAGCCCTGCGCACTGAGGCCTGTGAGGAGTACCGGGATGCACTGGCGGACCTTCAGGAGATGGTCTGCGACGGAGCCGCGGGGCTCGCGCGTGACGCGATTGACGCGCTGTTGCGGGCTTACGGCGAGCGCTACACGGCGCTGAAGCGGCAGCGGGCCGCCGTTGACTTCTCAGATCTTGAGCTGCTGGCACGGGAGCTGTTGCGCGATCAGGAGATCGGTGAGCGGTACCGCACACGCTTCGGACGGGTGATGGTCGATGAGATGCAGGACACCAACCACGTTCAGCTGGAGCTGATCGATCTGGTCACCAACACCGATCTGGTGATGGTCGGCGACGCGCAGCAGTCGATCTACGGCTTCCGGCACGCGGATGTCGAGCTCTTTGCCGAGCGCGGAAGACGGCTTGAGCGGATCGGTGCACGGACCTCGCTGCAGACCAACTTCCGTTCCAGAACCGAGATCCTGACGGCTGTCAACGCCGCCTTTGGGCGCGCGCTCGGAGATGACTACCGATCGCTCGCGCCTGGCCGTGTGGATCCCCCGGCTGCGGAGCCGCTGGTTGAGTTGCTGATCGCCGACCGCGACGGTTCCGCCGTCGATGAGGACCCACTGCTTGAGCAGCTGGCGGCCCCGTGGCGGCTGGCTGAGGCTCGCTCGCTCGCGGCCCGCGTAGGTGAGCTGATCGCGGCAGGTCAGGCGTCGCCGCGGGACGTGGTTGTGCTGCTGCGAGCGACCACGGACATGCACGTGTATGAGCAGGCGCTTGAGGCAGCGGGCATTCCGACCTACGTGATTGGGGGGCGCGGATACTGGTCGCACCCGCAGGTGATCGAACTGGTCGCGTACCTGCGTGCGCTGGCCAACCCGTTGGACACGGAGGCCCTCTACACCGTGTACAGCTCGCCGCTGTGCGGATTGTCGCTGGACGGGCTGGTGCTCGTTGCCGCCGGCGCGCTGGAGGACGTACCGCACTCCGATCGCGTCCGGCTGCAGGCGTTCCAGTCGTGGTTCACGGCGGAGCGCCGCGCGGCCGCGTGGAGCGGGGTCGAGCAGCTGCTGGACCGAGCGCTTGCGCACAACGGCTACGAGCAGTCGCTGGCGTCGCGGTCGGACGCTCGCCGGAGACTTGCCAACGTGCGCAAGCTGCTGCGCCTGGCGCGTGAGTGGCAGGCGCAGCACGGCAGCGATCTGGCTGGCTTTGTCAGGCTTCTGCGCAGCCGCACGGACGGGGCAGACAGCGCTCGCGAGAGTGAGGCGCCGGTGGAGGGGGAGTCGCTGAACGCGGTACGGCTGATGACCATCCATCGATCCAAGGGGCTTGAGTTCCCGGTTGTCTGTGTGGCTGACCTGGGACGTCAGGTGCTGCCGCGGGCGGGTGAACTCGTGAAGGTGGGCCACGACGGTCGGCGACTGGGCCTGCGACTGCGCCGCGCCGGCCACGCGCATCGCGTGAGCGCGCTTGACTATGACGAGCTTCGCGCCGAGGAGCGCGAGCGCGAACTGGCGGAGGAGCGGCGACTGTTCTACGTCGCCATGACCAGGGCCCGGGAACGCCTGATCCTGTCGGGTGCGGCACGACTCCAGGGCTGGGCGGAGCGCAACCGCCTGGCGCCGATCGGCTGGATCGGCACCGCCATGGTGCCTGACATCGGTGAGCGCGCCGCCACGGCAGCGACCGATCCCGTCCAGGGTGATGAGGGTCCGGGATACATCACCGGTGACGGAGTCCGGCTGCGCTTCGTCGGCGCAACGACGGCTGGGGGTGGTTCGCTGCGGGCCCCAGCAGCGCCGGCAACCGCACGCCCCGCACCGGTCATGGCGCCGGCCCTGAGCACCACCTGGCAGGCACCGGTCGATCTGGTCGCGAGCCATCCGCTGCAGCCGAGGATCTCAACGCTCTCCTACACCGCCCTGGCGCTCCACGACCAGTGCGGCTACCGGTTCTACGTTCAGCGCGTCCTGGGGTTGCCGGAGCTGCCCACGCCCGCGCTTGGCGATGAGTCTGCGCAGGCCGGCGGTGTCCAGAACGCGCCAACCCGAGGCGGCCTGAGCGCCGCCCAGCGCGGCACCCTGGTCCATCAACTGCTCGCTTCGATTGACGTGCGCAACCCCTCGCTGCGCGAGGCGATGCCGGCCGACGTCCGCGCCCAGCTGGTTGGTCTGGTCGGCAGCACGACCTTTGGCCGTCTCGCCGCGCTGCGCGGGATCCGTCGCGAACAGCGCTTTGCGTTTCCGGTTGGCGAGACTCTGATCACGGGCGTGTTTGACGTGATCGCTCAGGAGCGTCAGGGCCAACTGCTGGTGCTCGACTACAAGAGCGACCGTCTGAACGGCGCCGACCCGGAGGCGGTCGTGTCCGACCGCTACCTGGCTCAGCGCGCCATCTACGCCCTGGCCGCCCTGAAGCTGGGAGCGGAGGGCGTGGAGGTCTTGCACCTGTTCCTCGAGGCGCCGGAAAGACCGGCGGCGGAGCGCTTCAGCGCAAGCGACGTCCCGGTGTTGGAGGCTGAGGTCGGCCGTCGCATCGCCGCCATCAACGCGCAGGGCGAAGACTCCTTCAGGGTGACGGAGACTCCGGGACGTCGGATCTGTGACGGCTGCCCCGCGCAGGGTGGCCTCTGTTCGCATCCGCTCGAGTTGACCACCCGCTGACCGCCTGCCGTGCCGTCAGGAGGGGTGCGAGCGCCTGCTGGTGACGGGGTCGGCTCGCTTGTCGGTCTCCTCGGGCGCTGTGCCGGTGACCGTCGACTCAGCGCGGGTCCTCGCGTGGGCCGGCGCCGCGGCTCCCAGCGGCAGGGCCTGATCCGGTTGCTCGAACGGCTGGCTGAACAGGGACCGCGGCCAGCGACGACCCGCCAGCACAGTGTTGAACTCGGCGCAGTAGAGGCTGATCTGGGTGATGATGTGCAGCCAGGCCAGGATCCCCAGGACCAGCCCGAAGTTTGCGTAGGCCGAGTCTGAATGGCTCACATGGTGCACATACACGCCACCGATGGACTCCAGGATCGTCAGCGGGACCGCCGCCACAGCCGCACCGGGCATCAGCTGCCGCCAGCCCGGCGGCTCCTCGCAGAGGAAGTGGAACGCGGCCAGGTAAAGGCTGAAGTTCAGCAGCAGTGAAGCGGCGTAGCCACCGAACTTCAGACCGGATCCGCCGAGGCCACCGCTGACCACCCCGGACGCCCCTGCTGCCACCGCGAACATCACCCCGAACAGGACCAGCAGAAGAATCGCGCGCAGACGCTTCTGGAAGAAGTTGGCTCGCTCAGTGCGCGGTATCTCCCAGATCTGCTCCAGCGCCGTGGACATTGCGTTCATCACGGCGGAGCCCGACCACAGAGAGAGCAGGATCCCGATGATCAGCGCCGGCGCGTCGCCCTTGAGCCGCTGATTGCTGATGGTGTTCCCGATCTGAGGGAACTTGGCGAGCACGGAGTGGCTGACTGAATGCATCAGCGACGGATCGCCCGCGAGCACGTACCCAAGCACGGTCACAAACACCAACAGCAGCGGAAAGACGGAGAAGAAGGCGTAGAACGCAACGGTCACCGCCAGGTTGCCTGCCTGGTCGTCCCCGAACTTCTTGATCGTCGCGACCAGGAGCGCGGGTGCCCTGTGCCGCTGCTGCCAGCTATCGATCGCGTGGACCGGCGCGAGGAAATCCATCCAGCGGGTTGATACCCGTTTCAGGTGGAGGTTGCGCGCGTGTCGGGCAAAACTCCCTCGATGCGCAGCAGCGTGCGCTTGACCTCAAGGCCGCCGGTGTAGCCGCCCAGGCCGCCACCGGCATGCAGCACACGGTGGCAGGGCACGACAATCGGCAGAGGATTGGAGCCCAGCGCAGTGCCCGCCGCGCGGAAGGCGCGATCGTTGCCTGCGAGTGCCGCGACGCCGCGGTAGCTGAGCGTCTGGCCGAACGGGATACGCGCGGTCGACTCAAGCACTCGGCGCGTGAAGCCGGGCTTCACGAGCGCCCAGTCGAGCGGCACTTCAAAGCTGCGGCGTCGTCCGCTGAAGAACTCGTCAAGCTCGCGCCGCGCCGTGTCAAGGCGTTGACGCGACTCAAGGACGCGTGGGGACAGTCGGTGCGAGAGTTCCACCAGCACGGGTTCCAGCGCCGCTCGCTCAGCGCCGAGGAAGGCGACGCGCACCAAACCCAGTGAGGTTGACGCGAGCAGCACGGACCCCGCTGGTCCGTCCTCCACGAAGTACGCGACATCAATCAGGCCACTCTGCTCAAGGGCCTTGCTCAGGTCAGGCGGTCCACTCATAGCCATGTCCCTTTCGTAGCCGGCTGAGGCCCTCGTGCACGTTGCGGCGAGCTGCCGCTTCGCTGATGCCCATGCTGGCGGCCACGGTTGCGTACTCAGCGTCGAGCAGGAACCGCAGCACAACCGCGGCGCGCTGCTTGGGAGGCAGCCGCGCGACCGCTTCCCAGACCGGATCGTCGTCTGGCCGATCGACGTGACCGTGTTCCGGTAAGTCCGCCATGGTCACCGCTGCGCGACCGCGAGCCCGATGTAGATCGATGGCCTTGCGTGCGGCGATCGTCAGCAACCAACCGCGAAGGTTGGTGGCGTGCTGCAGGTGCGGATAGGCACGGAGCGCTGAGATCCATGTCTCCTGATAGCAGTCATCCGCGTCTGTGATGCCCACGTTCGCAATCAGAAAGCGGTGTACATCGTGGCTGTAGCGATCCAACAGCAGCTGAAACGGAGGCAGTTCCATCTGAAGCACAAACGTATCGGCAGCTGCGTCTGTGAGATCGCTTAACCCTGCTTCAGCTTTTCCGCAAACCCGGTAGCCTGTACTTCAGGCACCACTGCCCACTCTCTCCTCTGCCCGCCAGGCGGGTCAAGCTTTCCTATGACACGAGCACCCGCAACGCCGGGGCCCAGCGGCCTCTACGACCCCAGCCACGAACACGACGCCTGCGGCGTGGCGCTCGTGGCCAAGCTGTGGGGCGAGGCGACGCATGCAGTGATCGAGAAGGGCCTGGAGGCGCTCGGCAACCTGGAGCACCGCGGTGCCGCCGGTGCCGATCCCAATACCGGTGACGGCGCGGGCATCCTCCTGCAGATACCCGACGCCTTCTTCCGCGGGGTTGCCGCCGGCGTGGAGCTCCCGCCCGCAGGCCGTTATGCCGTGGGAATGTGCTTTCTCCCAACCGACCACGAGCGCCGGCTCGAGCTGGAACAACTGGTGGAGACGATCGTTCACGCTGAGGGACAGCGTGTGATCTGGTGGCGTGACGTTCCCACTGATGACCGCTACGCGGGTGAGACAGCACGGGCTTCAGCGCCCTACATCCGGCAGGTGCTGGTCGCCGCCGCCGATGAGATCACCGACCAGGACGCGTTTGAACGCAAGCTCTACGTGATCCGTCGTCTGATCAAGCGGGCGGCCGGAGAGGACCTCTCGATCTCCAGCTTCTCCTCCCGGACGATCGTCTACAAGGGCATGCTGACCGCGCCGCAACTGCCCCGCTTCTACCAGGATCTGCTCGACCCGCGTCTCGCCTCGAGAATCGCGTTGGTCCACTCCCGCTTCTCCACCAACACCTTCCCGAGTTGGACGTTGGCGCATCCGTTCCGGATGATCGCCCACAACGGCGAGATCAACACCCTGCGCGGCAACGCCAACTGGATGCGCGCACGTGAGTCCCAGCTTGAGTCCGAACTGTTCGGCGACGACCTCAAGAAGCTTGTGCCCGTGATCCAGCCCGAGGGCTCCGACTCAGCCACATTCGACAACGTGCTGGAGTTGCTGGTGCTGAG
>JAKAED010000008.1:35509-51833 GCA_021820105.1 Actinomycetes bacterium | reverse complement strand
CCCGCACACTGCCGTATGTGTGGCGAACCTGGTGGCTGGGCGACTTCTCCGGAGCTTTGATCCTGCTGCCGTTTGCGCTGGCGTGGTCGACACTCCCGGCGCGCCCCTGGTCGTGGGCACGCGCCGCGGAGGCATCGCTAATGGTCGCGGTAGTCACTGGGCTCAGCGTCCTGCAACTCGGACGACCGATGCTGCTCAGCGCGCTGGTGTTCCCAGCACTGATATGGGCCGCACTGGACTTCGGCCTCCGCGGTGCAACGGTCGCAATCACGATCATCTGCGGCTTTGCGATCTGGGGCACCACGAACTCTCTGGGACCGTTCGGCGTCGGCAGTATCAACATTCGGTTGCTTGAGACGCAGTTGTTCATCGCGACGGTGTCGTTGACGGGGTTGGCGATCGCGGCCCTCGTCGCTGAGCGAGCGCGCTTGGCTGAGCACATTCGTGCATCTCGCGCGCGTCTCGTGGCGACATCCGACCTGGCTCGGCAGCGTCTCGAACGTGACCTTCACGACGGAGCGCAGCAGGGCATCCTTGGGTTGCGACTCAAGCTCACGCAGGCAGCCGCGATGCTCGCGAACGACCCGCAGGAAGGCCAACGGCTGCTCGCGACGATCGAGGGTCAGATGGACGGCGTGCTCGAGGAGTTACGCTGCCTTGCACACGGCGTCTACCCGCCAACGCTGCGTGAGCACGGGGTCATCAGCGGGCTTCGGTCCGCCGCCCTGCGCATCACATCCCCGGTAATGGTTCACGGTGTTGGCGTCGGCCGCTATTCACAGGCGACCGAGGCGGCCGTGTACTTCGCCTGCCTGGAGGCGCTGCAGAACGTCGTCAAGCACGCCGGACCGGACGCGACCGCCGAGGTGCGGCTGCGACAGCACGACAATGATCTCCACTTCGAGGTCATCGACTCCGGCACCGGCTTTGACCCCGACACAACCCGCTTAGGCGCTGGCATGGCAAACATGCGCGACCGGGTCGAAGCGGTCGGAGGGACACTAACGGTCGATACGCAGCCACGCGCTGGCACGACCGTTCGCGGTCGAGTCCCAATCCGATAGCGGTTGAAGCGCAGGCGTCCTGCGCCCGCCCCCCAGTCCGGACGGCGTGCAGATCAGGATCGCGCTCAAATGGCCGACCAGCAAGGGCGTGCGACGTCCCTGCTGCACCGCTAGGCCGAGTCCCGAACCCATGCCCAGTCCTGGAGCTCCGAGCCTGGCTAGCCCGAGCGAGAATAACGACGGAGCGGTGTTCCGGCGTCTCAGACCGGCCGGGCACGATCGGCAAGACCCTTACCCCCAGTCGGTCGCGCTGATCATCAAACGCAGAGCGGAGTCAGCCGAAATGAACCCCCGCGAGTTCGCGCGTGCGTCGCTCCGTCGACGCCACCCAGATGGCCCGCGTCGGCCATCGCAGCGAGCAGATGACGAACACCGGCGCCATAAAGATGAACCGCGCCGGCCAGTTACATCGGCCGTGAGGATGTTGCAGCCGTGCCGTGATCATCGCTCGTTCGGACCCTGACGCGGTCGCGGTTTGAAGAGTTCCGGGTGATCGTGTCTTGCCTTCGCTACGTCGATCCAATCGTCGTTGACCCAGACCTTGCGACCCGCGGTGGTCGGGTCCGACACGTAGATAACAGAGCTTCCGTGGCCGGCTCCTCGCCAGCCGAGCTCCGCCAGCGCAGCAGCCACACGCCCGGAGATGCTCCCCTCCGCACGGGTCGGCGACCAGTAGAACTCGTAGTACTCCTCCCCCTGGTCGCGCAGCGCCGCAACGAGCTGCGCTGAGTAACGCCACGATCCATGCCACGTCCTTCCGTCGTCGTGGCGCCAGTCGGCATTGCACAGAGCGCAGTAGAGCTCGTCCGCGAACGCGTCGTCCGCTCGCAGTCGGGCGGCGAGTGCTTGGAGGTCATCCTCGAAGCTTCGGTCGCTGCTTGTGTCCATCGCCATGGCAGCGTGTCGGATCCTCTCGCGTCACCGGCAGGCGACTCGGAGGTCGTTCGCCGCCTCATGACAAGTCGGCTCTGCTGAAGTGACATTCTTACGAGCGTTAGAATGACTGCATGGCTGAGGAGACCTGCGAGCTGCTGTGCTTGGACCTTCCGCGTGCGGAGGCGCTGCGCAGCGCGCGCCGACCGGTAGCTGAGCTTGAGCTGGTGGCCGGGATAGCGAAAGCGTTGGCCGATCCGACGCGTCTTGCGGTCGCGCTGGCGTTGCGTGATGGCGGTGAGTTGTGCGTGTGTGATCTGGCGTGGGTGTGTGAGCGCTCGGACAAGCTTGTCTCACACCACGCGCGGATCTTGCGCGCTGCTGGGCTGGTCACCTCTCGTCGTGAGGGCAAGATGGTTCTCTATGCGCTTACGTCGCACGGGGAGCGTCTCCTGCGCGCATTCGCCGCGGAGGATGCGGGGGTCGTGGCGTGAGCCCGCCTACCGCTCCCGCCTCGCTGACGGTCGTGCCGATGGGTCCGGCTCGTGAGCGCGATGAGGGGTGGTTGCGTGCCGCCCGTCATGCGAAGGCGCTGGCCTGGGCGAGTCTTTTCTGGATGACGCTTGAGGGGGCGCTTGGGTTGTTGGCCGGGATCCAGGCCAACTCGATCAGTGTGCTGACGTGGGCGGCATCATCGGCGGTCGAGGGGCTCGCCTCGGCGATCGTGATCTGGCGCTTCACCGGCCGCCGCAAGCTTTCAGAGCACGCTGAGCGCCGCGCGCAGCGGTGGGTTGCCGTGAGCTTCTTTCTCCTCACTCCGTACTTCCTGTACGAGGCGATCGACAGGCTCCTCAATGGCACCCGTGCGAACGCCGCGCCGCTCGCGATCGCGCTGACCGCCTCGAGCTTGGTGCTTATGCCGGTGCTTGGGTTCGCGAAGCTGCGGCTCGGGCAGCGGCTTAACTCGGGCGCGACCTCAGGCGAAGGAATCCAGAACCTGATGTGCGCCGCCCAAGCGCTCGCTGCACTGATCGCCGTGATCGCCGCGGGTGCCGGGATCGCCTGGATCGACCCTGTCGCTGCGCTCGCGATCGGGCTGGTCGCCGCCAAAGAGGGTCTTGAGCTGTGGCGCGGCGAAGAGTGCGACTGCCATTCCGTTCCGGGACTCGACGTTGGCGCTCCCGCGTGCGGCGATGACTGCTGCTCCGGCAAATAGAACGCGCAGTCGCTGACGCGCCCGACCCGCGAGCCTAGAACCCAGCCTCGCCGCTGTCCCGTCCTTGGCGGGCTACCGTCCGCGCGGTGCGAATCACAACATGCGCTAACCGCCCATCATCGGACCGCCCCAACCGCCGCCGCTCCAGCCGGGCATATGCCCCCAGCCGCCGTTACCCCACTGCCCCCAGCTTCGCATCGACGAAGCCATCCAACGCCCATCGTGGCGGAATGCACGCGCGTGCACGTGGTAGCCGTAGCCCATGTCACCCCAATCACACCCATACCAGCTGGTGCCGTGACCGACGTAGATCCGGACAGTCTTGTGATTAGTCGTTCGCATCATGGTCCTGTTCCTTCAAAGGACACATTGCGTGTCTGCAACGAGCGACAAACGTCGAGGCCGTACTGGCTCGCCTGCTCAGGCCCGACGCCACCGGCGGGGTGCGCTTGCTCAGGCCGCTCCGGTTGACTGATCGGGCGACGCGCTAATGAGTCTGTTGTCGGCCGTCGGCTCGCTGGCGACCGGGAGCCGGACGGTGAACGTCGCGCCGTGACCGAGGCCGTCACTGGTGGCCACGACTGTGCCGTCGTGTGCTTCTACGATCGCGCGGACGATCGCGAGACCGATCCCGGTGCCTCCGCTGGCCCGCGAGCGCGCGGGGTCGGCACGAAAGAAGCGCTCGAACACGCGTTCCAGGTGCTCTGGGGCGATGCCTTCGCCGCTGTCAATGACGGCGATCTCAGCGAGTTGACCGGCCTCCGCCCCGTGGAGGCGAACCTGACCGCCAGGTGGTGTGTGTCGCAGCGCGTTGGCCAGGAGGTTGGCCAGGACCTCGGCGAGGCGTTCGCGGTCGACGTCGATGACCGGAGTGCTCGCCGGCAGATCCTGCTCGAGCTCCACCCCTTTGGTCGCGAATGCCGGGGCGGCGGCTCTGACGGCGTCCTGGATCACGGTGGTGATCTCGACTCGGGTGCGGTTCAGCTCGAGCTGGTGGGCCTCGGCGCGTGAGACCTCCTGTAGGTCGTTGACGAGCCGGTTCAGCCGCGCGGTCTCGCCCCGGACTGCCCGCCAGTTCTCGTCGTCGGCGGGGAGGACCCCTTCGGAGAAGGCCTCTACGTAGCTTTCGATCGTCGCCAGTGGATTGCGTAGCTCATGGGCAACGTCGGCGAGCAACTGGCGGCGCATGTCCTCTGCCTGCTGCAGGGATCCGGCCATTTCGTTGAATGAGTGCGCCAGCTGTGCGAGCTCGTCGGTGCCACGCGCGTGCACCCGGGCGTTGCGGGCGCCTTGAGCGATTTTCTGTGCCGCGTTCGCGAGTGCCTTGACTGGCCTGACGACGCGTGTTGAGACCAGTGCGCTTACAGCGAGAGCCATCAGCACAGCCGCGCCGACAGCCAGCCCGAGCGAGATCAGGGTGGCGTCGTTGTACGCCATGTTGAGGTGGCGTTCGACCCCGGGGGGAACGTAACCAAGCGCATCGCGGACGTGGCGGTGAAAGATCCCAGGTCCGACCGCGACCGCCACCAACAGCAGCGTGCCGGCGCCAGCGATCACTACCAAGAGCTGTCCAGCCAGTAGCTTGACGGTGAGACTCGAGGCCAGTCGCCGTCTCATTGCCCGTCCCCCATTCTGTAACCAACTCCGCGCACTGTGCGGACGTAGTGCGGATTGCGCGGATCATCGCCGAGCTTGTTCCTGACGTTGGCGATGTGAACGTCGACCACGTGGTCGTCGCCGAACCATCCGCTGCCCCACACTCGCTCAAGCAGCCGTTCGCGGCTGAACGCCACCCGGGGCTCGCCCGACAGCACGTCCAGCAGGTCGAACTCAAGCTTGGTCAGCTCGACCGGCCGCGCCCCTAGTCGTACCTCTCGTGCGTCCGGGTCGATCTCAAGGTCGCCGAAGCGCCGCACCGCCGGGCTTTGAGGAGACCGGCTGGCGCGGGGACGTCGGAGCATCGCCCGCACGCGGGCCACCAGCTCGCGCGGCGAGAACGGCTTGGTGACGTAGTCATCGGCGCCGGTTGAAAGTCCGACGATCCGGTCGATCTCCTCCACCCGCGCGGTCAGCATCACGATGTAGGCGTCGCTGAAGGACCTGATGCGGCGGCAGGCCTCGATTCCGTCGATCCCAGGCAGCATCAAATCGAGCACGATCACGTCGGGCTCGAATTCGCGCGCCAGCACAACCGCCTCCTCTCCGTCGCCTGTGCTTTGAACCAGGAAGCCCTCGCGCTCGAGGTAGGTCGACACGACTTTCACGAGCGGAGGCTCGTCATCGACCACGAGTGCGCGAAGACCGGCGGGCGTAGGCCCGCCGGTCACAGATCCGCTTGGAGGTTGATGGCTCACGCTTCCCACTTTGCGATGAAATCGCCATGCCACCAATGCGGCCAGACCGCCCCGGTGGTGGCGTTGACCGAGATCATGCCGGTGATCTTGGCGTCCTTGAGCGTCTCGAGCGTGTAATAGCCCGGGAACGCGTCGCCTCCGCTCTCAACCTGGACGCCCGGTTGGTTGGCATCAAGCCAGCGCTGGGCCAGCGTGTGTGCCTCAGTGATCGACACCGATGTGGCGCCGGGCTTAGTTCCCGACCCGCTGGTGGTCGTGCCCGCGCCGTTGTAGCCGTAGCCGCCCATCATTCCACCGTTGCCGCCCATCATCCCGTAGCCGTAGCCCGGATTCGCGGTGGTTGTGGTGCCGCCCGCGGTCGTCGTGCCGTAGCCGTACTCGCCCATCATGGCGCCACCGTAGGAGTGCATCATCGACCGGCCGTAGCTGCCCATCATCCAGCTGGCGGCGCGGCCCATTCCGTAGCGTGTGTTCCACATCATCGCCGGGCCGTACTCGATCGACACCAGTCCGGTCTGTGGGTCAACCAGAACCTCGGTCGCGCCGTTTCCACGGGCGTCGACGAGCTTGGCGTAGAAGTTGTCCTTGAACTGGAGCACCTCGGCGACTTTGAGGCCCAGGCGATCAGCGAACTTCTGTCCCTCCGCGCGCGCTCCGGCCACAGTGTTGACCGGTGCCGGCTTGGATGGCTGGTAGGCGTAGCCCGATCCCATCATCTGGTACATGTGGCTGTAATAGTTGCTGCTTGGAGCACCGACCCCGGTGGCGCCAAGCGCCACCGCTGTGCCGCCCACGGCAACCACCGCGGCGGCGATGATCGCTAGCCTGATCCGCTTGCTCGTCATGGCCCTCACCTCGCTCCTGTCGAGGAGCCTGCGCCCAACTTCGAGCTCAGCTCATCGAAGGTCTGGACGTCGATCTCGCCGCTGGCGAGCCGGCGCCTGAGAATCTCTTTCGGCTTCTCCTTCTCCTCGGGAGCGTCGCGCTTCTCTGCGTTCGTCGGGAACAGGCGGACCGCCGCAAAGACAACCAGCGCGATCAGCGCTATCCAGAACAGGCCCATGAGCACCCATCCCCCTGCTCCCATTCCGTATCCGTTGAACATCCACATCACATGCCTCCTTTCCAATGTGCGTTGATGTTCCTGCGGGCAGGTCAACATCTTCAGGTCGTGTCGGTCAAGAAACGATCAAGACATGTCGCAGCCACAAATCATTCGGGCCCGCACTGTGGCGGGCCCGAACGATGGAGGAACTACTGACCGGAGGAACTACGAGAGAAAGGCCTAGAACTGGCGGGCAGCGGTGGCGCCGGCCAGCTGTCCGGCGCCACTGGTTGCGATGCGCCCTTCAGCTGACGGGGTGTGCGTGTCCCGCCGGTAGGCGCCGCCTGGCCTTCTCTGCTTGGCGTGGGCGGCGCTCCACCTCAGCGACCCGGTGCCACCACCCGATCCGCTGCTCCAGGAGGTAATCGACGCTGAAGCGGCTGGGGCCTGCCTCGTAGTTGAGGGCAAGCAATCCGAGCGCCACGACCGCGTACATGACGGCGGCGCCGATGTCGGTGGAACCGGAGCTGTACGGCCCGCCGAAACCCTCCGCGACCGCCCAGATCCCGAGACTGGTCAGCACCGTCAGAATGTAGGTGACCTTGCGGGCGAAGCCAACGATCAGTGCGATTCCGATCAGCGTCTCCAGCGACGCGATCGCATAAGCCCACAAAGATGGATCTGGCGTGAATACGTTGTGAGTCAGGGTGAAGAACCAATGCAGCCAGCTCGGCTGCCCCTGACCGGCAGCGTTGACCATCCCGCCGAAGTCGTGAACGAACCCGGATTGCCACTTGAAGCCGGCGTCGATCAGCCAGATCGCACCGAACGAGATCCGGAACGCGTCCTTGGCGCAGCAGCCGCGCCGCTCGGACGCGTCGGTGCTGCCGGTGGCGGTGTCTGAACCGCGCGGTGGTGTTGTGTTCAGGGTTCGCATCGCAACCTCCTCCACAGAAACGTGTTCGCTGGTGGTGCGCAGCGTGTTCAGCCCTCCGCCAGCAACGCGGCCAGTTGGGCCGGCGCTCGTGTTGGTGGATGGTTGGTGCCTCATCGCTGTGCTCCTGTTTGTTCACCGTCACTTTCTGCCCCGCGCGTGAAGGTGCGATGAACGCGCGCTGCGAATGTTGTGAATCAGAGCCAGGACGCAAGTCTGGCTAGGAGCCTGTTTCGCGCGGGGCGACTTCGGCGACCATGGGCCACCAGCTAAATCGTCTCTCGAGCAAGCGGTCGACGCTTAGCCTGCTGGGACCGTGCTCATAGTCCAGCGCGAGTAGCGCGCCGAACACGAGTGCATAAACGATCGCGGTGCCGACATCGGTGGAGTGTCCTGTGTATGGGCCGCCGAACCCCTCGGCGGTGGACCAGATCAGGAGGCTGAAAAGGATCGCCCCCAGGTAGGTGACCTTGCGTGCGAATCCGAGAATCAGTGCTATCGCTATGCCGGTCTCTACTACGGCCGCGAGATACGCCCACAAGTTTGGGTCCGGGTGCTGCAGATCGATCCAGAACCGAAACCACCAGTGCAGCCAGGTCGGCTGCCCCGCCGATTCTCCCATCAGGAGGCTCATGTAGTCGTGCCGGAATCCCGGCTGCCATTTGAGCCCGGCGTCGATCAGCCAAATCAAGCCAAAGGCGATGCGCACAATGTCGGACGCATATCCGCGCTTCGATACCGCCCGCTGGGGTTCCGAGTCAGACGTTGAGAGAGGCCCCCTATCGACCATCCGCTCCCCCTACCGTTCGTCAGCCTGCAGTTGTCCGCCGCCTGTAGTTCCGGCTCTTTGCGCGGGAGTGTATCCACGGCCGACGCCGTGCTGTCACGCCAAATGGGCCCTGACACAGGCGCCGGTTGGCAAGACAGAACGGGCGTCAACGGCGCCCGTTGGAGTCGCCGCCGCCGTGGGACATGCCGCCCATCATCAACGCCATCATCGCGGTGCAGACAAGCGCAGCGAAGATGAACCCGAATCCAGCCACACCCGTGGCGACCAGCACGATCGCAATCACCAGCATCGGGATACAGCAGGCAATCATCATCAAGCCGTGCCCGCCATGACCGCCGTGCCCGCCGTGGCCCTGTCCGCCGTGGTCCTGTCCGCCGTGGTCGTGTGCGGCCTGCTTGTCAGCATCGGCGTCCTGGTGGGTGTCAAAAATGCTCATCGCGTTGCTCCTAGCCTGTTTCAGTGACCGGAGCGCGGCTGGCGCGACGCGCGTCCAAGCCGCGCGTACAGCGGGCAATGGCCGAGCGCTCCGGTGACAACTAGGTCCAGCCCCGCCAGAACGAGCAGAATCAGCAGGACGATTGCGGGCGCCGTGCCTGCGCTCGATAGCAGGACGAGGCCGAACGCCGCCGCGGCACCGCCGATCACAACCCTTCCGGTCCGCTCAACTGGACTGATATTGACGTCTGGACGTTTCATGGTGGTCTCCTTTGCTGTCAGATAGGTTTCCACCGCTCTGTGAAGCCCTGGTGAAGGGATGCCGCAAGTTGAGTGAAGGTTGGCCTGCCACGGAGCGACTCCTTCAGGCGTTCTGGTGCTGAGGGCGGCAGCATCTGAGCGAGCTCGACCGGGTGTCCGCGGCTCCGGAACGCTGGCCTCACCTCTACACAGGGCATGCAATCGGCGACGCTGAAGACCAGCCGAGCCATCCGCGGCCTGGCCAGCACTCCGAGTGTCCGGATGTCCGCGTTGCAAGCGCGCGAATAGGGCCGGATGGGTGGTGAGCGATGCATTCCCACAGGCGGAGCGCTCGGAATGACGTAGCCGTGAAGGATCGGGTGGGCTCCCCGGCCAGCCATCAGAAGCTGGCCGGCCGTCGAAGTGCCCTGGGCCGATCGCTGTTGGTGGCCTTTCTTTGGCACCTGTGCGCGTGGCAACCCGTGCTCCGTTGATTGCCAGCAATCAACGGACCGGGCTGTTCCGACCGTGCAGCTTAGGTCTTCGGACACCATGCGGGCCACCCACCTCCGCTGCACGGCGGCAACGAGCCGGCCTGATCAGCGTGTCAGTGCGAGCGGCACGAGGTCACTCCCACTTGCCGCGGAGAACCGGGACCACCGCGGGGCGCGTCACATCGTGCCACCGTCGCGGACTCGATGGCTCTGAGTCGTGCGCGCAGCCGTGCCCTAAGTTCGTGCACGTTGTATGGCATGCTGACGCAGTCGGTCGCCCCTGCATCCAGTGCGCCTACGCGCACATTGGGGTCGGCGCTCGGGGTCAGATACGTGACGGTTGCGTGCGGACAGAGATCGGTGAGCGCGGTACAGAGCGCCAGAGCGGACAGATCGGCATCAGTATCGACCAGAACGATCGCGTCCGGCGGCCTACAAGTAGCCACAAACAGAGCCTCCGCATCGTCCCCCGCGCTGTCTACCGTGTACCCGGATTCGCGAAGCTCCCGGCCGAGCCTGAAAGTCACGGTTCCTGCTTTGCCGATGATGAGAATACGCAGCGTAGTGACCCTCACAAGCTCGATCTCCGTCGCCCGTCGGCGGAGGTATGCGAAGCCTAAATCCTACACGGCGTCGGTCGTGGATCGAGCGTTCGACACCTACCAGATGACCGGCCAAGCTATTGCCTGCAGCTCGGCAGAACCGGTCTGCGCTTCGCCGTGGTGCGCGCAGGCGCCGGCGAGTCGCTGTCGGATAAAGCAGCATCTTTTCTCCCGCCCATATCCCCGGCCACCTCTCAGTCGCCAAGGCATAACCATTCTGGGATGCCAGGCGAACACGGGCGGCGACCCAGGTATGGGCGGCGCCGAGCACCGGCGCCGCGGCATAACCGTGCCCGAACACCTACAATACGTAGGAGCCGTGCATGAAATTGGATGCGAGTGCCCGACCAAGCGCGAAGAGCGTTGGGGTTATGCCGGGGATGCTAGGCGGTGGCCGGCGTTGAGATCCCGCATCGCGAGCTGCCGCGTAGGCTCTGCTCGCACAAATCTGAACAGCCGCGTCGGCCGGCTCTCTGTGCAGCGGCCGACCCGTGTCTGGACTTGTAGTCGAGGGAGTACATCCGCGATAGCGGGCGACCACTACGATGACCTTGACGAAGTGCCGCGTCCCGCTCACCTGCGGCGCAACCAAACTAACGGCCCGAAGGCTTTGTTTGCAGGACACGCAGCTGGCGCCGACCTGCCCCAAGCCGCTGCGCACGACGTTTCGCGCTCCGGCGGTCTGCCATGAGACGTCCGGGTATCTGGGATCGTCGTCAAGCTTGCTGCGCGGAGCCGAGCTGCTGTTGGCGTGCTGTTGCGAAAGGTGACCTTAACGAGCTCCCTCAAGACGCGCGGTGCCGGGAGCACCGCCGGAGAATTGCCGCCCTTCGCCGTGGACAATCCAGACTTGCGTACTCTCTCCAGCGCCGCGCCGGCTCCGCTCCGCCATCCTGGTGCCCCCCGCCGGGCTGGGCGACAAGCGATCGCTTGCCGCCTGCTCTAGCGTGGCAACCGTCGCATCGGCTGCGAGAGCGCCGACGACGGCGACGGTCCGACCAAGCCCCGCTGATCGGACTTGCGACGGCTGCGATCCTGATCGCGATGCTCCTCGCCCTCATGGCGGTCTTCGGGACGACTCGACCGTGACAGACGCTCAGGCACCCAGCCGCAGCAGGCGTGAACTGTAAGCCACCTCAGAACAGGCCCCTCAACTTGCCAGGGCATCTTGGATTGCCAGTAGCTGCTGCCCTCGAGTGGTTCCGCTGCGAGCCGTGCTCGTACGGGGCTGAGTCTAACTCGCCGGCGCCGTAGAGCGGACTCTAGCCATCGGATGCCAATGCAGCGGCTAGCGCCGCACCTCGGACGTACACGGGACGGGTCGGCCGGAGAGAGCCGAGGATGCGTATCAGGCATAGGGGCACCGGCCACGGCGCTTGGCTTTGGGGCGATTGCCGAGCCGCCAGGCCGCTGCGCAGCTCCAGCACTGCGCAGCGTGTCTTCAATCGAGCTAGCCAGCCGTTTCACGATACCTCGGCAGTTGTGAGCCGAGAGTTGCACGTGCCCGAATCGCGGCTGTCCAAAATCTGTTGCCTGGCCGCGTCGCCGCTCAGCAGCGTCGCCACTAAGGAACTCTCACGCCAGCGGGTACGTGCCTCTGCTCGTTCGGTGAGCCACTGGAGACATGGCAGCGATATTGCTCCCGGCGTGCTCCCGCCGCGTTGACACCCGCATGACGGTGGCGCCGCGTGGGCGATACGCGGAACCAATTAGAGCTGTCCAGGTCGATCTACGGATTCTCGCTCCGCGCCTGAGCCCGCTCACCGCAGCGGAAGGTCCGAGGACGGCGACGTCGCGGGGCGAACGGATTCCTGACTGACTTCTCGGGCGTGTCTGGCGGCGCCGCCAGTAGTTACCCGCAGAGAGCACCGCGGTCTCTTCGGGATGAACCCTCAGGAGGCGAATGGGATCGTTGAGCGCCGAGATGTCATCTCTCCCTTCACGACCCAGCCATCGCAGCCGCTCGATCGCCGTAGCGCGAGGGCCGCGTCTCCAAACACGGAATCGCACGGCGCGAACGATCGCAGGCGATCTGGTGTCAAGAATGGTTCTCGTGCAGTGCCCCCGGTGCGCCGTCCTCGTTCTTGGCCGGCTGGGCTGGGGCGCGGGAGTCAGTCTCGAACCCGAACGCGCCGGCGACGCTCGGCACTCGCGTGGCGAAGCGGCCGCAATGAAGCGACGTTCCAGCCTGCGGGCACGCCGGTGTGAGGTAAGAGCACCAGCCGCAGGAAGTTACCTGAGCGATGGTCGGCGCCTGCTGCGCGTCGTATCGGTCGCTGACCTCGCCGACGAGACCATCCTGTGGTTAGAGGATTGTTGGTCGCTGGCTATTAGCGTCATCTCGCTGAGTGAGTTGCAGGCCGCGACGCTGCTGCCGGTCGCCTACCGTCTCAATCGGGCAGCGGCGTCGGAGGCGCTGACGGTCCAGGCTCGTTCGCGCGCGCGACAAGCGGACGCCCGGGTTGGTCAAACGCGGGCCGACGGTCGGCAGGGCCGACTCGGCGCTTAATCGGCGGGCGTTCACCGAATCCGCACATCGTGCGCACATCGGGTTCATCGCAGCGGCCGACGATGGTCATACCTATACGCGGTATCCCTACGAAATGGCTGGATCTATGAGCCCCACTGACATCACAGCGAATGGCTACACGGCATCGAAGGACCAGCTTCTCAACCGCCTGGCCCGTGTCGAGGGGCAGGTTCGTGGAGTCTCGCGGATGGTCGAGCAGGATCGCTACTGCATCGATGTTCTGACCCAGATCGCCGCGGTACAGGCGGCCCTTGATGCGATAGCGCTGGGGTTGTTGGACGGTCACGTGCGCGTCTGTCTGAACGACGGGGCGCTCGACGGGTCGGCTTCTGACGAGCGGATCGGCGAACTGATGGGAGCCGTCGGACGGCTGGTCGGACGATGAGAAAGGTTGTGAACAAGATGAGCTCGACAAGCAGGCCCAGTGCCCTCCAGACCGACGAGCCGGCGCCCGCCGCGATCGCGGGACCGGAGATTGCGCGGATCGGGATCGAGGGTATGCACTGTGCCTCCTGCCTAGCCCGAATCGAGAAGGAGCTCGCCGCGGTCCCCGGGGTCGGCGAGGCTGTGGTGAACCTGACAAGCGAGCAGGCCACAGTCCGCTACGACCCGCGGGCCGCGTCTGTGGATGATCTGGAGGAGGCGGTTCGCCGCGCCGGCTACATGCCGCGGGGCGGCCCGGCGCCCGGCGAGGATCCGCTCGAGCGTCAGGAACGCGATCGACAGCGTGAGTACGACAGCCTGATGCGCAAGTTCTGGTTCGCGGCGGGGATCTCGGTGCCGGTGCTGATCCTCTCCTATCCGGAGCTGATCGGCCTGAACCAATGGTCGGTCTTCAAGACAGGCTCCGATTCGCTGTGGTGGATCTGGCGGGCGCTTGGGCTGGTGACAGTGCCGGTGCTCGTGTGGGCCGGCAGCCAGTTCTACACCGGTGCGTGGCAGGCCCTGCGGCACCGATCCGCGAACATGCATGTGCTGATCGCGACCGGTATCACCGCGGCGTGGCTCTATTCGACCGTCGCGGTCATCGCACCCGGAATCTTTCCCGAGGCGAGCCTGGCGAAGGAGTACTACGACGTCAGCGCCGTGGTCGTCGCGCTCGTGACTTTGGGAATGGCACTTGAGGTGAAGGCAAAGGGCCGCTCGTCGGAGGCGATCCGCAAGCTGGTCGGGCTGCAAGCCAAGACCGCGCGAGTGATCCGCGACGATGTTGAGGTTGACATTCCGGTCGACCAGGTCACCGTCGGCGACCTGGTCGCGGTCCGCCCCGGGGAGAAGGTTCCGGTCGACGGCGTGATCGTCGAAGGAACTTCCAGCCTAGACGAGGGAATGGTCACGGGCGAGTCGCTGCCGGTCGACAAGACGGTCGGCGACGAGGTGATCGGCGCGACGATCAACAAGACCGGCGCGTTCAGGTTCCGTGCCACGAAGGTGGGCGCAGACACCGCGCTGGCCTCGATCGTGCGAATGGTCGGGGATGCACAGGCAACGAAACTTCCGATCCAGAGGGTTGTCGACCAGGTCGCGGGAATCTTCGCTCCGGCGGTGATGATCGTCGCTATAGCGGCGTTCGTGGTCTGGTTCGACCTCGGCCCGACGCCAGTGCTCGCCTACGCGGTAATAGTCGCGGTGACGGTGCTGATCATCGCCTGCCCATGCGCGCTCGGGCTGGCCACTCCGACCTCGCTCACAGTCGGGATGGGCAAAGGCGCGGAGCAGGGCGTCCTGTTCCGCGGCGGCGACGCGCTGCAGGCCGCCCGCCAGCTGCAGGTGATCGTGCTCGACAAGACCGGCACCATCACCCACGGCAAGCCGGCCCTCACTGACGTGATCCCGGCCTCGGGCTTTGGCGAACAGGAAGTACTGCGGATCGCCGCGGCGGTCGAGCTCGACTCCGAGCATCCACTCGCGCAGGCGATCGTGCAGGGCGCTACCGAGCGCGGCATCGACCCATCGCGCGCAAACAGCTTCGAGGCGGTTCCCGGTCATGGCGTCGACGCTCGCGTCGATGGCAGGGCGGTGCTGCTCGGTAACCGCAAGCTGATGTCCGAGCGGGAGATCGACACGAGCGACCTCGACGGCTCCGCCGAGCGGCTCGCGGGCGAGGGCAAGACCCCGATGTACCTCGCCGTCGACGGCCACGCCGCCAGCCTGGTCGCCGTGGCGGACACGATCAAGCCCGACTCGGTCACTGCGATCAAACGCCTGCGCGCTGCCGGCCTGGACGTGGTGATGATCACGGGCGACAATCAGCGGACCGCGCAGGCGATCGCCCGTCAGGTCGGTGTCGATCGCGTGTTGGCCGAGGTGCTTCCGCAGGACAAGGCGCACGAGGTCCAGAAGCTCCAGCTTCAGAGCAGGAAGGTCGGCATGGTCGGTGACGGCATCAACGACGCGCCGGCATTGACCCAGGCCGACGTCGGTTTTGCGATCGGAACGGGAGCCGATGTCGCGATCGAGGCCTCCGACGTGACCCTTGTCGGCGGCAGCCTGATGAGCGTCGCGACCGCCGTCGAGATCTCGCAGGCGACTATGGCCAACGTCAAGCAGAACCTGTTCGGAGCATTCATCTACAACAGCGCCGGGCTGCCGATCGCCGCCGGGGTTCTCTACCCGGCCTTCTCGGTGTTGCTCTCCCCGTTGATCGCAGCCGCGGCGATGGCATTCAGCTCCGTCACGGTCGTCTCAAACGCCAACCGGCTACGCCGCTGGGCACCCAAGGAGGTCCAGTCATGACCGTCACACAGATCATCGTCACGGTCGCCGGGCTCGCGCTGATCGCCGCGGTGGCATGGTTCTTTTGGGGGCCACGCGGCGACGGTCTCACGGCCGGCGTCACCTCCTCCGGGTTCCAGGAAGCAACGATCGCGGTCAAGGGCGCCTACACACCCGATGTGGTCGTCGTCGAGCACGGCAAGCCGGTCCGTCTGACGTTCCTTCGCCAAGAGACCGCTGCGTGCTCTGAGAAGGTGCTGTTCCCCGATTTCAACACGGCCGCCGAGCTACCCGAGGGTCAGCTGGTCCCGGTCGAGTTCACCCCAGACCAACCGGGCGAATACGAGTTCACGTGCGGCATGGGAATGCTGCGCGGCAAGCTTGTGGTTCGCTGAGGAGCTGAACGGCCATGGCCGCCCAACCAGATCCCACTCCCGCACCCGCCGCGACCCCGCATCGGCGACAGGCCGACCAGGAGTCGCCGCATCAGCATCGCCCTTGGAAGGTTGAAGGCGGCCGCTCCCCGCAGCCTGCAGGCCAGGACCAGAACCCCAGACGCGGATTCCCTGGTGTGGGCGTGGTCTGGCTGGTTGTGGTGACGATGCTTGCCGTCAACTGGATCGTCGCGGCACAGAGCGAGAAGACCGCAACCCGCCCAATGGTCCCCTACAGCTATTTCCGCGCACAGGCTGAGTCAGGCAACGTCGCCTCGGTCTCATCGACCGGCGAGATGATCAACGGCACCTTCCGTCGCCCGGTCAGCAACCCGGGGGCCAACAGCCGCCAGACGATCCGGCTGTTCATGACCCAGCGGCCGGCATTCGCCGACGACCGTCTGCTGCAGATTCTCCTGGCAAAGCGGGTGACGATCAACGCGCAGCCGGTAAGCACCGGCACGCCGCTGCTCGAGGAGCTGCTCCTGGGGTTCGGACCCACGCTGCTGCTGGTGGGCCTGTTCGTGCTAATGATGCGCGGAGCTTCACGGCAGATGGCACATGGTGCTGGCGGCATGCTCGGCGGGATGGGCAAGTC
>JAKAED010000008.1:0-35499 GCA_021820105.1 Actinomycetes bacterium | reverse complement strand
GTCAAAAGCCAAACGCTATGACGCGTCGGCGCAACGCACAACGTTTGCTGATGTAGCCGGAATCGACGAGGCCACCGACGAGCTTGCCGAGGTCGTCGGGTTCCTCAAAGACCCGGACCGCTACCGCCGGCTTGGCGGGATGATCCCCAAGGGCGTGCTGCTGTACGGCCCTCCCGGCACCGGCAAGACGATGCTGGCAAGAGCGGTCGCAGGAGAGGCGGACGTGCCGTTCTTCTCGATCTCGGCGTCCGAGTTCGTCGAGATGATCGTTGGTGTCGGCGCAAGCCGCGTCCGTGACCTTTTCGAACAGGCGAAGAAGGACGCGCCGGCGATCATCTTCATCGACGAACTCGACGCCATCGGTCGCGTCCGAGGCGCCGGCGGGTTCTCAGGCGGCAACGACGAGCGCGAGCAGACCCTGAACCAGATCCTTACCGAGATGGACGGGTTCGCCGGCACCGAGGGCGTGATCGTCATCGCCGCCACCAACCGCCCGGAGGTACTAGACCCGGCGCTGCTGCGCCCCGGTCGCTTCGACCGGCGCGTGACGGTCGCGCCACCAGACCAGGCCGGCCGGCTGAAGATCCTGAAGGTTCACACCCGATCGGTCCCGCTCGCGGACGACGTCAACCTCGCAACGATCGCCTCCACCACCCCGGGGATGGTTGGCGCCGACCTGCGCAACCTCATCAACGAGGCGGCGCTCGGCGCCGCCCGGCGAGGACACATCGAAGTCACCCGCGAGGACTTCACCGACGCGCTCGAGAAGATCGTGCTCGGCGCAGCCCGGCGGATCGTGCTTTCCGCCGAGGACCGCCGCCGCACCGCCTACCACGAATCCGGACACGCGCTGCTGGGAATGCTCGAGCCGGGCGCTGACCCCGTGCGCAAGGTCTCGATCATCCCGCGCGGTCAAGCGCTGGGGGTCACCTTCCAGAGCCCGGAAGCTGACCGCTACGGCTACGGGCAGAGCTACCTGCGTGGACGGATCGTCGGAGCGCTCGGCGGCCAAGCCGCCGAAGAGCTCATCTACGGCGAGATCACGACCGGCGCCGAATCAGATCTCGAGCAGGCAACGCGAATCGCACGTCAGATGGTCGGGCGCTGGGGGATGTCGGAAAAGATCGGGCGTGTGTCGGTGCTTCCCGGCCCGGCCGATCAGCGTTTGCTCTTTCCCGGCATGGACGGCGCAAGCTCCGAGCACACCCGCGAGCTGGTTGATCAGGAGGTCAAGCGCATCACCGACGAGTGCTACACCAGGGCGCTGAAAACCCTGCGCGTGCACCGTGAGCAACTAGACAGCCTCGCGGGCGCGCTGCTCGAACATGAAACGCTGGATGAGCCAGACGCCTACCAGGCCGCGGGCATCCCCCAGCCCCAGCGCGCCGAGCAGCCGCCGATACCTACAGCGGGCGCAGCGGTTCCGTCCCTGCCACACATCGCCGAGCCCGACTCGGTGAACTCGGCTCGATCGGACCAAAGACACGGTCTGTGATGAGCACAGGCTCTACATCAGGTTCGTTGCGCGCGCCCGGCCTCACGCGTGCGCAGCGAGCGCGGGCGCTTGGCGAGTGCCCGATGCCCGGGCATTGCGTCCTGCGCGCCGAGGACGTCGTCAAGACGTTTCATCGTGGCCTGCCCCCACGGCGGCGCAGGATCGACGTGCTCGCGGGCGCGAGTCTGATGGTTTGCCGGGGCGAGCTGGTCGGGCTGGTCGGCGAGAACGGCTCTGGAAAGAGCACGCTGATGCAGATCCTCGTCGGCCTGCTCAAGCGCGACGGTGGTGAGGTCTGGCACGAGGGTCGTATGGGGTACTGCCCGCAGCAACCGATGGTGTGGGACAAGCTGACTGTTGACGAGCACTTTGAGCTGTTCGCGCACGCCTACCGAATGGATGACACGGCGCGCGAACGTGCGGTTGGTGCTCTCCTCGCCGAGCTGCAGTTCGAGCGCTACCGCGGCTACCGGGTCGAGGAGCTCTCGGGCGGCACCCGGCAGAAACTCAACCTGGCGCTGGCGCTGATGCACGACCCGGCGGTGTTGCTGCTCGACGAGCCCTACTCCGGGTTTGACTGGGAGACGTATGTGCGCTTCTGGGATATGTCAGAGCGGCGCCGCAACGCGGGAATGGGGATACTGATCGTCTCGCACATGCTGACCGAGCGCGGCCGGCTCGACCGCGTCTATGAGCTGGGCGCCGGAAAGGCGGTCGAGGGGTGAGCGCGTTTGTGGTCACGAGCGGCAGCTATGTGCGCGAGCAGTTGCGCGCCCCGCTGACACTCGCGCTATTGGTCGCGATCCCGGTGTTCTTCGTGCTGATCTTCGCGAGCGTGCTCGGGGAGTTCTCAAGAGCGCTCGGAGGGACGCTACAGGCGCGCTCGGCGACGGCGATCAGCGCCGGCTGGGCGGCCGCGCTGCTGTCCGGCACGCTCGCGTACTTCATGGTCAGCTCCTCCCGGAGCGCTGACCGGCGCCTCGCGCTCGCCGGTCTCGGCCCGGTGCGCGTGGCGCTCTCGCGGATCGCTGCGGCGCTCGCACTGGGCGCGATCGTAACGATCGTGGCATTCCTGACCCTGTGGGTGCGCAGCGGCATCGGACATCCGTGGCACGGACTGGTCGCAATCTTCGCGTTCGCCGCGATCTACATCGGGATCGGCGCCGTCGTCGGCGCGTTGGTGTCCGACCCGCTCGGCGGGTCGCTACTGGTCCTTGCCGTGTTCTCCGTTGACGCGTTCTCCGGCCCCCAGATGAGCAGCGCAGCGAGCGGAATCGGAACCTACCTGCCCACTTATCATGCGGCCAACCTCCTGATCGCGGCTGGCGTCGGCGACCGCTCGCCGCTCGTGGACTGGCGCGGTGTCGCTCTGATCGCGCTTGGAGCACTTGGCGTGGCGCTGGCGGCCTTCTGGCTGTCGGCACGCGTGAGGTCGCCGCGATGAGTACCGGCTTGCGTGCCGCGACGAGGATGGCGTTGCGCGACCAGCGCCGCCGTCCGCTCGTGTCCATCCTGATCGTGCTCGTCCCCGCCTATGTGATCTTATGGAGCGTCGCCGAGACCAAGCCGACACCGCGAACGATCGCGCTGCCCGGCGGGGTGTGGGTGACGACGACGATGAGGGCGCTGCACGGACCGGGAATGGCGGAACTGATGGTCGCGTTCCTCGCCGCGCTGCTGGGAGTGTTCGTGATGCGCTCGGCACTGGAGGGCGACCGACGCCTCGTGCTCGCAGGCCTGCCAGCGCATGACGCCGTCCTCGCACGGATCACCGTTCTCGTCGCCGCAACCGTCGCCGCAGTGCTCGTATCCGCCGGGATTATGGCGATGATCTTCACCCCCGCCTCCTGGCCGCCGGTGATCGCGGCGCTCATGCTGACCGGCTTGATCTACGGCGCAATCGGCGCGCTGATCGGCGCTTTGCTCGACAAGCTGGCCGCCACGTACCTGATCTTGTTCTTGGTCATGGTCGACCTCGGTGTCGTCCAGAGCCCGATGTTCCATTCCGTCCCAGTCAGCGCTGCCTGGCTGCTGCCCGGCTACCCGCTCGACCGCCTGCTCTACGACGGCGCCTTCGCCCACAGGTTCCACGCAACCGGCGCACTGCTGCTCGCGCTCGGCTGGCTGCTTGCCGCGGCGCTCGCGGTCCAGGTCGTGCTGCGCAGAGCCGTCGGACTTACGACCGGTTGACGATGAACGAACGGATCCCGATCGTCGACAACGAGCCCTCCTTCCACGAGGTTGCGCGCGCGTACCTGGCGCGCGACGGGTTCATCTTGTACAGCGCCTACGTTGGCCGTGACGGAGACCTGGCGGCCGACGGGCCTGCAAGCTAGTCCCATGCCCCACGGTGCCCGACACACGCAGCGACCGCTCGTAGGCAGCCCGCCGCTTGCTGATGTCGCAGAGTTCTTGGCAGCTCACACGCCGTTCGATCAGGTCGACCAAAGCGAACTCGAACGGGTAGTCGCGTCCATAGAGGTCGAGTTCCATCCGGCCGGCGCAACGATCTTCGCACCGGGAGATGGGCCCGTGAAGGATATGCGCGTGATCCGTCACGGCGCTGTCGAGCTCGTGCTCGATGGAAGGATGCTGGATCTACTCGAGAGCGGCGAGCTTGTCGGCGAGGCCTCGATGCTGTCGGGCCTTCCGCCCGGATTCACGGCGCGAGCCGCGCAGGACACGCTCTGCTATCTGGTTCCCGCGGCGCTGGCGACCGATCTGCTGGCCCGGCCGGCAGGAATGCGCGACGTCGCCCGCTCCCTGTTGACCGCGGGCATGCAGGCGGTGGGTGCGGTGACGCCGACATCCTTCGTGGTCGATCAGCAGCCCGTGTCTGCGCTGCTGCGCCACCACCCGGTTATCTGCCCGCCCGAGACCTCCATACGCGAAGCCGCCCAGATGATGAGCGATGCGGCGCAGACGGCACTCGTCGTCGAGCTTGGCAGCGGCAAGCTCGGGATTCTCACCGATCGCGACCTGCGCACACGCGTCCTCGCGCGCGGCGTCTCGGCAGACCTACCGGTGAGCGCGGCGATGACCACACCCGTATACACCTCGGGACCGGAGCGTGCTGCAGGAGATGTGCTGCTCGACATGCTGGAACGTAACGTGCACCACTGTCCCGTGATCGCAGGTAGCGGAGAGATCCTTGGTGTCATCAGCGACTCCGACCTGGTCGCCGCCGACGCGCACTCGTCGTTTCACCTCCGCCGTGCAATCGCGAACGCGTCCACAAGCGAGCAGGTGATCGCCGCTGCCCGCCAACTCGCGCCGATGGTAATTGCGCTCCACGACGCCGGCCTCGCCGCAACGAGCATCACTGGGGTGCACACGATCGTGCTCGACGCCATCACCCGCCGGTTGGTGGAACTCGCGACCTCGGCCTGGGACGAGCAGGCACCGCAGTTCGCCTGGCTTGCGCTCGGCAGCCACGCACGGGGCGAGACTACACCCGGGTCGGACATGGACAACGCGATCGTTTGGTCCGGTGAAAGCGATGAGGAGCACACACGCCGGGCGCTCTGCGAGATCGGGGCGAAGGTCACCGAGCAGTTAGAGCAGTGTGGTCTCAGGCGAGACAGCCAGGGGGTAAGCGCCGACAACGAACTGGTCGTCAGATCCGCAGAGTCATGGAGACGTGCGGCGACGAGCTGGATCGAACACCCAACGCAAGAACAGGCGCTCATCCTGGTCTCCGTATTCGTCGACAACCGCCCAGTGTGGAGCCGCGGCACAGGGACGCAACTGGCCGACGCGTTCACGACTGCGCGACACAGCCAGTTGCTGCTACGGCTCCTGGGGCGGTTCGCGCTGTCCTACCGACCGCCAACCGGCTTCATGCGCGGCCTGGTCGTCGAGCACTCCGGCGAGCACCTAGGCCAACTCGATCTCAAGCGCGGTGGGCTCGTCCCGATCGTCGGCCTTGCGCGCTGGGCTGGGATCGCCGCCGGCGTCACGACCCTATCCACCCGCGATCGACTCCGCGGCGCCGGCGAAGCTGGCACGCTGTCAACCTCGGATGTGCAGACACTCGAGGATGCGTTCGAGCTGCTCACCGAGCTACGGCTCGCGCACCAGATCGAACAGTTACGCGCGGGATCGCTCCCAGACGATCACATCGACCCACGGTCGCTCAGTGACCTGACCCGCCGTCACCTGAAGACCGCATTTCGAGCTGTAGGCGCCGTCCAACAACGGTTGTCGACCGAGCTCTCGCTAGGCGCACGTTGACACGCCGATCCCGTCGCAACCTTGGACCCGTCGCCGCCGCGTACGCGACCAACCCGCTCCCTCCTCCGCGAACGGCGTGGACCGAAGCCTCCTGGTGCGTGGTCGATCTCGAGCTCAGCGGACTGGATCCGGCACGACACGAGATCCTCTCCTTCGGCGCGATTTCGATAGACCACGGACGCGTACAGCTGGCGGGCGCCACAACGGGACTGGTGCGTCCGACAGGGCCCGTTGAGGAGGCGTCGATCAGAGTTCACGGGCTGCGTCCCGTCGATCTCGAAGACGCTGCCCCGTTACCCGAGGCAATCGAGCCCCTGATCGAGGCGATCACCGGTCGCGTGCTGGTCGCCCACGCCGCACGAATCGAAACGGCATTCCTCGCCCGTGCCTTGCGCGCAAAACAGTTGCGTCTGCGAGCCCGGATCGCCGACACCAACGTCATCGGGCAGCTCTGGCTGGGCGAGCGCGACGGGCGCGCTCCGCGCGAGCTGTCGCTGAGCGAGCTCGCATATTCACTCGGCCTGCCGGTACACACGCCACACGACGCGCTCGGCGACGCACTCACAACCGCGCAAGCGTTTATCGCGCTCGCCACGCATCTCAGCGTGCAGCGGGAGCAGACCGTCGAAAGCCTTACCCGCGCCGACCGCAAACTTCAGGCGATGCGCACCTATCCGACCCACACCTGACTCACCGAATCTCAAGAGGCGCTCCCACCTCTTCGAGTAGCGGTATCTACTGACGGGCAGGTAACGATGGGATGGTTGACCCTAGGTCAAGGCAGCCTGCTCACCGAATCGGCGGCTGGCGTTCAGGCCGAGTCGCTGCGCTCCTCAACGCTGTCTCGTAACACAAAGGAGCGTTGAGATGACCGTCGCGACAATCCCTGATAGGCGGATGCCGCTCATGCACCTGCGGACCGGCCACGGTCACGCCGGTGGGGCTGCTGCGACTGGAGGTGCTGCGGTCGGGGCTGTCACCGTCGGATCACGGTCCGCAGCGGCTAACTGGCGGCGGGGACCATGTCACGGGCCGCGCACATCTTTGCCAGCCCGACATCAACATTCGTAGCCGACGAACAGGCCGACGGCGTCCAGGCCTTCAGCGCCAAACGTGCTGCCTGGTTCTGCCGGTCACCTCGTGGCGGGATCACGGAGTTCATGTTTGCCTCCTTTGCAGTCGTGTTCCACAAGGCGTCATTGGTGGTGCGCGGCATGGCTGTCGCCGGTCGGAGCACCGGGCGTCGTCTGTGTGGTTGTGGGCTTGCCGTTGCCGGCCCCGCTTCCGCTGATCGCCGGGCCGATCACCAAAGCCGAGAGTGTGAACGTCACGGCGAAGGTGGCCAGCAGCGCCGCCGGTACCCGCCAGTTGCCGCAGCGGCGGTGCACTCGCAGCAGAAAAGGGATCGCCGCGATGAGACCAATGGCGCCGAACAGCAATGTGCCCGCGGTGCCGGCCAGCAGCGCGGCGCCGGCGAGTGGGCCTACGTGGTGCAGAATGTGCGGCAGCACTCCGAGCCCGGCGGCGACCGCTGCTGAGATCAGTGCGGCGGCCCGCTGTCTGATTGTCCGCGGGGTTGGCGGGCGCGACACGGCGCTCTCGGCGCGACCGATGGGTGTGGTCGTCATCGCTGACATCGTCATCCTCCGGGGTGGGTGCGTTGCGGATCAGCGTCGACGCGGTTCGCCTGTCTGTCCCGGTCCGGAGTTACGGCGCCGCGGTCGTGGCGAAGCCGGGGGACGAAGCGCGGCATCTCTGCCGCGTACACGTCCCATTCGGCACCGAACGCGTCTGCGACGTCGCGCTCCTCGCGGGTCGCCAGGCGTCGGTAGACGACAACCAGCACCGGGAACATCACCAGGGTGAGCAGCGTCGGCCACTGCAACAGGAAGCCGACCATGATCGCTATGAAGCCCGCATACTGAGGGTGGCGAACATGGGCGTACGGCCCGTCGGTGGCGAGCCGGCCAGCGTCTGCCGCTGCGTGCAGTCGGCCCCACGCAGCGGCGATCAGCCAGAACCCGCCGCCGATCAGCAGCCAGCTCGCAACGTGGAACGGGGTCAGATGAGGGTCGCCCTTCCACCCGATCAGATCCGCCCACAGATGCCCAGCGTCGTGGCTCAGTCCGAGCTTGTTTCCCAGAACGCCACTCAGCAGGTAGATCGTCAGCGGATACCCGTACATCTCGGCAAACAGCGCCACGATGAACGCCGAGAAGCCGCCGAGCGCGCGCCAGTCACGGCCGCCCTTGGGACGAAAGAAGCTCAGCGCGAACAGGATGAACACCGCTGAATTGATCGCGACGAGCGCCCACGTACCGTAGCCGTAATCGCTCATGACGCGACCACCTCACGCGGGCTAGCCCGATGCGCGTCGACACGGTCGATCACGAGCCTGCCGCGGAGCATCTCCATCTCACACATGAACTCGTGCTCACCAGGCTCGCTCGCGGGCAGGTCGACCGCCACGTCTTCGTAGGCCGGCAACGTCAGGCTGATCCCGAAATCCGGGAACACCACACGCTCAGAGCACGGCGCGGTCTCCTCCCGGCGGAAGATCAGCCGTGTCGGCTGACCCGCGCTCACGTGGACCTCGGACGGGTGATACGAGCCGCTGATCCGGATCTGCCGCACTTGAGGCGAAGGCGCAGTCCGGGTGTGGTGCCTGCGCGGGTAGAACTCGGACCTGCCGCGATGGACGATTAGCAGCGCCCAAACGGTGATGACCGCCGCCAGGGCCGCGATCGCGACGATCCAATCAGCCGTCATCGCGCCCACCCCGGGTAAATGAGCCGGGTCGTGTGCCGGGACTGCCGAAGCCGCCGTGGCCGCCCGCGCGCACCTGCATCCTCACGGATCGGAGCGATGAAGATGATGGTTGTGCAGCTCATGCCATTTCTCCTATAGGAGCGAGTGTCGGCGCCTGCAATGAAGGACCCATGAAGGCGCGGCGCGGATCCGGTGAAACACCCGAGGCCAGCCCTTCAACTAAGCGCTCGGTGGTGGCGCTGACCACGGACATGCGACGTGCGATGACAGGGCCGATACCGCCGGCTCCGGTGTGCCTGGGCCGTGGGGATCAACCCGCTGGGAGCGCTCGAAGTTTGACGGCAGGCCCGCGCCTGCCAACCTGATCCTGTACGTGACCTCCAGCAACCGGCTCGTCGCCAGCGGTCGTTCAGCGTGACCGCTACGCCGCGGCGGGTCCGTGTGCCGCACCATGTTGGAGGCGGACTGCCGACCATCCGCGCGGGCGGTCTCCGTTTGGTGTGCCTCGGCCGCAGCGCCGGCGTGTGTGCAGCCAAACCAGCCGCCTCGCCCACTTTGGAAACGTGGAATCCTCCCCGGCACGGACGCCCCCGGCCGCTGCCTCATGCGGCCAGCAGCAAGGTAAGCTGGCCAGCAAGTGGGTCTGCGCGAAATCATCACCGGGCGCCGCAAGCTGGCTGGACCGGCCGCGGACCGGCTGTTCGCGATAAGCACCGCCTATGTGACGTTCGAGACGCTGGGAATGCAGTCCAGCAAGTCGGCGGCTGTGGTCTTCCAGGCGCTGGCCACGGCGGACTTCGACGCGATCGTCCGCGACATGGAGGAGGTGGTACGCGCCACCGCGAGCGACAGCGGCACCGTCGTCGAGACCTCCGATGACAGCTTTGGGTTCCGCTGGCTGGTGCTCCGCGGCTCGGGTTTGGAGGATCTGACCGTAGGCGTGCACGCGGTCGCCTCCGCGATCGAAGCCGGCGGCTATGGCGAGCGACTGCTGTGCGCCGTCTTCGCGTTCTCCGATGCGCAGGCCCGACATGTCTACTGGATCTACAACTTCAAACGCGGAGCTTTCTACCCCTTCGTTCCAGCCCCCGGTGAGCAGCAGCGCGACACAGAGCGCGAACTGGTCATCAAGGCGCAGGTAGGGAACGAACTGCCGATCGAGACCGAGCTCGAGCGCTGGTTCCCACTCTGGGGAACGCCGATCTGAGCAGAGGCCACGGACGCTAGTCGCCGGTCGCGCCGGCGCGGTCGTCGACGGCCGGAAGCAGATGACGCCCGTGAGACTCTCGCGCCACCCCGGCGAACGAGGTGTCCGGCGGCGGCCAGGATCAGATCCGATGCGCGCAGGTCCTCGGCTGCCAGCGACGTACCGGTGGACGGATATGCGCGAGCGGCTGCGGATACAGCTGGCGTTATGGGTCCGGAAGGCCTCCTCGACCTCGACCCGCAGCGTCTACCCCGAATCGGTCAGCTGCCGCTGTTGCTGCTCGAGCGGTGGGAGTTGCTCGTCCAGCGACCCCATCTCACCCTCAGCCAGATGCTTGCGCTCGAGAGCAGCGCGCGCAAGGTCCTCGCGGCCGGCGGCCATCGCCTGGCGCGCCTGCTCAATGAGCTTCGCCGCCTGCCGCCGGATACCCCGCCGCTGAAGCTGCAGATTCCAAGCGTGGTCGGTGAACGATTACGCCGGCTCGTTGCCGCTCGCGTTCCCCTTGCGGCCGCTCGCTGGAGAAACGGCACGACAATGCCCAGTTGGCGGGTGTCGAACCCCGCGCATGGCGCGCGCGGCGTGCTTCACCGTAATCGCAGACCGCGTTCACTGCTTCTTCACCGCCGCAGCTGATGCTCGATCGATGTTGATAGATCGGCACGGCTGCCGCGCGAATGAGGGCGCGAACTCGGACCGAAAGCACCTAAATCGACCGCACGCGACCCAGATAGGAGATCACCATGAGCACCCGACGCCTGACCCTAGCCCTCGTATCGACCGCCGCTATTTGGGGCGCCTCAGCAGGATCAGCGCTGGCCGCGGCTTCGCCGCCGCTCGGACAGCACGTGTCCTCGTGCGCGCACGCCAGCCTCGGTCAACGCGACAATCCGCCCTCGGTCACCTGCACCGACAACGGTGTCACGATGTCCTTCGCGAACGTCGGGGCGATGGTGCAGTACATGCGTAGCGATGGCTAGCTGCAGTCACACCACGAGCGCACCCATGAGGATCGCGCGTCGCAGAGCGGGACGCGGGGCGTCGCGAGAACACCGCTTCGCCCAAGATCGCCTCTCTGCCTATCTTGACCGCGAGCTATCCCCACAGGATTTGCGGCGCGTACACGATCATCTGAGCAGCTGCGGGCAATGCAGCCGGCAGATCGCTCAGCTCCGCCGTGTGGTAAGCGTGCTGCGACGTGTGCGCTCGCGGGGGCGATCCGACCCGGTCATCGACGCGCTGATCATGCGGATCTCCCGGAAACGGACGCGCATTCCAAGCGTGCCACGGAACCATTCCCTTTGAGCGGCCAATTGAACGCCTCGCGCGAGCGAAGCGCTTGAAACCTCGCCCAGGAGTGATCGCCGGCGGTGGCCTTCTCGTCGGCGTGATGTGGTGGTGACGCTGGACCTGAGGATGTCAGCACCGCCAGCGTCTGGGCGGACTCCCTTACGCTGGACCTGAGGATGTCAGCACCGCCAGCGTCTGGGCGGACTCTCTACAACGATGATCACCCGCTCATGCCCAGGTGAGACCTTGCCCTTGTCGCCCGGGCGGGTAGCGTAGAACTTAGCTTCGAACTCGAGGGGTGGCAGGTCCGTCGAGGTAGCCGTGTAGCCGCCGGGTGTTGTGCCAGGGCACCTAGCTGAGCGTCGCGAGCTCGACCTCCTCGGCTATCTTGCACCGACCGTCCCAGGTGGGGCCGCGCATCAGCTCGTCCTAGTAATAGCCGACGGTCTCGGCCAGCGCGTTGTCAACCGAGTCGCGGATGGACGCGATCGCCCGCTACCTGGGCGAAGCGTTTCGCCGGTCTTGCGTACCGCGGGGTGATCGCGGCGTCGTCGGCGCTGCGTCGTTGTCGATCTGGAGAAACCAAGAGCCGCGATCGCCGACACGCCCATGCCGAACGCCTGCGCGGTCAACCGCTCACCGAATACGGCGGCCGCCAGCCGGTCAACAGACGCCTGGCACCCCGGGGGGTGAAGGAGGGGGTGCAGTCAGGCCGGTGGGAACCTGCACACGGCGGACCGGCGCACGACCGGCTGGTTGATCGACCGTCGGTACTGGCGCAGCCGGCGGGATCGTGACCACGACTGGCTCGGGCCCGTTCAGTCGAATTGACCTGCCCCAATGTGCGATTTTCAGGTCGTCACCGGCGTGCAGCTGGTAGCGGGCCTCGGTCGGGGTTAGCTTGACCCGCAGCCGACAGCCACGGTAGGTGAGTGCGAATTCGATACGCTGCAGCGGTTTCGGCAGTCGTGGCGCGAAAGCCAGCATGTGGTTGCATTCCCGCACGCCCGCCAGCCCTGCGATCGTCGCGGTCCAGCCGCCGGCGAGAGCAGCTAGATGAAGGCCGTCGGCGGTGTTGTGCTGTGAGTCCGCGTGGTCGAGCAACGCCGCCTCGGAAAGATAGTCGTAGGCGAGCTGGATGTCGCCGAGCTGAGCGGCGATGACCGCGTTGCTGCCAGCTGCGAGCGAGGAGTCGCGGACGGTCAGCGCCTCGTAGTAGGCAAAGTTGCGGCGCTTCTGTTCAGTGGTGAACTCATCGGGATGCAACACCATCGCGAGCACCATGTCGGGCTGCTTTATCACCTGCTTGCGGTACAGCTGGAAATAGGGGGCCTGCAGCATCAGCGGACCGTGCTCGCTTGCTGTCGGCGTGAAGTCAAAGCGCTGATGGCGAGCGAAGTCCTCGTCCTGAAGGTGGATGGCGCGCTCGTGGTCGTACGGAATGATCATCATCTCTGCGGCCTTCAGCCAAGCCTCTAGCTCCCCAGACTCGACCCCGAGCGGCTCCGCGCCGAGACGCTGCACGACCTCGGCGGCGGCACGCAGGTTTGTTTGCGCCATCAGGTTGGTGTAGAGGTTGTTGTCCACCAGTGGGGAGTACTCGTCCGGGCCGGTCACGCCGTCTATCGAGAACCGCCCGCCGCGGTCGGGATCGTGGAAGCCGAGGCTCGCCCACAGTCGGGCGGTCTCTACCAGCAGCGCGGCGCCAGCCTCACGCTCAAAATCGCGGTCGCCAGTTGCCTGTAGGTAGCGGATGACTGCGTGTGCGATGTCGGCATTGATGTGAAACGCAGCGGTGCCTGCAGGCAGATAGCCGGAGCACTCCTGACCCGTGATCGTCCGCCACGGGAACGCCGCCCCACGTAGCCCGAGGCAACGAGCCCGCTCGCGGGCGGCGGGCAGCGTGCTCGCACGCCAGAGCAGCGCGTCGCGAACATGAGCTGGGTTGCAGTAGGCCAGTGCTGGCAACAGGAATATCTCGGTATCCCAGAAGGTGTGCCCGCAATAGCCGTTGCCGGTCAGCCCCTTGGCCGGGATGGCGTATCCGGCCGCGCACGCCGTGTTCTGATGCAGCTGGAAGATCGAATAGCGCAGCGCATGTTGCAGCTCTGGGTCGCCGTCCAGTTCGATGTCGGCGTCTTCCCAGACCCGATCGCACGCTGACCGTTGCAGCTCCGCGAGCTGCTCGAAACCGATCGCCAGCGCGTGTTCTAGGCATGTACCGGTTAGCGTCGCGAGCGTGCCGGCGCTCGCGTCTGGCGCCCAGTTGTAGGCAAGCATCTTGACTAGGCGCACCGGCTGGCCGGGCTGCAGGTTCGTTTGCAATGACCAGCGCGCAATCGAACTCCTCACCTCGATCATCGGGGCAGCGCTGGGCGGGCTCACCACATGGTGCGCCATGCCCGCGGCGACAAGTAGATGGCTGCCGCGTGTCTGGTGCACGAGCACAGCACCGTCACGGCGTGGCACACGGATCAAAGGGGTCATCGTGTTTGCGGGCAGCGCACCGCCCGCTCGCGGATCGGCGGACGCAGGCGACCGCAAGCGGGCGTCAAGCTCCGAATGCACCGTGACGCGTACCGGTCGGCCGACCGCCTCGAGCTCATAGTGGATCGCGGCAATCTCGCGATGAGCGAGTGACACCATCCGGCTTGAGCGCACCCGCAACTCGGCGCCTGAAGGCGTGCGCCAGTGCAGTGTCCGGATCAACATTCCGTCGCGCAGGCAAAGGACGCGCTGGTGCTCGAGCACCTCCCCAGTCCGCACATCCAGTGGGTCACCGTTGACGACCAGCCGCAAGCGGGTCCCGTCGGCGACGCCGACGAGTACCTGATCTGATTCAGGATCTCCGTACCCCCTGTCGGTGTAAGGGATCGGCCGAATCTCGTGAAAGCCGTTCAGGTATGTGCCGGGCAGCGCCGCCGGTTCGCCCTCATCGAGCGTGCCGCGGATCCCCAGATACCCGTTAGATAACGCCAGCAACGATTCCGAGACAGCCGCCTCCGCGGACGACCAGCCGATCTCGCGATGTGCCCACGGCTCAAGCTGGTGGCTCATCACCGTGACACCGGGCCTCAGACTTTCGGGGCTGCCTCGAGATGGTCGCCGCTGCGGACCACGAGATTAGGCCGCTCGGGCACGCTGCGCCGTTGTTCGCCGCGACGTCAGCCCGTCGGCACCCATCGCCGTCCACCGGAACGTTGCGAGTCCGGATCGCGTCCTCTCCGGCGTTTCGTGGGTGGCGCGGGTAAACCACTCCCCAACGGTACCCACGGCCGGTACGCCATCTCGTAACGGACACCTCGTCGGAGTGCTACGTGACTGTTGACACTGCGGCGCTCATCTTCGCACGAGGATCGTCCAGGGCGGTGAACGCGCAATGAAGAGTCCCGGCAAATTCGATGAAGCCAGGGTCGCGGAGAACTACTGACCGGCCAGGTGGCTCACTGCGCTGATCGTGACGTCTGCATGCTTCTAGTCTGATCGTCATGGCTGCGCGTCGAGTTGCTTTCGGTCGTGATCGCGGGCTGCAGGCCCGGTTGTCACTCACGTTGTTCCTGCTTGGTCTCGTGTACGCGGTGCTGATCGCGGTCCTGATCGGTGCCGGCGTCGGCGCGGTGATGATCGCGATCATCGCGGGCGGGTTGTTCCTGCTGCAGTTCTTCACCTCCGACAAGCTCGCGCTGTACTCGCTGGGCGCACGCGAGGTCTCACCGCAGCAGGCACCGGAGTTGCACGCGATCATCGAGCGGCTCTGCGTCGTCGCCGATATGCCGAAACCACGAGTAGCGATCGCGGACACGCCGATGCCGAACGCCTTCGCGGTCGGTCGCTCACCGAACACGGCGACCGTGTGCGTGACGACCGGGATCCTGGAATTGCTGGCTCCCGGTGAGCTGGAGGCGGTGCTCGCCCACGAGCTCACGCACGTTCAGAACCGCGACGTGGTGGTGATGACGGTCGCGAGCTTCTTCGCGTCGATCGCCGCGTTCATAACCCAGATGGGGTTCTGGTTCGGGGCTTGGGGTGACAGCGAGGACCAAAACAACGGCATCAGCTGGATCGCGGTGATCGCGGTGTCCGCCGTTGTGTACGTGATCTCCTGGCTGTTGTTGCAGGCGCTGTCACGCTACCGCGAGTTCGCCGCCGACCGCGGGTCAGCGGTGATCACCGGGAGGCCGAGTGCGCTGATCTCGGCGCTCATGAAGATCGATGGAGGCATGCAGAAGATCCCGCAGAAGGATCTCCGCGCCGCAACGGGCGAGCTGGCCGCGTTCTACATCGTGCCGCCCAGGGCCAAGCAGACGATCGCGAGCGTCCTTTCGGACCATCCACCGCTTGAGAAGCGGATCGCGGCGCTCGAGCGGTTTGAGGTGCAACTCCAAGCCCACGCCTGAACCCGATGCCATCAAGATCACAAGCGAGGAGGTTCGGATGCCCGGCCTGACCGGACGCATGTCAACGGTCGTGAAGGCGAAGATCTCGCACATGCTCGACCGGGCCGAGGATCCCGCCGAGACGCTCGATTACAGCTACGAGAAACAGATCGAGCAGCTACAGAACGTCAAACGCGGGATCGCGGACGTGGTCACCGCCAAGAAGCGCATGCAGCTGCAGGAGGCCAGCATCAGGCAGCAGACCGCCAAGTTAGACGACCAAGCCCGGCAGGCGATGGCCGCCGGCCGCGAAGACCTCGCTCGTGCCGCACTGGAGCGCAAGCACCTCGCCGAGGGTGAGATGGAATCCCTCGATCAGCAGGTCGCGCAACTGGAGGACCAGCAACAGAAGCTCACAGACTCAGAGAAGAAACTGCAGGTCAAGGTCGAGGCGTTCCGGACCAAGAAGGAGGTCATCAAAGCGCAGTACTCGGCAGCAGAGGCGCAGGTCCAGATCTCCGAGGCCGCTACCGGGGTTGGAGAGGAGATGGCAGACGTCGGATTGGCGATGCAGCGCGCGATCGACAAGACCGAAAACATGAAGGCCCGCGCCGACGCCGTCGGCGAGTTGGAGGCGGCCGGCACCTTCGAGGACATCACCCAACTCGGGCCGCCGCAGGATGACATCGACCGCCAACTCGAACAACTCGGACGCACGAGCGCTGTAGATGAGGACTTCGCCAAGCTCAAAGCCGAGCTGGGTCCGGGCGCAGCCCCGGCGGCGTCCCTTGAGCAGCACAACAACGAGCCGGAGGCGGCGGCATGATCGTTCGAATCTTCAACGAAGGGCAGTACGAGCTCCCTGATGAGGCGCTCGAGCAATTACATGACCTTGACGCCGCAACCGAGGCGGCGATCCAAGCGAACGACGCCACGCGCTTCCGGCAGCTGTACCCCCGGCTGTTGGACCACATCCGTCAATCCGGTACGCCGCTGAACGCAGCGGATCTCCGCGCCTCAGATCTGATGCTTCCACCCCCGGACTCGTCGCTTTCCGAGGTCGCCAAGGAATTCCACGGCCATCACCTGCTTCCGTTCGACCACCCGGCTGCAGACCGGGCACCCGCCGTTTAGGCGGAACCCCCAGAACCGCGGCCATTCGGACGGCACCGCGTCCAGCGACGAACATATTGGGGGTGGTGGCATTCACAGCACCCCGCCAGGGCGCTCGTGGGCTTCGCGTGTCGGGTCAGCGGAGCTGCCCTCACGGCTGTGTGTTTGACGATCGCCAGTAGCCGAGCACGCATCTCGCGGCAGGTGCTTGGAGTCTGTTGCTGCCAACGATTGAGACCGTCACGCCCGCAATATCCGAGCGCGGACCAATCCGTTGCGTCCGCCAGGTGCCCTAGAACGGTAAGCCGTGCGCGCAGGGAGGGGCGCCGCTCCCAGCACCGCCAGCGACGTCGAAGCCGTTCGCAACGGCGGTCGGCAACAGCACAGCGGCGCCGACCGCCAGCAGCGCGAGCCCCGTGGCGCAGAGCCGCATTCCGACACGGCGGTGCCGCGTGACCGCGGGCGCGCCGTCGATCAACCGCACAACTCGGCGGCTCGTCGGACCGCCGCTGAGAGCCAGCCTCGGGGTCGTCGCCGCGGCGCCCCGCGCGGCCTTGCATATCGCATTAGCGAGCGCGACCGGATCGTGGGCGCGCCTGAGCGCGTATTCATCGGCGTCGCGTTCGAGGTGGTAGCCCATCTCTGCTACAACCCGACGCGTGCCGGGCAGCACTCGCGCCATCGCCAGACACAAGTCGATTGCGAGCAACACGTAGCGGTGCCTGTGAGCGATGTGGCCGCGCTCGTGGTCGAGGCTTGCACGCAGTTCCTCGTCATCCAGGGCGATAAGTGCGCCACTCGTGACGACCACACGAGGGCGACGCAGCCCGGCGGCGGCCACCATCACCTCGGCGCTGCTGAGCAGCACGCTGCCAGCGGGACCGCTACCGACCGTCCTCAACTGCAGGAGGTTGCGGATCCTTCGCGCGGTGGCCAGCAGGCCAACGATCATTGACATCACCGACGCGGCCAGCGCCAACGATGGTGCGACAACTGCGGCGTCGCCGACCGCATGGCCGCTTACCGGGACGTGGGCACTGATGAACGGGATCATCAGGTGCAGGCACCAATGCGAGATCGCCGAGAAGAATTTCGTGGTCGGGATGTAGAGGATCGCGCCTGCCGCGAGGAACAGCGCCGTCACTGCCCGCAACGCGAGAGCCGCACCCCAGATCGCCGCAGCGGCTAGCGGCGAGGCCCGCTCGAGGTCGAGCAGATACGGGACCGCGATCGCCCCGAGCACGGCGGTCGAAAGCATCACACTCATTTGCGCTGCTTTCGCTTGGCTGCGACGCGGTCGGCCAGCGCGGCCAGCTCGCTCAGGTCACTGGAATCGAGCTGCCCGTAGAGCTGAGCGAGAACGGTTTGGCGTACAGCGGCGGAGGTCCCTGCGAGTACATGCGTGATCGACCTCGACAGATAGTCGGACTCGGATAGTGTCGGCGTGTACGTGTAGCTCCTGCCCTGGCGCTCGCGCGAAAGCAGTCCTCGGTCGGCGAGACGGTTGAGCACGGTCTGGATCGTGGTGTAAGCCCCGCGGTAGCGATGCGGCAGCGCGTCGCGGACCTCATCTACGGTCCCGGAGCCCAGCCGCCACATCGTGCTCATGATCTGGGTCTGGAGCTCTCCGTGGATAGCGGGCAGGTCCGGCATCGGACGTGATCATCTCATGAGCGCAGATGCACGAGTCGCCCGCCGTGGCGGTCCCATGCGCGGAGGGCCGCCAGCGGATCAATGGGATGCCCGCCGCGGTACCACCCCGGCGCGGTCCAGAGCTCAAAGTGCAGGTGGCAGCCCTGTGCGTCGCCGGTATCGCCGACGGCGCCGATCGGTTCGCCGGCAGCGACGGTCGAGCCCGGCGCAACGATTGCAGGTGCCCGCATGTGCATGTAGACCTCGCTCTCGCCGGTGGTGTCGGTGATCACGACGTAGTTGCCGGCACGTGCCTCAAATGTCGCTTGCGTGACGGTGCCAGCGCGGGCGCTGACCAGCAGCGTCCCGCACGTTGCGAACACGTCCTGCCCCTGGTGCCCGCGGCGTCCCCCGAAGCGGTTGGTGGCGGCCAGCCCAAACGTGTGAGGGCCACCGATTGGGAACACGCCAGCCGCGCTCACGGACCGGCCGGGGCCTGCCGGACTGGGAGCGGACGGCGGTCCGGCGACAATCGTGATCGTCCCGGCAGGCGACGATCCGTTCGCCGCCAGGGCTCGGACCGGTCCCGAACGGGCATGCGCGGGAACCAGGACGCTGAGTGACCCGTCGGTCTCGGCGATCGGTTTCGCCGAGCGGGCGTCGCGATGCCCGGACCGGCCGACGAACACCACGCGTCTCACGCTCTCCAAGTCGGTGCCGGTCATCGTCAGCATGTCGCCGTGGTGGCAGCGCTCACCCTGGACGGCGCACGCCGCGGAACTGATCACAGGCGCAGTCGAAGCGCCCGTCGGACCGGAAAGACCTGTACCGCCCGAGCTGGTTGTGTCCGGTGTCGTCGGAGCGCCACCGAGCCCGGGAGTGCCGCCGTCAGCAATCGCCGCAGCGGGTGGCAAGAGCACGGCGGCGGTAAGAGCCGCAACGAGCGCGCGGCGAGCAATGATCGTCATCAGTTCTCCTCCGTTTGCGGCCTACGGGGTGAGCTGACGGGCTCGCGCGTGGGGTTCGCGCTGGGTCGCGGCAGTGCGACCGTTCGCCCCAACATCCTGGTTCCCCCGCTCGCCACGACACGTGGCGACTCGGCACCAACTACGACAGCCGGTAGGAGCATACAGGGCGACAGGGCGGACAGCACTCATTTGCACCGAGTCGCCCGCGCACTGCCGGGGTCGAGCCGGATTCCAACCGGATACGGCCATCGGATTCCTCAGACCGGCGCGAGAAATCCGCAGCGGCCGTCGAGCAGAACTGGAGCGAATGGGCAGGCGGCGGCTTCGCCCACCACGTGGCGATCTCCGCACGGTCAGCCCCCGAGTCCGTCAGATGTTGTAGAAGTTGAGTCCCAGGCCGCTCAGCGCCTGTTGTGCCTTGATGTTGAGCGTGAAGAACTCGCCGCTCCAGATCAGGATCCCCATCGCGATCAGCACCGCTCCGCCGGCAGCGATGATCACTGGGTAGTGGCGTCGGACCCACGCGAAGGCCCTGCTCGCCCGCTGAAACGCGATTGCGGTCGCGAGAAACGGGAGCGCGAGACCCGCTGAGTAGAAGGCAAGGAGAGTCGCCCCGTGCGCCTCTGAGGAGGACAGGGCGGCTGCACTGAGTATCGCTCCGAGGGTCGGGCCGATACACGGCGTCCAGGCGATCGCAAACGCCGCGCCGGCCGCGATCGGGCCGCCCCGTCGTCCCGCCCGCGCCAGCAAGCCGGGCGGACGCCACTCCCAACTCAACCGCGCGATGAACGGTGCCAGCAGGAACAACGCCCCCATCAGGATGATCAGCACCGCCGACACCTTCTCGAGCGTCGGCTGTTGCGCTCTCAGCGTCTGGCCTAACGCCGTCGCTGTCAGCCCCAGCATCACAAATACCGCCGAGAACGTGGCGACGAACAACAGACTCGGCGCGAGCACGCGTAGCCGTTGCCGACCCTGCAGTTCGCCGGGCGCGACGCCGATCACGGTTGACAGGTAGCCGGGCACCAGCGGCAAAACGCACGGACTCAGAAACGACACCAGGCCGGCGAACATCGCCGCCAGCACACCCACGCCCGCGGCAGGGTCAGTGTTCACAAACGCCATGATCCACACGTTGGCCTCGCTGTTGCCGCCGCCTCGGGTAGCGCGTACGGCGACGCGCCGTGATCCTACACCGTGTGGGAGTCGGGCTGAAGTGTCCGTACGAACTCGCGCAATCGCCCTACGACTGGATCCTTGAGACGTCGTTGGCGCGGAGCGTCTGCGACTATCCCCACAAATGCGGTCGACGAGTCGGCTGGTGACAGAAACGGCTGCGGCCCGTTGGGCCGCGGTGGGCGGTGTGATCGTAGGCTCGGCGCTGGTCGTCGCGACGCTCGTCAGACCGCCGCATGGGTACCGCACGGCTGTGCCGCTCCTGGAAGCGCTTGGCGGTGGGGCGGCGTGCGCAATTCTGCTGCTGTTGGGTCTGACGGCAGCTACGGGAGCGCTTCGGCGCCCTGCGACGCCTGCGCAGAGGTCATGGCGCAGCGTTCCCTCCTACGGTGTGCTGGGAGCGTCGGCGGGGGTGCTCGTGTTGGTTGTAGTCACGGCCGCAGTCTGGCCGGCGCCGCAGGGGCGTCGGCCTGCTTCGACCACGCGAACAGCCTTCCAGAGCTGGCAGCCCGAGACGGTGCCGTTAGCGCTTCGTTACGCCGCCGCGGTGCGTGTCTTGGCCGCCGTGCTTGGCGCGCCGCAATCTTCCAAGCCAACGTCCACCATCCGGGCTCGTCGCGCGCGCGCCCAGCTGGACGTACTCGCGCGCGCGGTCGCTGTCCAGCAGCGTCGATTCCACCAAACCAAAGCGCTGGCACAGATCATTCCGCGGTTTCGGCACGCGATCGCACTCGCTTTACGGTCGGCCCAGGTACTAGGCCTGGCCGGCAAAGCTAGCGTTTCGCCCTCCGTGACGATGGCGGAGCGGCGCCGAGCCCGCGCAGACCTGAGGAGATCTCAGATCGAAATGCAAGCGTTCGTCTATGAGAGCAACTTTCTGGGAATGCAGTTGAGCGCTGCCAGGCGCTGACTGTCGAAGCGACCGCTGTGCCCGTCTCGCCCGGAGCAGGCGTCAGACTCGGCTGTACTGCGCGATATCCCCCAGCAGTTGGCGCTCACTCGTGTAGGGACCCCGGTGGAGATAGACCAGACGACCGCGGCGGTCGTAGAACGCGGTCACCGGGACACCGCCCAGCGTCCCGATCCTGCGGCCGACCGCGCCGGACGGATCCTCATAGGCCGGATAGCTAACCGGAAACTGTGCCAAGAATCGATGTGCTGCCGAGCTCGAGTCGAGCGTGTCCACCCCGACAAAGGCCTCCCGCCGCGAGAGTTGCGCGGATACCTTTTGGAAGTACGGGAACTCCGCGCGACAGGGCGGGCACCATGATGCCCAAACGTTCACCACCACTGCATATCCGCGCAGACCGACCAAGCGAGCGCTGAAGGCATTGACGCCGCCGCCCAGTAGCTGATTTGCCTCGGACCGCAGCGCCGCCAAGGAATGCCGCGACGCATGTGCCGGGACCCTTGATTTCACGATGGCGCGGGAGCTACTGCCCGGTCCGGACGTGCCACAACCCGCGATCAGGACGACGACCAACACTGCGCAACCCAGCGCTCTGTGGCGAGCGCGCAAGGGTTCTGCTGACAGCATCGGCGGATGTTATCCCCAACCCATGTACCCTGCGGCCCGTTGCGCCGGATCCTTTCTGTCATCGTCCTAGCGGCAGGTGTCGCAGGCTGCGGAGCCGCGAGCCGCGGCTCGTCACAGACGGCCGCCACAACGGCTGGCACCACGCGGCCGCAGGTCATCAAGCATCACAGACGGGTGCGGCACCGCGTCGTGCCGGCGTTGATCGCGCCCGCGAACCCGCCAGCTAGATCGGTGCAGGTGCCGGTGCTGACGTTCCATCGCGTGCACTCGCTGCCAGCCGTCGGGATTCTCGGTCTGATCGTCGACCCTGCCACGTTCAACGCTGAGTTGACGGCGTTGCAGCAGCATGGCTATCACACGGTGACCCAGGCCCGATTGTTCGACGCGCTATTTCGCGGACGGGCGCTGCCATCCAAACCGGTGATGATCTCCGTCGACGATGGTTACGTCGACGACATCGAGACGATCCTCCCCGACCTGCGTCACCACCGCATGGTCGGCACGTTCAACGTGATCACCGGCAGGATCCACGAGGCAGGCTTTCTCACCGCTGGTCAGATCCGCGAGCTCGATCGGGCCGGGATGGACGTCTGTGACCATTCCGCCCATCACGTCGAGCTTACCCAGCTGACCGCCGCTGAGTTGCGCGACGAGGTGGTCGGTTCAAAGCGTGCGTTGGAGCGGATCCTCGGCCATCCGGTCTATTGCTTCGCGTACCCGTTCGGCGCATATGACGCTGCGGTGATCAAGGCGGTACGCGCGGCCGGCTATTCCATGGCCTACACCACAGATGGCGGGAGCATCGAATCGTCCGCCTCGCCGCTCACCATCCCGCGGTTGCATGTGGGGAGGGACGAAACGCGGGCCGGTCTTGTGGGTCTGGTGGGCAACGCGTAGTCCGAGTGATCGGGCGGCCCCGGCTCGCTACGCCAGGGCCGCCCGAGACCCGAGGTCGCAGATCGGTCCGCGGCGTTCCTACCGGCCCCGCTTCGGGGCCAACCCTCAGACCGGCGCCTCGGGTGTGAAGCGCTCTTTGTCTTCATTGCTCGGCTCGCTCCGATCGTGCCCGTGACGGTCGCATCCTTCATGGGCGTGTGCCTGCCCACCGGGCGGAACGTCGGCGACACCTCCGCTGTGAGCGTGGTCATGGTCATGGACGTGGCCGCCACAGCAACCGCCCGCGTGAGTATGGCCGGCCGAGGGTGTGTTCGGGTTGCTGCTCCGCAGCCTGCCGGCCAGTCCTGAGAAACCCATTGCTGCTCCTTCGGTTGGGACGTTGGGTGCCATATCGCGCCCTCGTTCAGACCATTGTTGGAGCCGTGCGTGAAGGCGCAGTGAAGACCGTGGGCGGATGCGGTGAACAAGCCCCGCACGAACAACACAATTCCTGTTCACACGATTCGCACAGTTCCCACACCGAGGCTTCGCGGCCACCGATGAACCTCCGTTCATCACGGTCGAGTTGATCGCACCGGATCGGCAAATTGACCCGTGCGCTCTTCGATCGGACCCACTATCAAAAGGAGTGAGTCATGAGCATCTGGACCATCTTGTTGCTCGCCGGGTTCGCCGCAATGATGCTGATGCATCTCCGCGGTCATGGAGGTCACGGCGGCAGCGGAGGACACGGCGGTTGCGGCGGGCATTCACATGCCGCGCACCACTCGAGTGACGAAGAGGTCACAGGCAGCGTGACGAGCGGTCACACGCATGGCACGCCGCCCAGCGCAACAGCAAGTCGCGGCCACAGGCACGCGGGATGTTGACCACCGACCACGGCAACACCAAGCGCGCGGGTGTGCGCCAGGTTCTGTCCCGCGGCTCGCGTGCCACCACGGCGCGATGGCTGGCGCTTGCAGCCATCGCGCTGGTGTCGTTCTTGCTGACGCTGGAAGACACCGCGGTCGGGATCGCGCTGACGAGCATCCGGCGAGATCTCGGCGTCGGGATGACAGGGCTTGAGTGGATCGTCAACGCATACACGCTGGCGCTCGCCGTGCTCGTGCTGCCGGCGGGCAAGCTCGCGGACGCGCACGGGCGGCGGCGGATCTTTCTGCTCGGAGTCTGTGTGTTCACGGCCAGCTCCGCGTTGGCCGGACTCGCTGATGGCGGCCCGATGCTGATAGCCGCCCGGCTGATCCAGGGTGTCGGTGCTGCGTTCGCTGGTTCGGCGGCGTTGTCGATCGTGTCGGTCATGTTCCCAAAGCCCGAACGTGGTGCCGCGCTCGGGATCTGGGCGAGCGCATCGGCGGTCGGGCTCGCAGTGGGTCCGGTGCTCGGCGCGATCATCATCAAGCTGCTTGGCTGGCCCTGGGTGTTTCTGATCAACGTGCCGCTCGGCGTGATCGCGCTCGCGGTCGCCTGGCTACTGGTACCGGAGTCCTCCGGCGGGATCGGCGAGCGACGACTGCCATGGACGGCGGTCGCGCTATGGGCCGCCGCTCTGCTTGGGCTTGTTATGGCGTTCACTGAGGCAGGCAGCAACAACTGGTCCTCGGCCCTGGTGCTCGGCCCCGGTGCAGCCGCTGGTCTGCTGTTGGTCGTGTTCGCGTGGCACGAGCAGCGGTCCGTCGCGCGCCTGATCGGGCGGGAGCTCGCGCACAGCCGAAACACCGTCGGCGCCAACATCGTGAGCCTTATGTCGACGGCCGTGATGTGCAACCTCTTCGTGTTCATCGGCATGTATCTGCAGCTCGTCCTGGTCTATGGCACCGTCACCGCCGGTATCGCGCTGCTGCCGCTGACCGCCACAATCGTGATGATGGCCCCGGTCGCGGGGCGGTTGTCTGACCGGATCGGCCGCCGACTGCCCGTCTCGATCGGCCTGCTGCTGCTCGCGACAGGGCTGACCACGCTGTCGGCGCTCAGTGTCCGCACAGACCAGCTCGTGATCTTCGCGGGACTGGGACTGTCGGGGCTCGGGATTGGCCTGACCACAAGCCCGACGACCGCGGCGGCACTTGATACAAGCGGCAGCGACGCAGCTGGCGAGGCTGCCGGACTGCTGAACACCTCCCGGATGATTGGGCTCTCGCTGGGTGTCGCGACGATGGGCGCGATCGTCTCAGCCAGCGGCAACGTGCTGGCCGGCGGCATGCGAGCTCACGAAGCGTTTGTCACGGGCCTCTCAACCGCGCTGCGGCTCAACGCCGGGGTTGCGGTCCTCGCCGCGCTGATCGCCCTGGCAACTCTGCGCACGATTCCGAGACCGGCATCCGAACCCACCGGACGCCGAAGCTCGAGCCGGCGTCGTAGCAGAGGGACCGCAACAGGATCCGGGCGCAACTACACCAACGGGACGGAAGGCAAGGTCACGGTGAAGCGCGAGCCCTCACCGGGTCTGCTTTCCACATCTATCCGTCCGTTGTGGGCGCGCACCAACTCGGCGACGATCGCAAGGCCGATCCCCGCCCCACCGGTAGCCCTGGCACGGGAACGCTCGCCGCGCCAGAACCGCTCGAAGATGTAGGGCAGATCGTCGCCCGCGATGCCGATACCCGTGTCGGTGACGGCGAGTTCGGCCTGGGGGCCGTCCTGCGAGGTCTCGACGGTCACCGTTCCCCCGGGGTCCGTGTAGCGGACCGCGTTAGAGAGGAGGTTGTCGATGATTTGGACGACACGGCCGCGGTCCCCGTAGGCCTGAGCGTCCGTAAGGTGAGCAATGAAGACGATCCTCTTCTCCTGTGCGGCATCACGCTGGATGCCGAGGCGTTGCTCGGCGAGTTCACGAAGGTCGATCGTCTCCTTCTTCAAGGTCAACCCGGGCTGCTGTGCCTCCGCCAGTTTGCCGATGTCTGCAATCAACCGGGCGAGCCTGAGCGCCTCGGTGTGCATCGCCTCGAGGTTCGCCTGTTCATCGGGAAGTACCCCGTCCTGCGCCGCTTCGATCCGCGACACGATCCCCGCCAGCGGTGTCCGCAACTCATGTGCGACGTCAGCAGCCGCGTCACGACGGATCCGCTCAAGATGCTCGAGCGTCTCGGAGAGGTGGTTGAAGGCCACAGCGAGCTCACGCAGCTCCGGCGCGCCTGTCGGCTTCACCCGCACGTCGAGGTCGCCATGTTGCATCCGACGCGCCGCTTCGGTCAACCGGTGCAGCGGTCGCGCGAGCGCGCGAGCGAGCAACACGGCCGCCAGCAAACCAAGCACAAGCGCAACCGCGCCAGCGATTAGGTGCAACGTGGCCAGCCGGCTGTGGAGGTTGCGGTCCTCGCCCGTGAGGATCTGCCCTCTGACTGGCGTAACCGTCACCTTCCCAACGTTGGCGCCGTGCACGCGGACGATGGCGCTGGCAGCTGGCCCGCGCGCAGGCGTTACGGGGCCAAGGATTCGACCGGCTGCGTTTGACAGCACAACCCGGTAGCCGTCCATCTCGGCAAGGTGACCAAGCTCGGTGACCGCCCCCGCGGTCCATCGTGACTGTGTGCGATAGAGCGTCGCGGCTAGGTCGGCTCCGTGCGTCGCGGCGCTGTGCAGACGGTCGCGGGCGTACTGGTTGAGGCGGCTGTCGAGGCCGCTGTCGGCCAGCACGGTGCCCATGGCGACCGACAGCACGGCTACCGCTGCCAGTGCAAACGCGAGCCGCTCACGCAGCCCGACGCGGCGCCAAAGGCGACTCATTCGCGGCTGACGCCGAGCCGGTACCCGATCCCGGCAACGGTCTCGACGTAACGCGGCTTTGCGTGGTCGGCCTCGATCTTGCGGCGGAGGTTCTTGATGTGAGCGTCGATCGTCCGCTCATAACCCTCGAAATCGTGCCCTTGTACACGGTTGATCAACTCGAAGCGGGAATACGCGCGGCCTGGGTAGGTGGCGAGCGCGAGCAGCAGCTTGAACTCGCTGGGCGTGAGGTCGACCGGCTCGCCGCCGACACGTACCTCGTGACGCACGGTGTCGATCTCCAGCCGTCCGTCGTCGAAGCGGTGCAACTCGAGCAGCGGCATCTCGCTACCCCCGGCGCGACGGAGGATGGCTTTGACGCGCGCAACGAGCTCGCGCGGGCTGAACGGCTTGGTCAGGTAATCATCGGCGCCGAGCCCGAGGCCCGCTATGCGCTCGTCCTCTGTTGACTTGGCGGTCAGCATCAGGATCGCGACGTCGGAGCGGTCGCGAAGCTGCCGGCAGATCTCCTCTCCGGAGATGTCGGGCAGCATCAGGTCGAGTACCACCAGCTGCGGGCGCTTGCTGAGCGCGAGCTCGAGGCCCTGACGACCATCGGTCGCGCCGTAGACGATGAATCCGTCGCGCTCGAGGTAGGCGCGCACAACCTCGTGGATCGAGGGCTCGTCGTCGATGATCAGTACGCGCTCATTCATCCCCCGGCCTTTGCTATCGCTCAGGCGCGAGCGTATCGCGACGGCGGGACGCTCAGCTGCTTGCGCAGCCGCCGCTCGGAGAGCCTGCCGTAGGCGATGACGCGCTCCTGGTCGTCGAAGAGGACGGGGCGAAGCGGCGGCGAAGCAGCGGCGAGCCGCCGCCCGAGATCCGAGTCCGCATCCACCTCGATCCAGTCGAGCAGCCCGTCGGCGGCAAGCGCTGCCATCACTTCCCGACCGTGCGAGCAGAGGTGGCAGTCCGTTGCGGTGAGCAGCCGGTACTCGCTCATCACGCGCGCGCCTGGCCGATGTCGGCCAGCAGTTGGCTGGGCTTGACATACATCGTCGGGTACGCCTGGCGCCAGAGCACGCGACCAGTCGAGCTGAGCAGCATGAACGCGTGCCCGTCTTCGTTGGCCATCTGCATGCCGCCCACCGCGATCATCCCGTAGGCGTTGGACATGGTGCGGGTGGGGTCGGCGAGCATCGGGGCGTGGATGCCGTATTCGCGCGCGGCCTGCGCGAGCTGCGAGGCGGTGTCGGTGGTGATGCTGACCAGTCTGATCCCCGCTGCTCGCAGCAGCGTGCTCTTCTGGAGGTCCGCGGCCTGCACCAGGCAGGCCTGGCAGGTCACGCCTTCCGAGAAGAACAGCAGCGTCTTGTGGCCTCGCAGCGACCCGCTGGTGAGGGTGCGGCCGGTCACCGCGTTGGTCAGCGAGAAGCTCGGGGCGGCCGCACCTACTGCGGGGGCCGAGGACGCACCGGTGGCACTGAGGTTCGACGAGCTTTGCGAGTTGGCGATCGCGACGCCGACCAGTGCGACCGCGATCAGCAAGACGCTCAACAGGCCGCCGCCGCGCAGCAGCTGCTGCCTCCTACGCGCCCCTTGTTCAAGGCGCAGCTGCTCCGCGCGCCGCGCCTGCTTGGCCTCGATTCGATGGGACATGGGTCAACGCTCCTTATGGTTCTCGGTCGCTGTAAGTACCTGCGAGGACCGGCTGCTGGGTGCTGGCCGCCGGCGCAGCGTGCGGACGCTGAGGGCGATCACGGCCACCGCGAGCACGAGCATCAGCACCCAGGCAACCGACGAAGGCACCGCTGTCGCCAGGTCGTTGGCACGTGCGGTCAGCCAGCGGCCGAATGCCTTCTGAAAGCCCGGGGAGGTGCGCGCTTCGCCGGTGATCGCCAGGACGATCAGCGCGCCACCGAGGATCATGAATCCGACCCCGCCGACCAGGCGGCTCAGAGTTGTCCTGACCATGTGGCCCGCGAGGCTCAGGTTGAGCGCCGGGTCGCGAAACCGCCCGCGGAGCCTTCCGATGCCTGCCGCCGAGAGCAGCAACGGGCTGATCAGCCCGAACAGGTAGAACAAACCGAGCAGCGCGCCGGCCCACCAGGACCCCGAGACGCCGGCGATCGCAACCGCGCCGGCGAGCACAGGGGCGCAGCAGGCCGTCGCTGCACCAGCGAAGACACCCATCAGGTAGATGCCGAGCAGGCCCGACGGGTCCCCGCCTCCGAGCGACGGCGCGTGATGCCACATCCAGCCCCTGAGCGTGGCGGCGCCGACCAGCAGCATCACGACGCCGCCGAGCAAGAACATCGCCTCGTGGTTGGCCGAGATCAGCTGCGCCAAGCCGGCCGCGCCGACCGTGAGGGGCCAGACCACCGTCGCGACACCAAGGACGAACACTCCGGTGAGTGCCGCGGTGCGCCAGCGGCTCGCGCCAGCGACGCTCGCAAGGTAGGTCGGAAGCATCACAAACGCGCAACAGGGAGCGAAGAACGCCACCGTCCCGGCGAGAAACGCCGCCAACGCGGAGCCCGAGAGAAGTGCCTCACCCATGCTGTTGCCTCATTCCAGTCCCGTTCATCACATTGCCTTACGGGCACGTTCGGTTCACCCGGTGAACAGCGTGTGAAGAAACCGTGCGGAACATATGAATCAGCCCGATCGGACCACCAATGCGGGGGTCTGCACGCACCAGAGGTGTGGGAGACCCACACGCATGATCGTGGGCGAGCGCGGACCGTACAGGCGCATTCAGGATGCTAGGCTAATACCCTCTAGGGGTATCCACCACGAGGAGGCTTTGCGTGTCCGAGACAGTGACCTATCGAGTTCCGGGAATGAGCTGCGAGCACTGCAAGGCGGCCGTGACCGAGGAATTGAGCGGCGTCGATGGGGTCCAGAACGTGAGTGTGGACCTCGCAACCAAGGTCGTTGAGGTCAACGGCCAGGGCCTCGATGACGCGGCGTTGCGTGCCGCGATCGATGAGGCGGGCTACGAGGCTGAGTAATGCCCACGGCCACCGACCAGGCACGCGGCGAGCGGGTCGAGCTTGCGATCGAGGGGATGACGTGCGCGTCGTGTGCGACCCGGATCGAGAAGCGCCTCAACAAGCTCGACGGCGTCAGCGCGTCGGTGAACTTCGCGTCGGAGCACGCCGCGGTCACCTTCGATCCCGGGTTGCGGTCGGTCGATGACCTGGTTGGCGCCGTTGAGGCCGCCGGCTACCACGCGGCGCTTCCGCATGACGAGCTTCCGGATGAAGATCCGGCGCGGCCGTGGTTGTCGAGGCTGCTGGTCGCGGTCGTGCTGTCGGTGCCGGTGGCAGTCCTCGCGTGGGTGAGCCCGGCGTCGCCGGGCTGGCGCTGGGTGTCGCTTGCCCTGGCAACTCCGGTGGTGCTTTACGCGGGCTGGCCGTTTCACCGCGCCGCGGCGCTAAACGCCCGGCATCGAGCCGCGACGATGGACACCCTCATCTCCATCGGCACGCTCGCCGCGTGGCTGTGGTCCCTCGTCGTCCTTATCACAGGCATGACTCAGGACATTTACCTCGACGCCGCCGCCCTGATCACGGCACTGGTTCTGCTGGGCCGCTACTTCGAGGCGCGCGCCAAGCGAAGCTCAGGTGACGCACTACGCAAGCTGCTGGAGCTCGGCGCCAAGCAAGCGCGGGTGATCAGGGACGGCGAGGAACGGCTTGTCCCGGTCGAACAGCTGCAGGTCGGCGACCTGTTCGTCGTACGGCCCGGCGAGAAGGTGGCCACCGACGGCACGATTGAGAGCGGGGCGTCCGCGGTCGACGCGTCGATGCTGACCGGGGAGTCAGTGCCTGTCGAGGTTGCCGTCGGAGACCAGGTAGCCGGCGCGACGATCAACACCTCGGGACGAATCGTCGTTCGCGCGACCCGGGTCGGCTCCCAGACGGCGCTCGCGCAGATCGCGAGGTTGGTCAGCGATGCCCAGGCGGGCAAGGCACCGGTGCAGCGGCTCGCTGACCGTGTATCGGCAGTGTTCGTGCCGGTCGTAATCGGCATCTCGCTGCTGACCCTCGCCGGCTGGCTGCTGGCAGGCGCCAGCGCCACCGCCGCGTTCACGGCAGCGGTCGCGGTAATCGTCATCGCGTGCCCATGCGCACTGGGACTGGCGACCCCGACGGCTCTCATGGTCGGCACGGGCCGAGGCGCACAGCTGGGGATCGTGATCAGAGGCCCCGAGATCCTCGAGCGGACACGTCAGGTGACCACGATCGTGCTCGACAAGACCGGGACTGTTACCGAAGGCCGGATGGCGGTCGCCGCAGTGGTCGCGGGCCCCGGCACCCCGGTTGATGAGCTTCTGTTGCTTGCAGCCGGCGCGGAGAGCGCCAGCGAGCATCCGATCGCCAGGGCGATCGCCGAGTACGGACGCGCGCAACTGGGCGCGATCCCGGCAGCCGAAGACTTCAGAAACCAGGCGGGCCTCGGGATCCAGGCGGTCGTCCACGACCACGCCGTGCTCGTCGGGCGCCCTTCCTACCTCAGTGAGTGGAGCGTGCAGCTGACCGACGACCTGCGCGAGCAGGCCGATCAGCTCGAGCAGGCTGGGAATACAGTCGTTGCGGTCGCTTGGGACGGCGCCGCCCGCGGACTGATCGCCGTCGCTGACCAGATCAAGCCCAGCAGCCCGGAGGCGATCTCTGACCTGAAGGCACTGGGCCTGCGACCGGTGCTGCTCACCGGTGACAACGAGCGCGCAGCCCGCACCGTCGCACAGCAGGTCGGCATCGAGCATGTGCTCGCCGGCGTGCTGCCCGACCAGAAGGCTGCAGAGATCACCCGCCTCCAACAGCAAGGTGAGGTCGTCGCGATGGTCGGCGACGGTATCAACGACGCCCCGGCGCTCGCGCAGGCCGATCTTGGCCTCGCGATCGGAACCGGCACCGACGTCGCGATCGAGGCCTCCGACCTGACACTCGTCTCCGGGGACCTGCGAGCCGCAGGTGACGCCATCAGGCTGGCTCGTAGGACGCTGGCGACGATCAAAGCCAACCTGTTCTGGGCGTTCGCGTACAACGTCGCGGCGATCCCGCTCGCGGTGGCGGGGCTGCTCAACCCGATCATCGCCGCCGCCACGATGTCGTTCTCGAGCGTGTTCGTCGTCACCAACTCGCTGCGCCTACGGCGCTTCCGATCGCGAAGGGAGACAGCTTGACCGACACCGCCGCCCCACCAACCTACGGCTACACGCCCGATAAGGACGCGCTCGTCAAGCGCCTGCACCGCATAGAGGGTCAGGTCCGGGGCATCGAGAAGATGGTTAACCAGGATCGCTACTGCATCGACATCATCACGCAAATCTCCGCCGTGACAACAGCGCTCGATTCCGTCGCCTTCAAGATCCTCGACGACCACGTCAACCACTGCGTCGCAGGAGCGCTCGCCTCCGGCGACCCCGACACCGCGGCAGAGAAGAGCCGCGAATTGCTGGAGGCCGTGCACCGCTTCGCCGGCAGCCGCTAGAAACCACCCTCCATCGCACCGGAAGCCGTGCTGCTCACCGCCGCCACGCTGATCTCGCACATCGCAGACGCCCTGTCGTTCTCCTTCGGGATGTTCTGGGAGATCCTGTGGGCACTGATCCTCGGATTCGCGCTCTCCGCCGCGGTACAGGCGGTCGTCAGCAAGCGGCAGATGCGCGACCTCCTGCCGGACGACTCGCCACGAACGCTCACCGTCGCGGCCGGACTCGGCGCCGCGTCCTCATCCTGCTCCTACGCCGCCGTCGCGCTGGCCCGCTCCCTCTTCCGTCGCGGCGCGAACTTCACCGCAGCCATGGGATTTCAGTTCGCGTCGACCAACCTCGTCGTCGAGCTCGGCATCATCCTCGCGGTCATGATCGGCTGGCAGTTCACAGCCGGCGAGTTTCTAGGCGGGCCGATCATGATCGTGCTGATGGCCCTGCTGTTCCGCAAGTTCCTGAAACCAACGACGGTGGATGAAGCACGAACAACCGCCAACGGAGGAGCCCTGGGCCGCATGGAGGGTCACGCCGAAATGGACATGAGCGTGACCGACACCGGCACGATCTGGCAACGGCTCCGCTCACCACACGGACTCACCGCCACGAGCAACTACTTCGTCATGGACTGGGCGGCAGTCTGGATGGACATCTTCGGCGGCCTCCTGATCGCCGGAGCGCTCGCTGCATGGGTTCCGAACTCGTTCTGGAGCGGCCTGTTCCTACAACACCACGGTGTGCTCTCAACCATCTGGGGACCGCTGATCGGACCGCTCGTCGCGATCATCTCCTTCGTCTGCTCGATCGGCAACGTCCCCCTCGCCGCCGTGCTATGGAACGGCGGCATCAGCTTCGGCGGCGTGCTCGCATTCATCTTCGCCGACCTGATCATCCTCCCAATCCTCAACATCTACAGCAAGTACTACGGCCGACGAGTCGCCGCCTTCCTCCTGGTCACCTTCTACACCACCATGGCCGCCGCCGGCCTAATCGTCGACCTCATCTTCACGGCGATCGGCCTGGTTCCCACCGGGCCACGCCACGCCAAGGTCGTCGAGGCCGGTGTCACGCTCAACTACACAACAGTGCTCAACATCCTGTTCCTCACGCTCGCGGCAGCTCTCATCGTCCGCTACTTCCGCAAAGGCGGCGGGCTGCCGATGCTGCGAATGATGAACACACCCATGAGCGAACCCAACGGGCACGAACCCGGGGGCTCCTCGCACGACGGCCAACGTCACGCGAGGACGTGACCAGGAGTCCCCGTCGTCGGCGCAGCCTCGCTGCTCGTGCACGCAACGCCACGGGACGACTTTCCGTCTGCGCACGGCTCGGTATCAGCGGACTACGCTTCAGACCAAACAGCAGATCAAGTCAGCCGCGCGAGCACGCTTCGCCGAGGAGCTCCCACGACGTGAACATCGACGCCGTCAAGGCCGCGCAGCAAGCGCGCAGTCGGATGGCCTCGCAAACGCGCGCCAAACCCGCGCGCAGGGAGCACCACCACATCGAATCCTCCCTGCGCAATCCAGCTCGCCAGCGGCGGATCCGTGCCCTCAATGAGCAGCTTAACTCTGACGTTCTCCAGAGCAAAGCCCGAACGCGTGGTCGCGGCATGCAGGTCCTGAGCGACGTCTTCGCGTACAGCCCGGTTGTAAGCAGTCGGCGACACACCACCGCAGCTACGACAACTGCGGGCAGCCTGCGGCGTGACCGCAACGACCGTCACCTGGGCAGGGGCAGCCGCGGCGTACTCCGCCGCCCGCGCGAGCGCAGCGGCCCCGCTGCGTCCCGGCTCGCTCACAACAAGAATTCGCAGGCAATCTCGCTCTCTTCCGCCCGCACCGATCGCCACCCGACTGTCCCGCATCCCGCCCGGATGATCCCACAAGAAGCATCACCGCTCCAGCCCACGCATCGCGCCCAACGCCGAGAGCGAACACTCGTTCGCTGACAAACGCTAGCTGTCACTTTTCCGACGTTTCACATCTAGGGGCGCTCGGGTTTTCGAGAGCCGAGTTTCTGCGAGCGCGCAGCCGTCGCCGCTAGCCAAGGCCGCCCCCGCCGACGTCTTAGCCAATCCGCAGTATCGAGGCGGTCAAAGCGGTGGTCGTGTGACGCGACCGTCGTGTCGCGTCATAGCTTTTGCAACAGGTCGGCGAGGTCAGATTTGGCGATATCGAGCTCGTCGACCAGCGCGCGCGATGCTTCAGTCCATACGCGAAGCATCTTCTCGCGGCTGTAGTTAGCTTCGCCGTTAATACGAGCCGCGTTGTCGAGGATATTGTCGACACGTTCGTGTAGCCGACCTTCCGGCAGGCGCGGGTTTGCGGTGTAGCTCTGGTCGCGTTGCGTCATCAACGCACCACCTTCGCGGCCGTCAGGATTAGCGTCGGATCGCACTGGGCCCGGACTTCGGACAGGCCATCGCCTGCTTCCGGCCAGAGCGTTGCTGCAGCCGAGTCATCTGTCCAAAAGAGGCCGTTGTCAGCCATTTCGGCAAACCGCTCATCCCCGGTCAGGGGGTCGAGCGTCGTTACCACGTGTCAGGGGGTCGAGCGTCGTTACCACGTAGAAGGTGCTGCTTTCGTCGCTAGCCATTAGAGGTCGCGGCCAGCCTAACCAAGTACGCCAGCCGGCGTCCCAGCCAATCCCGCAACCTTCAGCACGCGCCGCCAGGTCGTGAAGATCTCCGGCGATCCCGCCCGCCTCCAGAGCTCGTCCGCCGAGCTCGTCAGACCGTCCCAATCCGAGCGCACATCCTCCTCGCTGAGCAAGCGCCAGCCGATCTCCTCAAGCAGCAGATCAGCTTTGGCCGAGTTGCAGGCCCAGCACGCCGCGACCAGGTTCTCGGGCGACGTCCACTCGCCACCACGGGCCCCAGGAACAACATGGTCAACGCTAGTCGAAAGCACAAGCCACGAGTCGTGGATCTCACCCGACTTCCAGTTCGGGTGATACGGAAACTCCTTCGGATAGATCTCCGAAAGAAACCGGAGTACCGGCGGCGCAATCGTCCTCACCCCGCAGTACCGGCAAGTCCACGAGTCCCGGCGAAAAATCGCCACGACCGCTCCCAGGCTGAGCGTAGGCCGTCGCAGCCTCGCCTCGCGCGGCTGCGCCACAGCCTCTAGCAGTGCCGCGCGATCGACCCCCACCGCTGGAGGCCGAATCGTCGCATCGACCAGGCCCGCGATCCCCGCCCTGAGGCGCTCGGCTTCCGGCCTCGGCACCCGGCTCTGCTCAGGCTGGATCGGCGATGCGCTCATTCGAGCGGCGATCGTACCGGCCGCTGCTTCCTAACTCGATCTCCACCAACTCTGCCGTTTCGGCTGTGTTCGACGCCGCGCCGCCGCCGCCCCGTCCGGAGATTCCACGCGGGCCGTCTTGGTCGTGCCCGCGGGCGGGTCTTCCGGGCTCCTCCGAAAGCTGTCGGTCGCCAGCACCTGTCCGTTGCTGTCGATCAAACGCCGGTACACGTGACTGTGCGTGAAGACGTACTCGAGAGTCTGGGGTTCGCGCATCTGGGATTGGAGTCGCGCCACTGGCTCGCTGCCACATCCCCCGGCTCTTCCAACTTTACCCGCACCCTTCGCGTTCGCAC
>JAKAED010000128.1 GCA_021820105.1 Actinomycetes bacterium | reverse complement strand
CCGGGCGCGCCAGGAACTCATCCGGGTGTCGCGCAAAGAACTGGTCAAGCGCGTCCTCGCCGGCGACGTAGAGCGCCAGGCCGCGGCCGCGGCGGCCCGCCCGGCCCCACATCTGGCGCAGGCTCGCGACGGTGCCGGGGAACGTGACGCAGATGGCGGCATCGAGCTCGCCAATGTCGATGCCGAGCTCCAGCGCGTCGGTTGCGACCACACCCAGGAGCTCACCGCTGATCAGCCGCGCCTCGATCTCATGGCGCTGCTGCGGGGTGTAGCCGGCACGGTAGGGAGCGATGCGCTCGGCCAGCTCGGGCTCGAGGCGATCAGCGGCCATGCGCAGGATCAGCTCGACACCGCGGCGGGACTTCATGAAGCAGATCGTGCGGGCGCCGGCGGTGACAAGCTCGGCCAGCAGCTCGGCGGACTCGGCCAGCACGGAGGCCCGCACGCCGAGGTTCTCATCAAGCAGCGGCGGGTTCCAAATCGCCGTCTGGCGTTCCGGTAGCGGCGCTGAGTCGTTGTCAACGAGGTTGATGCCCTCAAGGCCGGTGAGCTTGGTGGCGAGCTCAACCGGGTTGGCGATGGTTGCGCTGGCGAGCAGGAAGCGGGGGCTGGATCCGTAGATGGCGGCCGCGCGGCGCAGGCGCCGCAGCACGTTGGCGACGTGTGAGCCAAAGACGCCGCGGTAGACGTGCGCCTCGTCAACGACCACAAACGCCAGGTTTGCCAGCAGCTCACCCCAGCCGGCGTGGTGGGGCAGGATCCCCACGTGCAGCATGTCCGGGTTGGTGATCACGAGGTTTGAGCGCCGCCGGATCGCGGGGCGCTCCCTGGCCGGGGTGTCGCCGTCATAGATCGCGGGGCGGACCTGGGCGGTCAGGCCGAAGCTGTGGATCGCGCGTGCCTGGTCCTGGGCCAGTGCCTTGGTCGGATAGAGGTACAGGGCGCGGGCGGTGGGGTCGGTGACCAGGACCTCAAGCGTCGGCAGCTGGAAGCACAGCGATTTGCCGGACGCGGTGCCGGTGGTGACGATTGTTGGTTGGGCAAAGGCGCTCAGCAGCGCGTCGCGCTGGTGCAGGTACAGCGCGCTGATGCCCGCGCGCTGGAGCGCGTCGTGGACACGGGGGTCGAGCTCGTCCGGGATCGGCACCAGGTACGGCTGCTGGGCCAGGCTGCGGTGCTCATGCACCAGGCGCTCATCCGCGCGTCCGGCCGCCAGCAACGGCTCCCACGGCTCGGTGCTGGTTCTGCTCGTGGCCACGTCTCTGAGTATGGCTGCGGCGGGAGTGTGCTCGGCCCTGTGCGGCAGGGCGCTGCTCGCATCGTGCGCGCGTTGCTACGGTCGCGTGCGTGCTGCGCGCGTTGTATGTGGATCTGGACGGGACCCTGCTCGGTCCGGGCGGCGGGCTGTTCACAGCGCCCGACGGCGGGTTCACGCTGGAGGCCGCTCGTGCGCTGCAGGCCTGTGAGCGCGCCGGCGTTGAGGTGGTGATCTTCACGGGCCGCAGGCAGCAGGGCGTGGGGGAGCTGATGCGCCTGCTGGGTCAGCGCTCCTACATCTTTGAGCTTGGCTGCGGGCTGGTGTTGGATGGAGAGCTTGAGTGGCTGACGGGTGAGTGCATCCCCTCAGATGAGCGGGGCTCGATCTTTGAGCAGATCGGCGCCACGGGCGCGCCGGAGGTGCTGCTTGAGGCGTTCCCAGGGCGGCTTGAGTACCACGCCCCCTGGTCCGTGGGGCGTGAGGTCTCCCACCTGTTCCGGGGCCTGGTCGCCGCTGAGGAGGCGAGCTCCGTGCTGCTCGAGGCTGGTCTTGACTGGTTGCGGCTGGTGGACAACGGCGCGATCACGGGGCCCGGCGCCGTGCTGCCGGCGGAGTGGGGGATCCAGGTTGAGCGCACGCACGTGTATCACCTGATCCCGGCGTCCGCCTCCAAGGCCCGGGCGGTGGCCCGCCACATGCAGAACCGGGGCTACCTGCCTGAGGAGTGCATCGCCTGCGGCGATTCGCGTGAGGATCTGGAGGCGGCGGAGGTGGTGGGCAGCTTCTGGCTGATGGCCAACGCGCTTGAGCGCGATCCGACACTTGTGGCTGACATAGCTGGGCGCCCGCGTGTACGCGTCAGCACCGAGCGGTATGGCGCTGGTGTCTATGAGGCGGTTGTGAGCACGCTGGCTGAGTTGCGCTGAGGTGGGCTGTTGGTCGCCGGCCGCGTGGCGGTTGGTCGCCGGCCGCCTGGCGGCTGGTCGCCGGCCGCGTGGCGGTTGGTCGCCGGCCGCGGCCTCGACTGACTTCGCCGAGACCGCGGCACGGACGGTGATCGCAGGCCTTACAGGTCGATCAGGCCAGTGACGCGCACTGACCCAGTGCGCGGCCGCCGACGACGTTCAAAGGCTCGCCCGGGATGCCCAGGCCACCGACCACCCCTGGCGCAAGACCACATCGGACGCAACCTGAACTGCGAGCGGCCAACCCGGAGATGGGCAGCGCACACGCGCGGAGTATCCGAGCCCATGCCCGGTGGCGCGATCCTAACGCTGAAAACGGCGACTCGGGTCGAATATGCCGCCCGCCTCAGCAGTTACCCGCTTTACGCTGCGTTACGAGCGCGCGCAAGCTCCCTGGCTTCTCGGGTGATGTCGTCCTCATCCGAGACCGCCCGGGCAAGTCGGGCGGCTGCCGCTGCGATGTCCCCAAAGGCCGTTGCCACCTCAAACGCGTTGGACCCAGAGATCGCCAGGTTCATGTGGCTGACAGCTTCGTCAAACTCGACCCACAGATCCTCAGGGCCCCGTCGTCCTGTCCCTGGACGCAGCTCATAGGGGGGCTCTGCCTCTGCCGCGCCGGGCACGGGCCGCCATTGCATTCCCGCCGCGTGTGCCTGTCGCCACGCAAGTTCCTCGGCCGCAGCCGCCTCTGACAGCCTCAGCAGCCGCCCGGCGAAACCCTCATCCGGAGGCGCGAGCTTATGAGCTCGCATCGCCTCCGCCCAGCTCGCGCTTGCGTGGCGCACAAGCCGCACCACGCGCTCACGCTCCTGCTCCAGCGCGTCCCCGAAGCTCACGTACCCTCCGTTTCGGGCTCGAACCCGGCCTCAGCTGATCCGGCTGAAGGGTCGTCCGTTCGCTCCTGCGGTTGTCCCTCTGCCCGTTCAGGCTCCGGAGCCCCGACGGGCTCTCCGCTCCAAAAATCAGTTGCACTTGGTCCCGCGATCGGAGAGGCTGCGTTTCCCGTGCCTCGATACCCGCTTTCAACAACCCGATTGAGGTCTGAGCGCTTGATGCGGACGCGTCTGCCCACACGCACGGCAGGGAGCGATCCCGCCTCGATCCAGTTGCGAACCGTTTGCTGGTTGAGTCGCAGCAGATCAGCCACCTCGGCCACGGTCAGAAACGACTCCTCAAACTCACCACTGCTCATTAGCTTTGATTCTACTCTATGATCTGGATATATAATTGAGGCAAACTGAGTATAATCCTTTTCAAATGATGAACCTGCGGCCAGACGTGAGCCGTGAAGGTCTTTGAGGCAGACGAACGTGAGCGATCGGGAACGGGAAACGGAATCAGCGCAAGCGGGTCGCAGCGGCGGTGCTGAGGCCACGCCAGGCCTCAGGTCTGCCGAGGCTCAATCAGCCACTGAGCCCGCTCCGAATGTCGTGCCGTTTCCCGGTAGCTGGTTTGGCGGCGTTGAGGAACTCGTCCCGATCACCGATGGCGAGTTTGATCCCCGTCCCACCAGGCTGGTCTCTGTCCAGGTCGACACAACCGAGAGGCAGCAAAGGAATCAAGCTGCCGCAAAGCCGGCGCTCCAGACGGTTGAACCGGCTCGGCCGGAGAGCGCGATCGACTTCTGGGGTGGGGGGAGGCTTGAGCTGAACGACTCCCACGTCGTCGGTGGCGAGCACAACGGAGACGAGGCGATCAGTGCTCCATCCGGGCTTGGCCGGACTCGGCGGGCAGCTCAACGGACAGCGGACGGCGCTTCAGGCACCGTGCGACGTGCCCCGAGCGAGGCCCGGGAGACTTCTCCGCGGGTTAGGCGTCGCCTGCCACCGTTGCTCGGCGCGATCCCGCTGGGGCTCGCCGCGCTCAGCACGGGGATCCTCGCTGCACTGGCCCTCAACCAGCACGGGCCTGGGAAGCGGTCAGCTTTGGTTGTCACGCAAACCGTCCCGCGCACTACGACTGTTGTGCGCACGGTGGCGACCGGTCTTCCTGCGACGAGCCGGCATCCGACTGGTGGGCACGAACGCCGGGTCCATCCAGCACGACCGACGCAGACTGCGATCGCACCCAGCGGCGTGGGGCCTGCTGCACCCACCAACCGCGCTGTCGGAGATACCTCGCGCGCGACCGGGTCAACTGCTCCTGCGGCTATGCCGCCCGTCGCCGAGTCGGGTGCCAGCGGCCGCCCGGGAGCATCCGGCAACGCGTCAATCCCGTCCGGGGGCCGCTCCACTGGAAGCTCAATTCGTTCCCCCACGACTCCACGCTCTGAGTCCAAGCCACGCTGCGCGCCCAGTGTCACCAACGGCGGAGCCTGCAGCCTCTGACAACCATGCAGACAAGGATGAGACGATGAAGATACCCCGATCCGCCAGGACGATCGCCGCAATCAGCGTCGCCTTTGCGCTCGCCTTTGGTGGCTACGCGCTGGCTACAACGCGTAGCCAGACGGTTCACGCCTGCGCCAACACCAAAACCCACATCCTGAGTCTCCTGCGCAGATGTCCGCACGGCTCGATTGCGGTCACCTGGAACGTCCGCGGTCCCGCGGGCCGAGCCGGCCGGCGAGGCAAGACAGGCACGTCGGTTTCACTGAATCCGGCGGTCAACGTCACAGAGGTCAGCCCGACCACACCGGCCAGTGCTTCCATCACAGCCGGGTCTGGCGGTAAGGACACCCTCAACCTAAACCTCCCACAGGGACAGACGGGGGCGACCGGCACGGCTGGCGCAACCAGCGGCCCCAACGCCTACGGTGAGATTTGGGTGGGATCCAGCACCGCGCAGTTGGCCTACGGGACAGGCGTGGATACGTCGGCGCTCTCTGGTGGGACGGGTTCGGTCTTGGTGAAGGTCGACAACTGCACACAGGCGACACCTATCCAGCCAGTCATCACGGTGACGCCAAACCGCGATGCCAACGACCATCTCGCCGGAGCCAACAACATCGCCGGCGGCGAGCCAACAGCCTACGTCGACGGCTTCAGTGACGGGAACGCGCCTGGCGCTCACGTTGTTGTCTTCACAGTGACTCTCACGTCCACGACTACCGCGCAGCCGATCGCTTCTGATTTCTTCTTCTCGGTGAGTTGCTGAGCACCCAGTAAGTGAGTAGAGGAGCCACCTTCATGCAGTCAGTATCAATAAACCAGGTGCGAGAAGGACACAACCCCTCACGGGCGCTGCGAGTCCTCGGCCAGCACGCACTACTGCTCGGCGCAATCGCTTTAGGCATCAGCTGGGCACCCAATGTCGCTAAGGCAAACAGCTACAACGGCCTCTTGTACGGCGGGCAAACCTACGCAATCGTCGCTGCCCGGGCGTACGCAGCCAATTCAACCGTGGCCTCCCAATCTTGGACCGCGCCCAGCGGCGTCCAGTTTGGAGGCTTCGCCTACACAGCAGCCAGCTTCGACATTCAGAACTCGGACGTCACCGGTGGTCTATCCGCGGGCTTTGTTGGAGCTGGGGGAAGTGCTCCCACGGATCTCAACTTTCCATGGACTCGCGACTGCTCAATCAGTGAAGCGACTCCCCGAGTCTGGATCGCGACGGGTACTCAGGTCACCTCAAAGACACAGGGGCCAGGTGGCACCAGCGGCTCCGACTCATGCTTGACCGGTGGCAGAACCACGGGTTGGAACTACGACAACATCGAGGCGGAGTCGTCCAACCCTGCCGCTGATCCCAACTCCGATTATCAGACGCTCGCGCTGAGGATCTGGTGCGCGCGGGACGCCAACTGCGCAAGCACCGACTCCGCCTCATATGCGGTGACGAACCTCTCCGGTCACTTTGATGACTCGGTCAGCCAGCCCTCCGGCACGGCAGGCTGGAGCCCCCAAATCACGACCGGCCGCTGGTATCAGACCAATACTGGTCAGGTGAAATTGCAGGTATCCGCCAATGACCCTGCAGGTGTCTGCTCGATGAATGCGGAGCTCACAGGTCCGACCTCGGTGGGCAGCGGTCCACTCGGCAATCAGAACCCATCCGTTACGGACGTTGGAGGCATAATCGGCAATGAGTTCACCTATGGCCTGGATCCCTGTTGGACAGGCACGGCGGATAACGCGACTTGGACTTTGCCTGCTGGTCTGAATGCGGGAACCTATAGCGTTGACGTGCAGGCCTCAAATCCTGGTAACTACGAGGCCCAAGGCTTCACTTACACAGGAGCCCCCACCGTCGCCACAGCCGGTGTAATACAGATCGATGATGCTCTACCACAACTTGCCTGGCAGAGCCCGCCGACGGGTTGGACGGCTCAGACAGTAGAGCGGCTTGACGTAACCGTAGGACCATCCGGTCTCTCATCGCTGACTTGCACAGTGAACGGGAAGCTCGTAGCGGCGGCACTCCAGAGCGGGAACGTTGGTAGTGCCGGTACTACGACTTGGGCGATTCCGACGTTGGCAATCGGAGTCGATGTAACAAGTTGCACCGCAACCAATGGAGACACCAATCCTGGGCTTACCTCAAGTACCGCGAGGACGTTCAGTGTCGACTCGATGGCGCCAACTGTGGCGTTTTCAGATCCCGGCTACACGCCCGGGAGCTGGACCAACACCGAACAGACCGTCCGGGTCATTTCCTCCGTTGGACCCAGTGGTCTCGCCAAAACGGCTTGCACCTTGGATGGAGTGAGCATGACGCTTGGCAGTGGGAGCGAGTTAGTCGTCCGCGGAGACAGCATCGCGACCGGCATGCCCCACGTGCTCAGCTGCTACGCGCAGGCAATGAGCGGCGTCAGCAACCAATCTAACCCCGACACCTTCGACGTAGCCATTGACACCAACCAGCCGACCGTGACCTTCAGTGGTGCGCCAGCCGATGGTTCGTGGGTCGCTGGGACTCCCACAGTCGTGGTCACCGGTGGCGAGCTCAATCCAGTCACGCTTCAGCCGGATCTGCTGTCCGGGATCGCGAGCATCTCGTGCAGCGTGAACGGGAGGCAGGTGACCACACCACCGCTCACAGCGGGATTCGCGACCTCGTTCCAGCTGACTGCGAATGGTCCCAACCGCATCTCCTGTGTACCCACGACCGTGGCGGGCAGCAGCAGCGCTCCCTTCACTGAAACGGTCCTTGTGGACAACCCGGCACGCGCATGCCCGTCCGGAGGCTGTGGTCTGAGCACGCATGGGAGTTCGCCGCTGATCGACGGCGGCGCCGACCCGTATTCAAACGGTCCGTCCCAATCCTCATGGAGTCGTAGCGCCAACCCGGTCACGATCACCGCGGATCCAGCTGCTGGTCAGGCACCGATCATTTCGATCTCCTGCACCGGGGCGCTCACCGGCACCTGGCCACTCAGCGACCTGAACAGGGACGCCGCTGGCGGCGAGCGGATAACCATCACGGTGCCGCCCCCAGGTGGTCAGCTCAGTTGCACGGCGCAGGACGCTGCGGCCAACATCTATCAGCTCGGCGCCTATCAGTTCGAGGAGGACAACACCGCACCGGGCGGCCACTTTGACCAGCTCTCCGCGAGCACTCCCGATGACATACGGGTGACGGTTGACGACCCTGGAGGCAACCTGGCATCAGGTGTGGGCTACGTCCGCGTGTACGCGACAAGCACCAGAGACGGTGCGGTCTACAACCTTGGCCTGGCGCATCTGGTCAAGGGAAGCTCGGACGTCTACGACGTCAACCTCAACGATGCCAACGCCCCAGCCGGCACCTACAGGTTTGATGCTGAGGTCGGCGACATCGCTGGGAATACGGCCGATCTGACAGCCGGAGCCCAGGGGAGCCAAACCGTCTGGCAGCTCCCGTTGCGCGCCAATACGGAGCTCACGATGACGGCCGACGGGGTCCACGGGACAGTTGACGGTGCTGTGCCGAGCGTGCTCCAAGCGAACCTGCCCAACACCAGTTCACGGATTCCGGGAGCGAGCTCGAAGCTGACGCCGATCACTCTGCAGGGAGCGATTCGGCCTGGTCCTGCACTGATGCCGCTCTTCCGGGCTGCGCGCGTGACAGCTCTGCAGACCAGACACCACCGGCGCTCCCGGCGCTCCGCTGTCGTCACCGTCCCATTCGGGACTTCGTTGACCCTCCGCGGGCGGCTGTACAACCTCAAGCAGCACAACGCGGAGATCCCCCACGCCCGCGTGGACGTCTGGGCAGTGGGCGCTGGAGGCAGGCCGGCTCTGATCGGGCACACGTTCACGAGCCGCAGCGGAACCTACAAATTCCGCGTTAGAGCGGGAGCAACCAGGGAGGTATACGCGGCCTACGTGGGCAGCCATCGGCTGCGTGCGGCGGTTGCCCAAATCCGCGAGCGGATCCGTGGACGGGTGACGATCAGTGGCAACCAAGCGGCCGCCGGCAAGCTGCTCAGGATCATCGGCAGGGTCAAGGGCGGCCACATCCCCAGCGGTGGGCTCAACGTCACGCTCAAGGGCAAGATCGTTGGCTACCCGGGCAGCCAACAGCTCGGCACGATCCGGACCGACTCCGCCGGCAGATACCACTACGCGATCAGGCTGCCCGCGGCAACCAGGGGGCTCACCTACCGTCTGTGGCTCGTGGTGCCGTCCAGGCTGAACCCCCGCTGGCCCTTCCTGAGCGCCACCAGCACGGTGCTCACGCGCAGGGTCGCATGACGCCGGCGGACTGATCAGGAAAGCAGCGTGATGAGCAGCCCTTTCACTGCCGATACCATGGTTGTAGATGTTTGGCACAGACCTGCTCGCGCCGACGCACATCCTGCTGATCCTGGTGGTGGCCCTGCTCGTGCTGGGACCGAAGCGGTTGCCCGAGGTGGGGCGCTCACTCGGCCGTGGGCTGCGGGACTTCCGGCAGGGGATTCAGGGAGTGCAGGACGAGGCGCGCGGCATGTTCAGCGACGCGCTGGACGAGCCGACCCCAACCCAGCCGGACGTGCTCCCGCCCGCTCCGGAGGAGTTGGCCCCGTTCCCCGCGCAGGAGCCGACGATGGTGGCGGCAGAGAATCTGCCCCCGGTACCGGCCGAACCGTTCAGCCCGCCCGCTCCCGCGCCACCGGCGGCAGCCGAGCCGATCAAACCGCACGCCAAGATCAGGGTTCCGCCGGCGGAACACGATCCGGCCGACTACGCGGACTGACCCTGGTCCCGGACATCCCGCCGCCAGGCGCCGCGGACACTGGCGACACCGATACCGACACCGCTGCGCTGGTGGCACTGCTGCGCGCCGGCGGCCGCGCCTGGACGAGCTACGTGCTCGCCGCCCGCAGCGGCGGGGCCGCGGCCGTCTCAGCCGTGGCGGTGCTGGAACAGGAACTAGGCCTGCTCTCCTATGAGGCGCTGGCCGAGGCGCAGCGCGACCTGGCCGCATAGCAGGCACGCGGCCACCGCGTGCTCTCACTCTCAGACCCCGGCTACCCGGACAACCTCCGCGTGGTTGACAACCGCCCGCCGCTGCTCTTCGTCGCCGGCGGCCTGAGCCCCGATGACCGCCGAGCCGTGGCGGTCATCGGCACCCGGCAACCGAGCGAGCACGGCCGGACGCTCGCACACCAGACGGCCCGGTCGCTGGCGCTGGCCGGCTACACCGTGATCTCCGGCCTTGCCGCGGGGATCGATGCGGAGGCGCACCGGGCGGTGCTGCAGTTGCGGGATGAGGGGGGTGGCGAGCGTGCGAGCACAGCGCGCACGCTCGCCGTGCTCGGCACCGGACTTGATCGCGTCTACCCCGCGGAGCACGCGACGTTGCAGGCCCAGATCGCACAGGCGGGTGCGCTGGTCTCCCAGTTCTGGCCGGACGCGCCCCCCACCCAGAGCAGCTTCCCGGCACGCAACGCGCTCATGTCCGGCCTGTCCCTGGGCAGCGTGATAGTGGAGGCCTCTGAGCGCAGCGGGACCCGCATCCAGGCGCGGCACGCGCTCGCGCAGGGACGCCGGGTGGTGGTCATGGAGCCGGCGTTGGGCATCGACTGGGCGCGTGAGCTCGTGGCGCAGGGCGGCGCCGTTGCGGCACGGGATCCGGCGGATGTGCTGGACGCCTTCAAGCTCTGAGCGGCTGCTCACCCCGGCCCACGGACCAGGCGTATGCCCGCGCTGCCTGAACCTCACCGACCGGCCCGGGCTCTGCCGGGCGTGCACGGCCAACCAGCATCACCTGGCCGCGATGGTGCCGATCTCCTACAGCGTCGGGGGCGAGTGGCTGCACCACCTGGTGATTGCCTACAAGCGTGATGCCGACCCGTTCGTACCAGCCGCCATGGGCACACTCGCGGCGCTCTACAACCGATTCCTCACTCAGCATGAGGAGTGCCTGGCTGCGGCAGCCGGCGTCTCACAGTTTGAGCTCGTCACCACGATTCCCTCAGCCGGTCCACTCCGGGACCTGCACCATCCACTCCGGCGGATCGTCGGGGAGCTGATCGAGGCCACCCGCGGACGCTACGCAAGGCTGCTGGTGCGCTCCGACACGCCCGCCATCCCGCGCGTCTTTGATCCGGCCCGTTACCGGGCCACCACCGCCCTGGACGGTGAGGCGGTGCTGCTGATCGATGACATGTGGACCAGTGGCGCCAGTGCGCAGAGCGCAGCCGCGGCGCTGCTCGATGCCGGCGCGGGCTGCGTTGCCGCGCTTGTGGCCGCGCGGCACCTCAACCGCCACTGGCACGCCAACGACTCGCGCCTGCGTCGCCTGGCGGCCGACGGCTTCGACCCGGGCCGCTGCGTTCTGTGCAGCGGCGGCGCCGCATCAACGGCGAGACCCGCCGTGCCCAGCGGGGCACGGCGGGTCTCGACAACAGCTACGGGTGAGCTCGCGATCAGACCTTGAACTTGGTCCTGACCGTCGCGCCACCCGCATGCACGGTCAGCGTGAGCTTCTTGGTCTTGTGCTTCTTGATCGACTTCAGCAGTCCGGCCGCCGCGGAGACGGATCC
>JAKAED010000007.1 GCA_021820105.1 Actinomycetes bacterium | reverse complement strand
AAGATCGCGCCCTTGAGCACGCCGATCAGGACCAGATCCTTGCCGGCGTAGTCCCTGGAGACCTCGGCGGCCAGCTCAGCGACGCGTCGCTTGAGGTCCTCTGAGGAGACGATCACCTCGCCGATATTCAGCTCCTGTGCCACGGACGACGCAGTTTATGGTTCACGCTCGATCGCGGGCGTGCGCCCGAAGGAGAGCATGCCGTTGACCGCGCTCGCGCGGACGCCGGCGGGAAGATCCAGGTGCGCGGTGCCGCTCTCACTGAGCGCCAGCAGATCCTCCAGTCGGCGTGCGGTACCGGGCATCGGCCGGCCTGCGACATCGTCCGCGAGCCGCTGCACCAACAGCCTCGCCAGTGCGGTCGGCAGCTCACGCAGCCGCGCGAGCGTGAGCTGCCGTGATCCGCCCAGCTCGCGATCCACCAGCAGATCAAGCACATCTGCCTCCGCACGCAGAACCTCGGCCACCGCCAGCAGGTTCCGCTCGGCACCGGGGTGGATCCGGCGCAGCGCGGGAACGAGCTCATTGCGGACCCGGCCGCGGGCGTAACGATCTGAGTCGTTGGACTCATCCTCACACCAACGCAGCGAGCGGGCCCGGCAGTAGTCGCCGGTCTGCTCGCGGCTGAAGCCGAGCAGCGGACGGATCAGGTTGCCCTCGCGCGCACGCATCCCGAGCAGCGCACGGCGGCTCGGAGATGAGGCGAGCCGGTAGAGGATCGTCTCGACCTGGTCGGTGGCGGTGTGCCCGGCGGCCACGTCGGCCCCGCGCGAGCGCGCGAGCCGCGCAGCGGCGTCGTAGCGCAGCTCGCGCGCCCAGGCCTGAACGTTGCCGGCCACCGGGGCCGGCGCGGCTCGCTCGACGTCAAGCGCCACCCCCAGTTGCTCGCAGAGCGAGACACAGTGGCGCTGATCGGCGTCGGCCTGCTCGCGCAGTCCGTAGTTGACGTGCAGCGCGCTGACGGCCGCGACGCCGGCCACGCTCACCGCCACATCCAGCAGGCATGTTGAGTCGCGGCCCCCGGAGAGCATCACCACCACGGGCCGCCCAGTCTCCAGCAGGCCTCCGGCACGCACGGCGTCGAGCAGTTCCAGCACGATCCCTCGCGCCCCATCCGCGCCCGTCTCCTGAGCTGTCATGGCAGGCCAGAGTCTAAGCTGGCGGCGTGCGCAACCTGGTTCACCTACATCAGACGGCGGAGCTTGCTGAGCGCGTGCTGCTGCCGGGCGATCCGGGCCGGGCGCTGCGGCTGGCGCAGGCGCTGCTGGAGGAGCCAAAGATGCTCAACCACAACCGCGGCCTGTGGGGCTACACCGGCACCGCCGCCGACGGTGAGCTGCTCAGCATCCAGAGCACCGGCATGGGCGGGCCGAGCGCGGCGATCGTCGCCAGCGAGCTGATCGAGCTGGGCGCGCGGCGGCTGCTGCGGATCGGGACATGTGGCGGGCTCGTGCCGGAGCTCGACGCCGGCCGGCTGCTCGTGGTCAGTGAGGCGCTCGCCGACGACGGCACGAGTCGCGCCCTGACCGGAGCCGACCAGCTGGCGGCGGTGGCGCCCCCCGGAGAGATCACCACAGCGTTGCGGGAGCGCGGCGCCCAGCGGGGCGCCGCGGTCGGACCGATCGCGTCCAGCGACCTCTTCTACGACTCAGATCACATGGCTGAGCACTGGCGGCAGGCTGGGGCACTGGCCGTGGAGATGGAGGCCGCAACGGTCTTTGCCGTGGCCGCCAAGCGTGGTGTCGAGGCGGGCTGTGCGCTGCTGGTCTCCAACGTGATCGGCGACTCCGGCTATCTCGATCAGGAAGCCCTGCATGTGGCCGAGCTGGAGCTCGCCCGTTTGGCGATCGAAGCGCTGCGCTAGTCGGTCGCGCTGAACTTCTTGTTCAGGCGCGTGAGCGAGCGGTCGATCGAGGCCAGGCGCTTTTCCATCTTGTCCATGCGCTCCTCCAGGCTCGCGGTCTCGCGCGAGTGATCGAGCCGCTCGGCGATCCGGTCAAGCCCCTCCTCGAGCCCCTCGATCCGCTGCGACACGGACCGCAGGCGTCGCGTGAGCCGGTCGAGGTCGGCGGCAGACGGCAGGTTGAGCGCCGCCATCGCCAGCTCCTGTGCGCGCGCCGCGCGCTCGCGCGCGTCGAACGCGGCCGTGATGGTGCCGCTCACGAGCGGGTTCTTCAGCAGGTCCTGAGCGAGCTTGCCGATCGCCTCCTCGCCCTGCTTGGTCACGCGCCCGCGAATCCCGTTGTGCTCGTACTCCATGCATCCAGCTTATCGCTGCGCGAGACTGCCACCGTGGCGTACTTCAGCTTCAGCCAGGTGGAGGTGGCCTGGCCCCTCGGTCCCCCTGACGGCCGCTACCTGATCCGCGCTTCCGGTGCCGGCGCCGAGTCGCCGACGACACACGTGCTGATCATCGCCACCGTCGGCGCGATCAGGCGCCAGAGCCGTCTGCGCCGCCGCCATGTCCGCGCGCGCCCGGAACCAGAGCCGACGAGAGTCCCGATCGGGCGCGCGACGCTGATCTCCACACTGCAGCCGGCACCCGACGCGGCGGCGGCCGCCCGCTGGCTGGCCGCCGCCGGCGAGGCCGAGCTCGCCGCGGATCTGCGCATCCTCGAGCAGGCGCTGCACGCGTTCAGGGTGGTCAGCGCAGACCCCTACAGCGAGCCGCCGGCGCGTGAGCGGCTGCTGGTCGCGCGCATCGGCTACGGGCAGGGTGAGGAGGTGGCGGACGGGCGCTGGAGCAGGGCGCGCGAACTGCTGCCGGTGGCCACCTCGCGCCGTCGCAGCCGCGTTCTTGAGCCGCAAGCGCGCTTTGCCGCCGTGCTCGGAGGCCGCGTCCCGGTCCTGGTCTGTGAGGAGCTGGCGCTGCGGGCCCGCCGCGACCTGGACGCCGGCCGCCACCGTGAGGCCGCCCTGCAACTGAGGATCGCCGTTGATGCTGCGCTCTCAGAACTGGGTGCCGACGACCTCTTGGCCGCCCCTCTCAGGCAGCTTGGTGAGGCCAGGGCGACGCTCGCTGACACCGGTGCGGCCGCGCTCACGCGAGCGCTGCACGAGGCTGAGAGAGCGCAGCTCGCGACCACACTCACGACCCTGGAGGCCTTGCTCAGAGCCCGTGCTGCCTCGCTGTCGTAGCCACGGACTGCGACATCCACGCCGGCGAGTGGCCGTTGCGACTCGGAGCCGGGCCCAGCATGAAGACCAGCGCCACCACATCCGGGTCGATGTGATTGGCGCTCAGCATCGCCAGGACCTGGCGACCGGTGATCTCGCCGATTTCCGCGATCGCATCCCTGCGGATCGCATCCTGGCACTCGCGCCGCAGCTCCAGAACCATGTCGGTCCGTCCCTTGTTCACGAGCAGCTGCTCCGCCTTGGTGAGCGGTTGGTGGAGCGTCACGAGCACCACGTCCTCATGGATCGTCGTGCGTGCCGTCGTCGGTCCGCGCCCGATGTGTTCGCGCAACAGTCGAATGATGCAGCGGGAAACCGCGGCATGGGGAGTGGCGTGCTCGTTCCGAGCTTCTTCTACGGCCATGTCGTGCCGTCCGATTTCGCCTTGCCCTGGGGGTGGGATCCGGTGCCGGGAGGAGGGGAGGCGACCTAGCTGCGAGGCAACAGACACGTTCGAGCATCACAGCTCGAGCTGCACGCTGCTCAGATTGTTGCAGCTTCAGGCCTTTTCCGCAAACGCCGCGTTTGCTAGCTTAGCTTTCGGGTCCGGCGGTGCTTGCGCCAGACCGGACTGATGCAGTGACGCGAAGCGCAACGCGCGTCCCAAGGCACGCGTTGGGCCCGCGGTCAGACCGAACCCTCAACGGAGGTGAGATCATGCCCGCAACGTCACCGAACAGCCCGCAGATCCGTGTCAGTGGGCGTTCCTCGCAGCCTGACCGATTCAGTTCCGGACGCGCCGTTCTTCGGCGATCGAGCTTCCCTAAGTGATCGCGCCGCTCATGAACCGTTTCGCATCAAACAGTCCATGGACGGTGACGAGATCTGCCTCCAGCTGATCGGAGAGCTTGACCTCTCGGTCGCGGGCACACTCGGAGAGCGGCTTGCCGCGCTTGCCAACAACCGGCAACACGTGCGGCTGGACCTTCACGACCTGACGTTCGTCGACTCAAGCGGGATGAGCGTCCTGGTCCACGCCTGGCAACGGGCGGCCAGCGACGGATGGGAGCTGACGTTCGATCCTGAGTTGCAGGACGAGGTGCGCAGGGTCATCGAGGTCGTGGGGCTGGACGAGCTCTTCTGGCCCTGACCCGCGCGCCGGGAGCCGCCAACCGCGCGGCGCGCCCCTGCACGTCACGACCGGCCGAGGAAGCCCTCGACCGCCTCCAGCTCGTCCACCACATCCCCGTCGAGCCGCACGGCGGCCAGCCGGTCGTAGTCGGTTCGGCTCTTGGTGATCACCGCCACCTGCCCACCCTCGGCCAGCGTGATCGAGGGCAGCTCGGAGACCGGATAGACCTCGAGCGAGGTACCGATGCAGAGGATCAGATCGGCAGTGCGCGCGAGCTGCCGGGCCTGGGCCAACGCTGCGACCGGCAGATCCTCCCCGAACAGGACCACGCCGGGCTTGAGTGGGTGTCCAGAGTCGCAGCGCGGAACCCCCTCAGGGTCCTCATCGAGCCGCACGCGCACCTCATGCAGGGGGAAGCGGGTGCCACAGACCGGGCAGCGCGAGCTCGCAACCGAGCCGTGCACCTCAACGATCGTGCGTGACCCGGCGGCCGCGTGCAGGCCGTCGATGTTCTGGGTGATCACGGCGTCGAGCAGGCCCCGGCGCTCCCACTGCGCAAGCAGCTCATGCGCGCGGTTGGGCCGCTTGTCGTCGAGCGTGTGGAAGCGCTCACCGTAGAAGGCCCAGAAGCGCCCCACGTCATGGCGGAAGACATCAATGTGCGCCACCTCCATGGGATCGACGTTGGCCCACAGGCCGGTCACGGGACTGCGGAAGTCAGGGATCCCGGAGGGGACCGAGATACCGGCTCCCGTCAGCGCGATCACCGAGAGGGAGTCGCGGATCAGCTCCGCCAGGCGCCGGTGGCGGTCCTCGTGTGGCAGGAGCGGCATCGCCTGAGCGTACGCCCTCCCCTCGACCGCTTGACAGTCGATGCATTACGATATATCGTTGACGCAACGTGATACACAGAAAGGACAACCACATGATGAGGCATCAACGCTTCTTCTCAGACACGGGAGACTGCGGCCACGGAGCCCGCGGAAGGTGGGCCGGCCCCGGCTTCGGACCGGGCTTCGGGCCCGGTGGCTTCGGCCCCGGCGGCTTCGGTCCCGGCGGACCGCGCAGGCGTCGCCGTGGTGACGTACGACTGGCGCTGCTGATGCTGCTCTCACTCGAGAGCCCGCTCAACGGCTACCAGCTGATGCAGGGACTCGAGGAACGCAGTGAAGGCCGCTGGCGCCCCAGCCCGGGGTCGGTCTATCCGGCGCTGGCGCAGCTGGAGGACGAGGGCCTGATCCGGGCCGTGCAGGCCGAGGGCGAGTCAGGCCGCGCCTTTGAGCTGACGGACAAGGGTCGCGAGCACCTCGACGAGCGCAGCGAGCAGGCACCGCCATGGGAGCCCGGCCCTGAGGAGGCAGGTCACCCAAAGGCCCGCTTCCGTCAGGTGATCGGCGGCCTGGCGCGTACCGCAGCGCACGTCTTCCAGGACGGGACCCCGGAACAGGTCGATGAGGCGCTCAACATCCTCGAGGACGCGCGTCGCAAGCTCTACCTGCTGCTTGCGGGCGATGAGTGAGGCGTAAGCTGAAGCTCATGCAAGACGCGCACGAACCGGCGATCAGCGTCAGCAACCTGGTCAAGCGCTTCGGCGACTTCGAGGCCGTCAAGGGTGTCAGCTTCGAGGTTGGGGCCGCGGAGGTCTTTGGCTTCCTCGGCCCCAACGGGGCCGGCAAGAGCACCACCATCAACATGCTCTGCACGCTGCTCAAACCGAGCTCCGGCCAGGCGACGGTCGCAGGCCACGATGTGGTGCTAGAGCGTGACGACGTCCGCCGCAACATCGGCCTGGTCTTCCAGGACCCCACGCTGGACGGGTATCTGACGGCGGCGCAGAACCTGAAGCTGCACGCCGAGCTGTACGGGGTCCCCAACAACCTGGTGGCCCCACGCATGGAGCAGGTCCTGCGGATGGTCGGACTCTGGGACCGCAAGGACGGCCAGGTGATGATGTTCTCCGGCGGCATGCGCCGCCGGCTGGAGATCGCGCGGGGTCTCATGCACTCCCCCAGGGTGCTGTTCCTGGACGAGCCCACGATCGGCCTTGACCCGCAGACCCGACGGTCGATCTGGACCTACATCCGTGAACTGCAGGAGCGCGAGGAGATCACGATCTTCATGACCACCCACTACATGGACGAGGCCGAATGGTGCGACCGGATCGCGATCATGGACAAGGGTGAGATCGTCGCGCTCGATTCGCCGCAGAAGCTCAAGGCGGGTGTCGGCGCCGATCGGGTGAGCATCCAGACCGATGACGACGAGGCGGCGATCGAGGCACTGCGTGAGCGCTTCGGGATCGAGGCCAGGATCTCTGAGGGCGCCGTGACGTTCGGGGTCGAGGGCGGCGAGCAGTTCGTGCCACGCCTGTTTGCGGAATTCGATCCGAGCCGCAACCCCGGCTCACCCGCGATCCGCGGCGTCAGCGTCTCGCGTCCGACCCTTGATGACGTGTTCATGTCGTTCACCGGCTCAACGATCCGCGACGCCGAGGAGGACCCCGCCAAGCATCGCAACCGCGTGATGATGCAGATGATGGGAGGAGGTGCGCGCCGATGACCACAGTCGCGCAGAAGCCCGCCGAGCCCTACGAGGTGGTGCGCGTCCAGGTTCCCAAGCGCAGCCTCAACTCGGAGCTGCGCGCGATCAAGATCGTCTGGCGCCGCGAGCTGATCCGCTTCGTCAACGACCGGATGCGGATCGTCACCTCGCTCGTGCAGCCGTTCCTGTTCCTGTTCGTGCTCGGCGGCGGCCTGCAGCAGCTGGCCAGCGCCGGCACCCATGGGGTCGACCTCAAGACCTTCATCTACCCCGGCATCCTCTGCATGACCGTCATGTTCACGGCCATGTTCTCGGCCGCGTCGATCGTCTGGGACCGGGAGTTCGGGTTCCTGCGCGAGATGATGGTGGCGCCCGTGCGACGCAGCTCGATCGTGATCGGCAAGTGCCTGGGTGGCGCCACAGTGGCCGCCTTCCAGGGCGTGATCGTGCTGGCAATCGCCGGCCTCGTTCACGTCCCCTACAGCGTCGGGCTGATCCTCGGCGCACTGGGCCTGCAGCTGCTGCTGGCGTTCGCGATCACGGCCTTTGGCCTGGCGGTCGCGATCCGCATCAAGCAGATGCAGTCCTTCATGGGCGTCATGCAGATGATCGTGATGCCGATGTACTTCATCTCCGGCGCGATGTTCCCGGCGCAGGGCCTCCCCACCTGGCTGACGGTGCTCAATCGCGTCGACCCGCTGGCCTATGCGGTTGACCCGATGCGCAGGCTCGTCTTCAGCCACCTGAACATCTCCCCCATCGCCAGGCACGTGCTCGATCCAGGGCTGAGCTGGTGGGGCTGGCAGATGCCGGCGCTGCTTGAAGCAGCCGTCGTGCTGGTGCTCGGCCTGGGGCTGCTGGTCGTCGCGATCTGGGAGTTCTCAAGAACCGAGTAGCCGCGCCTGACCCTATTGTTCCAGCGCATGGCCTACGTACCTGACCGCGCCGTGCTTGAACGCTACGCCCGCCTGCTGGTCGAGTTCGCGCTCGGAACCGGTGAGGGCATCGCTGCCGGCGACGTTGTGCAGGTCTCCGGCAACGATGCCTGCAAGCCGCTCTACGTTGAGGCCTGCAAGGCCGTGTGGCGGGCCGGCGGACACGTGATCCACCAGTACATGCCGGCCGAGGACGCGCAGGATGACGTCCAACGTGCCTTCTACGAGCTGGCCAGCGACGAGCAGATCGACTTCCTACCGGAACGCTACGCCCGGGCGCTGATCGATCAGCTCGACCACACGTTGGTGATCCACTCGCCGGCGCTTCCGCGCTCGCTGGATGGGGTCGATCCGGCCAGGCAGATGCGTCGCGCGCTGGCGCGCAAGCCCGAGCACGACTGGGAGCAGGCGAAGGAGAACCGCGGCGAGTGGAGCTGGACGGTCGCCTCATACGGGACCCCGGGCATGGCTGCGGAGGCGCAGATGCCGATTGAGGCGTACTGGGACCAGATCATCAGAGCATGCTTTCTTGACCTGGAGGACCCAGTCAGCCGCTGGCGTGAGGTGCGCCGCACGATCCACACCACCCGGGACCGCCTCAACGCCCTGCCGATCGACCGGCTGCACGTGGAGGGAGCTGACGTTGATCTATGGGTGACGCTGGGAGAGCGTCGCCGTTGGCGTGACGGGGTCGGCGCCAACCTGCCCAGCTTCGAGCTCTTCACCTCGCCGGATTGGCGCGGGACCGAGGGTTGGATCCGCTTCAGCGAGCCGCTATACGCCTTTGGCACGCTGATCAAAGGGGTGGAGCTGGAGTTCCGCGGCGGGCTTGTGAGCAGAGCACTGGCCGCGGAGAACGAGCCTGTGCTGCATGAGCTGCTGGCCACCGAGAACGCCGACCGCATCGGCGAGTTCTCGCTCACGGACGCCCGCCTCTCACCGATCGACCGGTTCATGGCCGACACGCTCTACGACGAGAATGTGGGCGGCCCGTTCGGCAACACCCACATCGCGCTTGGCGACAGCTACCACGACGCCTACGACGGTGATCCGGCCACGCTCGACTCGCAGGCATTGGAGCGGCTCGGTTTCAATGCTTCCGCGATCCACACCGACATCGTCTCGACCACCAACCGGACGGTGACGGCGCTGCTGCGGGACGGCACAGAACGGCTGATCTACGCCGACGGTCACTTCCAGCTGGACGACGTGGAGGTTGCCGCGGCTACCCTCAGCTGATGGCCTTTGAACCGAGCGCCGCGGTCACCGAGCGCTACGCCCGCCTGCTGGTGGACTTTGCGCTTGGTGACGGCGAGGGCATCAAGCCCGGAGAGACCGTTCGCGTCGTGGGTCTGGAGGAGACCAAGCCGCTCTTTGCAGAGGTCTGCCGCGCGGTCTGGCGCTCCGGCGGCAACGTGATCCAGCAGCTGGAGATGAGCCAGGACGAGCGCTTCAATCTCGAGCGCGACTTCTTCCAGATCGCCGGCGACAGACAGCTCGACCACTTCCCAGCGAGGTATCGGCGCGGCCTGCTGGACGAGACCGACCACCAGATCTACATCGACGGCACCGACCACCCGCGCGCGATGCAGGACGTCGACCCGCAGAAGCTGTTGCGCCGCCAGGCGGCCTTCCTGCCGCTGATCGCCTGGCAACAGGAGAAGGAGTCGGCTGGCCGCCTGCACTGGACGATCGGCCTCTGGGGAACCGAGGCCATGGCCGCCGAGGCCGGCCTGAGCGTCGAGCACTACTGGGAGCAGATCATCCGTGCCTGCTTCCTTGACGATCCCGATCCGATCGCGCGCTGGCGGGAGACGCTGGCCGCGATCCACCGCTACCGGGACTGGCTGAACTCGCTGCCGATCGACCGTCTGCATCTTGAAGCGGAAGGGATCGACCTGTGGATGACCCTTGGGGAACGTCGCCGCTGGGTGGGCGGGAGCGGCCGCAACATCCCCAGCTTCGAGGTCTTCACCAGCCCCGACTGGCGCGGCACAAACGGCCACGTGCAGTTCAGCGAGCCGCTCTACAGCCACGGCATGATCGCGCGCGGCGTGCGCCTCGAGTTCAAGGACGGTCTGGTCACCGATGCCACCGCCGAGGAGAACCCGGAGTTGGTCCGGCAGATCGTCGGCGCTCCGGGCGGTAACCGGCTCGGCGAGTTCTCGATGACGGACGCCCGCCTCTCCCGGATCGATCGCTTCATGGCCAACACGCTCTATGACGAGAACGTCGGCGGCCCGTTCGGTAACACGCACCTGGCCGTTGGGATGTCAATCATCGACGCCTTTGACGGCGACGCAGCGGCCGTGCCGGACGCGGAATGGGAGCAGCTCGGCTTCAACCTCGCCGCAGCCGTCCACAACGACATCGTCTCAAAGACCGACCGCACGGTGACCGCCGTGATGCGCGACGGGTCAGAGCGGGTGATCTACGCGGGCGGGCGCTTCCAGACCGACGCGGACTACGCATAACACCGCTTAACACCCCGAACCGTTGCATCGGCGGCGGAGGTGTGTCAGCTTTACGTTAGTTGTCCGGCCGGACGTACAAGCATGTCGAGGGCAGGAGGTTTGCTTGACATCGAGCGTCGGTGATGGCCACATGGCGGCTGCGCTCGACGACCTGGGGGTCGTCGGCCAGGATCTGCTGCGGGTCGACTGGCAGCAGACGCCGATCGGACCACCAGCTGCGTGGCCCACCAGCCTGCGCACGATCGTGCAGGTTATGCTCGCATCGCGCTTTGCGATGTGGATGGCGTGGGGTCCCGAGCTGACGTTCTTCTGCAACGACGCCTACCGGCGCGACACGCTCGGCAAGAAGTACCCGTGGGCGCTGGGCCGCCCCGCGAGTGATGTCTGGGCCGAGATCTGGCCGGAGATCGGCCCGCGGATCGATCATGTTCTGGAATCCGGCGAGGCGACCTGGGATGAGTCGCTGCTGCTGTTCCTCGAGCGCAACGGCTATGAGGAGGAGACCTACCACACCTTCTCCTACAGTCCGCTCACGGACGACGCGGGCACGGTCGCCGGCATGCTGTGCGTGGTCAGTGAGGACACTGATCGCGTGATTGGCGAGCGTCGGATGGCGACGCTGCGGGACCTCGGCAACGTGCCCAACGCCGTTGAGGATGAGCGCGCCTTCCTGCAGGCGTGCGCCAGACAGCTGGAGGGCAACCCCCGGTCACTGCCGTTCGCGGTGATCTACACGTTCGATGAGCGGCGGCACGCCCACCTCGCCGCGGCGGCCGGGGTGGCCGCGGGCACGCCGGTCGCCCCAGAGCTGATCGCGCCTGACGGGGAGCAGATCTGGCCCGCCCGGACGCTCGCCGACGGGCATGCCGACTGGATCGTGATCGACAACCTCGCGCAGCGCTTCGGAAGTGTGCCGACGGGGGCATGGCCGGCTCCGCCTTTGCAGGCCGTCGCCGTCCCCTTGCCGAGCGGTTCCGGAGCCGCCCCGCTTGGTTTCCTCGCCGTCGGCGTGAACCGCTACCGGCCAGTCGACGATGTCTACCGCGGCTGGATCGGGCTGATCGGCCAGCGCCTCGGCGCGGGGATCGATGCCGCTCGCTCCTACGCCGCCGAGCGCCGCCGGGCGGAGGAACTGGAGGAGCTTGATCGCGCCAAGACGAACTTCTTCTCAAACGTCAGCCATGAGTTCCGGACACCGCTGACCCTGATGCTGGCCCCGCTGGAGGACGCACTGCAGGAGCGCCTTGTGCTGGAGCATGAACAGGTCAAGCTCGTGCACTCAAACGGGCTGCGCCTGCTCAAGCTGGTGGGGACGCTGCTCGACTTCTCAAAGCTCGACGCGGGGCGGTTGCACCCTCGCTTCAGGCCGACCGACGCCGCCGGCCTGACCGCTGAGCTGGCGGGCACGTTCCGCGACGCCTGCGAGCGCGCGGGACTCACGCTCCAGGTGGATTGCGAACCGATTCTGGACCCCGTCTATCTGGATCCGGAGCTCTGGGAGCGCGTCGTCCTGAACCTCATGTCAAACGCATTCAAGGTGACCCTGACCGGCGGCATCCGCGTGCACCTGCGCACGGAACACGGCGCGCTCATGCTGTCGGTGGCCGACACGGGCCCCGGCATCGCGCCAGAGGAGCAGCAGCACATCTTCACGCGCTTTCACCGGGTGCGCGGGGTCCGGACGCGGACCCATGAGGGCACCGGCATCGGCCTGGCGCTGGTGCAGGAGATCGTGTCGCTGCATGGTGGCAGCATCGGCGTGGAGAGCGTGCCCGGTGAAGGTGCCGAATTCAGGGTCGCGGTCCCGCTCGGCAGTGCACACCTGGCGCCCGAGCACGTCAGCGAGGAGCCCGCGACACCTGAAAGCGGAATAGCCGAGCTCTACGTCCAGGAGGCTGTGAGCTGGTTGTCGGACACCGACCACAGCGAGCTCCGGGTACCCGACGAGGCTCGCTCGCCGGGCTCCAATGCACGGGTGCTGATCGCCGACGACAACCCGGCACTGCGCCGCTACCTGACCAGGCTGCTCTCGCGGCACTGGGAGGTTGAGGCGGTGGAGGACGGGCTGGCAGCACTGGAGTCCGTCCGCCGTGACCCGCCCGACCTGGTGGTGAGCGACGTGATGATGCCCAACCTGGACGGCTTTGGCCTGCTCAGGCAGCTCCGGAGCACCGAGGCCACGCGCGAGCTGCCGGTGATCATGCTCTCCGCCCGCGCGGGCGAGGAGGCATCGATCGAGGGCCTCGAGGCGGGGGCCGATGACTACCTGACCAAGCCGTTCTCCGGCAGGGAGCTGGTCGCCAGAGTCAGGGCACACCTCGAGCTGTCGCTGACCAGACGCGCGGCCGCGGCGGCGATCCGCGCGGAGCGGGCGCTGCTTGAGCAGACGCTCAGGCAGCTCCCCGTTGGAGTCGTGGTGGCCGAGGCGCCGGACGATGAGATCGTGCTGGTCAACGATGAGTTGGGGTTCATGCTCGGCCACCCCGGTCTCAGGCCTGAGGAGATCCGGTCGGCCCTTGACGGACGCGTCTACCTGTCTGATCGCAGCACTCCACGTGGCGCCGACGCGCTGACACGCGCGTTCCGCGGCGAGTCCACAAACGACCTCCTGCTCGCTCACCACCAGCGTGATGGCCGCTGGCGCAACCTGCGCCAGAGCGCGGCCCCGGTGCTCAACGAGCAGGGCGAGGCCGTTGCAGCCGTCGCGGTGCTCGAGGATGTCAGCGATCGGATGCTCAATGAGAAGCTGCTGGTCGGCCAGCGCGATGTGATGGCGATGATCGCCGCCGGGGAGCCGTTAGAGCAGACGCTCGCCGCGCTGGCGCGACTTGCCGAGGCGATCTCACAGCGTGGCGCCCTGGCGTCGATCATGCTCGTCAGCGAGGATCGGAGACGGCTTGTGCACGGCGCCGCGCCGAGTCTCCCGACCCCCTTCAACGAGGCGGTCAGCGGCCTGCAGATCGCCGAGGGCAGCGGTTCATGCGGCACCGCCGCCCACCGGCGGCGGACCGTGATCATCCGCGATATCGAGCAGGACCCCATGTGGGAGCACCATCGCGAACTGGCGCGCGAGCACGGATTGCGCAGCTGCTGGTCAACGCCGCTCTTCGCCCATGGGGGCCGGCTGATCGGGACCTTCGCCATCTACCACCGTGCGCCCCACGAACCCTCGTCAAAGGGGCTGGAGATAGTCGAGCTGCTGGCGCGCACAGCGGCCGTCGCGATTGAGCGCGCCCGTGATGTGGAGTCACGCGAGCGCCAGCTGAGTGAGCTGCAGACCAGCCTGCTGCCACCGGAGCTGCCCACGGTCGGCTACCTGCAGGCGGCGGCCGCGTTCCACTCGGGAGATCGCTCGCTGGACGTGGGCGGCGACTTCTATGACCTGTATTCCCTGCAATCCGGCGCCTGGGGGATGATCATCGGCGACGTCTGCGGGCATGGCGCGGAGGCCGCGGCCGTGACCGCGCTCGCCCGCCACACCGCCTGGAACCATGCCCAGCTGCAGGAGGAACCTGGGCTTGTGCTGACGAACGTGAGCGAGGCGCTGCGGACGCGTGGAAACGGCCGCTTCTGCACAGCCATCCACGCACGCGTTGAACCGCATGCACAGGGCGTGCGGATGTCACTGGCGGTCGGCGGCCACCCGCCGCCCCTGATCAGGCGCGCTGACGCCAGCGTGCAGATCGTCCGCGAGCACGGTCCGCTGCTCGGAGTGTTGGAGGCGCCGCAGTTCCCGGTGGTCGACCTGCTGCTCACGCCCGGCGACACGATGCTGCTCTACACCGACGGCCTGGTCGAGCGCAACCCGCGTATTGCCGGGGAGGCGGGACTGGCCAGGCTGCTCAGCTCGCTGACAGGCGCGAGCGCACAGGAGTTGCTGGGCGAGCTGGAGACAACGGCGCTCGGACCAGAGCCGCGACGTCCGCGTGATGATGTCGCGATCCTGATGCTGCGGGTGCCGGACGCCGAGTGAGGGGCCCGCGCGGCTGCTTCAGCGGCCGCGCGGCGGAAACCGGGCCGGCCCCCGCAGGGGAGGCCGGCCCCGTAACTGACCCTGAACCGTCGGCTACTGACGCGGCAGCAGGGTCTCGCGCGCTATCACGAGACGCTGGATCTGCGCGGTGCCCTCATAGAGCTGCAGGATCTTGGCGTCGCGCATCAGCTTCTCGACCTTGTACTCCTTGATGAAGCCGTAGCCGCCAAAGACCTGCACCGCGTCGGTGGCGACCTCCATCGCCGAGTCCGCGGCAAAGCGCTTGGCGTGGGAGGACTCGAGCGTGTTGCGCTTGCCCTGGTCCAGCAGGGTCGCGGCGTTGTAGGTGGCAAGACGGCTGAGGTGCACCTTGGTTGCCATGTCGGCGAGCAGGAACTGGATGCCCTGGTGCATTGCGATCGGCACGCCGAACTGGACGCGCTGCTTGGAGTACTCCATCGCCATCTCCCAGGCGGCGCGGGCGACGCCGGTGGCCATCGCGGCAACACCGGGACGCGTGCGATCGAGCGTCATCATCGAGAGCTTGAAGCCGTGGTTCTCCTCGCCCACCAGGTGGTTGAGGGGGATCTCCACATCGGGAAATGTGATCGTTGCCGTGTTGGACGCGCGCTGCCCCATCTTGTCCTCGTGCTTGTCGACGATGACCCCCGCGTCACGGGGCACGACGAAGCACGAGATGCCCCGGTGGCCCGCATCCTTGTCGGTCTTGGCAAAGACGGTGTACCAGTCGGCGTACTCACCGTTGGTGATGAAGCACTTGGAGCCGTTGATCACCCACCTGTCGCCGCGCTTGGTGGCCGTCGTCTTCATGCCGGAGACATCTGAGCCGGCATCCGGCTCGGTCAGGCAGAAGGAGGCCAGCAGCGGCGCCTCGGAGAGGCGACCCAGGTACTCCTTCTTGATCTCGTCAGAAGCGCCCAAGACGACGGGCGCGATCGCCAGGCCGTTGCAGGTCAGGGTCGTTCCGATCCCCGAACAACCCCAGGCGATCTCCTCCTCAATGATGCAGCCATCGAGATAGCTGAGACCCGTGCCGCCGTACTCCTCCGGCACGTGGCTGTTCATCAGACCGAGTTCCCAGGCCTTGTCGATCAGGTCCTGCGGCCAGGTGCCGTCGCGGTCATATTCCCAGGCGACAGGGCGCATCTCCTTCTCTGCAAAGTCGTGCGCCATCTCGCGCATCGCGAGCTGCTCGTCGGTGAGCGTGAAGTCAATCACGTGCGGTTTCTCTCTTTCAGTGATCTCCCGTGAGGCGACACGCCGTCACCGGTCGAGCGCCACGTTTTTCTGGGACCTGCCTTGACCGATTGACTAGTCAGTCAACCAGCTATGCAAGGGTATCGCAAGCGCATGGTTGGCTGAAACGGGTAGGCTGCGCCCATGGCTGACTCCAATCGCGTTGAGCTCGATGAGCTCCTCAACCGCCCCGGCACCTACTTCAACCCGCAGACCGAAGTGCTGATCGTCGTAGATGACTCGCCCGAGCTGGACGCCGAGATCTTCAACATGGAGGAGTTCGAGGGGGCCGACTGGGTCCGGATCTCAGATGAGGTGCCGGTCGATGAGGACCGGCGCGATGAACTGCTGCAGCGCTTCCAGGTGCACCTGCATGCGGGCTCGGCTTCAGAGGTCGACGACGACGATCTGGACGATGAGCTGGAGGCCGACGACCAGGAGGCCGGTCGGGAGTAGCCGCCCGGACGGTCGACGTCCAGCGGGTGTCAGCGGTCAGCGTGCGTGGCCGGTCGGGACGCGATCGGCCTTGCGCGTGATCTGTTTGAGCGCGTTGACAACGACGGCGGCGTACACGGGGCGGGCGGCGATTGAGGGGTGCACTCCGTCAGAGAGCATCCCCCAGGTGCTGTGCGTGTACCAGTTGGCGAGCACCGCCTGAGGCCAGGTGCGCGCGTAGGACTTGAGCTCCTGGTTGACCTCGTTCTGCCAGCTGCGCTGCAGGCGGACGTTGACCAGCACCACCCTCGGCACGCCGCGCAGGACCCTGCGCAGCTGCTGCATGTCGGCATACCAGACCGGACCGTTGTTGCCGATCTGAACGATCACGGTCGACGGCAACCTCCCAGCCGCACGGTATTCAGCCAGCCGAGCGATCGTCTCCTGCGCCTGCCTCGAGACCACGGCGTCCACCTCGAGCCGGCGGCCCAGCAGCTGCTCGAGGTTCGGGGCGCACCCCAGCATCACGGAGTCGCCGACAGCCAGGATCTCCCCGGGCGGCAGCGCGCTGGGGTGACGGTCCGGCTTGGTGGGGGTAGACCGGGTGGGTGTGGTCCTGGAGTGGATGGTGGTGGTTGGGGGGGTCCTCCCGTGGGTGGGCTTACCGGAACCGGTCCCGTTCCCGAGGCCCGTACCTCTGGGCGACGGGTGGCCGTGCCGACTCGCCGCGGGTCGTGTCGGCCCTCCCTGACCGGTGGCACGTGGGTGGCTCGGCGACAGCTGCTGGAGCGCTGACGGCGTCGCGGTGCGGGACAGCGTCGCCGCCACGATCGGAGCCGGGAGTGTGAATCCAAACGCGGCGAGCGTGACCACGGCGCTGCCGGTGGCTGAGACGGAGATCAGGCGCTGCCGCGGCGTGTGGCGGTCAAGCCACGCCTTGGCGCGGCGCTGCGCAGCTCCCGTTCTGATCGGCATCTCCACGTAGCGGTAGGAGAGCGCGGCCAGGCCAACGGTGACGGCCGCCTGCGCGGCGATCAGTGGCGCCCCGTGGAGCGGGACATCGGCGCCAGGCCGGGTCAGCTGCATCACCGGCCAGTGCCAGAGATAGATGCCGTAGCTGCGCGCGCCCACCCACCGCAGCGGCTCCCAGCCGAGCGCTCGACCGAGCAGCCCGTTGTCGGGCGTGGCCGCCGCCACCAGCACCGCCGCCGTCACCGCCATGACCAGAAACCCGCCGCGATACAACCACGGGTCAAAGTCTCGGACACGCACGAAAAGGGCAAGCACGCCGACCAGCGCCAACGCTCCGACCACATCAACGACTGCGCCATGGGCCTGCCAATGCTCGAGCCGCGCACGCAGGTGAGGCCAGCCGAGCGCCAGCAGGGCGCCGATCAGTAGCGTGAAGGCGCGCGTATCGGTGCCGTAATAGAGCCGCGAGGGATCGCCGCCCGGGCTGTAGAGCAGCCACATGAGCGCAAAGGACGCGGCGGCCAGCGCGGCTGTCACGGCGGCCAGGCGGGCGCGGCTGAGCCGGGGCAAGGTGGCGATCAGCGCCAGCGGCCAGAGCAGGTAGAACTGCTCCTCCACTGCCAGTGACCAGAGGTGCTGCAGCAGTGATGGGCGCCCGAACTGACTGAAGTAGGAGTGGCTGGCTATGACCTCATGCCAGTTGGTGAAGTAGATCAACGCGCTGAGCGCATCAGCCCGCGTGCGGCTGAGGTCATCGCGCGCAATCGTCAACGTCGCGAGCAGCGCAAACACGATCACCAGCAGCACCGCCGGAAACAGGCGTCGTGCGCGCCGCAGCCAGAATGACGAGAGCCTGATCGAACCGCGCTGGTCGAACTCCTGCAGCAGCAGGGAGGTGATCAGGTAGCCGCTGAGTACGAAGAAGAGGTCGACACCGAGGAAACCGCCCGGCATCCAGGAGACGCCCGCGTGGTAGAGGAACACCGCCGCAACCGCCAGCGCACGCAGGCCATCAAGTCCCGGAAGGTAGGGCAGGCCGGCTGGAGAGCGGCGTGGCGCAGCGTCAGCTGACGCTGCGCTTGCACGTCCTTCAGATGTCTGCTGCTGCGCGATGGCGCCTGCCGTGGAACCCATCACCCTTGTGCGTTGCCGTTGTCTCTAGCTTGGTCTGTCACCGTTTGCGATGACCCCGATCCCGGTCGGCCAACAGACCGCCCCCCGTTATATCGCCGAAGCGCGTTCACCGGTTCTCGTGTGAGACGACTTGCAGGCGCCGGGGCGCCGGCGACCTTCAGGTCGCCAGTCGCGGTGGGCGGCTGGCGAGCGGATCCACGATCGGTCGGCGCACGCGCGCGTGCAGAAATCTCGCGGGCTGAACTTATCATCGGCACCGATGCTCAGACGCTGGCTGCTGCTCACGGCGGCGTGTGTGCTCTCGTTCACGTGGGTCGCCGTCGGCAATGCCCACGCCGTCCCGGTGGTCGTGCTCGATCGCGACGGAAGCGCGCACGTAGTCAACAACCCCTACCTCAGCGGGACGGCGCTGAGCCCGGTGCTTGGCTCCGCGACGCCAACGACGCTCACTGCCGCCGCAGCCTCAGCTTCCGCCGCGAGACCGCGGCTGAGCTCCCGTCACCGGACCAAGCGTCCCGCTGCTTTCACGTTCGCGCAGGCGTTGCTGCGGCTCAAGCGCAGAGCTGTGCTGCAGACGGCCGCCTACAGCAGCGACCTGCAGATCTGGAACCAGGCGCTCAACGAGGAGCGCCACCTCACCCGGTGGCGGGCGGCACAGTTGAGTGGCGTCACGTCCACGCTCAACCAGATGGCGGCAGGCCGGACGGTGACCGCGGCGAGGCTGCCGGCACTGATGCTGACGCTCACCAACAACGTCAACTATTGGAGGAACGGCCCCTCGCTCGCCAACGGCGCAACGGTCCAGTTCCAGGGCTCCGAGCTTGTCTGGGAGTACTACGCCGGCTCAGGCATTCAACTGCAGGTGCTGCACACCTTCGGGGAGGGAGACGGCTACTACGAGGCCGGCCCCCAGGACTACGGGAAGTTGGTCACGTTGATGAATGAGATGGTGCCCCTGGCGGTTCACCGCGGTGGCGGCCTTGCGTGGGAGTACTACTTCAACTGGGACGGGGGGAAGCCGCCGTGGGTGAGCGCCATGGCGCAGGGAACCGGACTTGAGGCCCTCACCAACGCCTACCTGGCCACCGGTGACCGCCAGTACCTGAGCTATGCACACAGTGCGCTGCCGTTGCTGCAGACGCCGCCGCCCACCGGTGTCGCTGTGAAGACCGCGCTGGGAACGCGCTACCTGCAGTACTCGTTCACCCCCGGCACAGACATCATCAACGCGTTTCTGCAGACGCTGCTCGGGCTCTTTGACTACGCCCAGGTTTCGCAGGATCCGCTTGCGACCGACCTCTACGCGGCAGGCAACCGCCAGGCACAGGCGGAGCTGGGGTCGTTTGTGGTTGGCGGCTGGTCGCTCTATCAACCGGGCGAGGTCGACCCGCTCAACTACCACTCGCTCGTGACCGGCTTCCTGAAGCTCCTGTGCGAGAAGACGACGGCCGCCCCGTACTGCCGCACCTATCAGCGCTTCCAGGTCGACATGCTCAGCCGGCCGCAGCTGACGCTGCTGACCACCACCGCCAGCCCCGGGCGGCGGTTCAAGCTCCGCTTCAGGATCTCCAAGTACGCAACCGTCGGGGCGACCCTGAGCCGTGCCGGTAAGAACTACCTCTACGCCAAGCGGAGCTTCTTCAAGGGAACACGTGCGTTCGCAACACCCCGGCTCAGGCCGGGCACCTACGCGCTCACGATGTCCGTCACCGACCCGGTCGGCCACTACGCGAAATTGAGCAGCTCCCTGGTCGTCTGCCCGGGCGTCTGCACGTCAAGACTCTCGGCGATCAGACCCACAACCGGCCCGGTGCCGACGGTCACGGTTGCGTTGCCCAAGCCGATCGGCCCCCCCACCGGCGCGCCGACAACCACCACCGGCTCCACGACCGGGACCAGCACCACCACGACCGCAACCGGCACAACCACCACGGGTTCTGTGACCGGGACGGGCGTCACAACCGGCGGCACGCCCATTGGCACCACCACCGATGCCGGCACGACCACCACAGGAACAACGTCCACCGGCGGTACAACCGCCGCCGGCGGTGGACAGACAGGGCTTCCGGGATAGCTGCCGGCGGGTTTCGGTGAGATCCGGCCGGGGCGGCCAGCGCTCTCCGGTGAGGCTCGGCCCGGCCGATGGATTGCCGATTTGAGCACCCCGGTAGCTTTGACTGCTTGACGCCACGCACCATCCTCTACACCGGGAAGGGCGGAGTCGGTAAGACCTCGGTCGCCGCCGCCACCGCGCTCCGCTGCGCGGCCGCGGGCCGGCGCACGCTGCTGCTCTCAACCGACCCGGCCCACAGCCTGGCCGACTCTCTCCAGACGGAACTGGGTCCAGATCCCACGACGGTCACAACAAACCTGGAGGCGGCCCAGATCGATTCCCAGCACGAACTGGAGCGGCACTGGCACGGAGTCCAGGAGTGGCTCGGCGACCTGCTGGCGCAGCGCGGGCTCGATCGCATCTCCGCAACCGAGCTGACGGTTCCGCCGGGCGTGGATGAGCTCTTCTCAATGATGCGGCTACGCGAACATCACGCGGCGGGAAACTGGGACGTGATCATCCTCGACTGCGCACCGACGGGCGAGACGCTGCGCCTGCTCTCATTTCCGGAGGCTGCTCGCTGGTGGCTTGAGCGCGTGGTGCCGGTGGAGCGCGCGCTGATGGCGGCCGCTGCCCCACTAGCCCGCACAGTGCTTGACATCCCCCTGCCGACCGGAGCGGTGTTCAGCGACATCCAGCAGCTGTCGGCCAACCTGATCGCCATGGATCAGATCCTTCGCGACACCCGCCACAGCTCGGTCCGCCTGGTGATGGCGCCCGATCGGATGGTGATTGCCGAGGCGATGCGGGCTTTCACGTACCTGAACCTCTACGGCTATCTCACCGATGCCGTTGTCGTCAACAAGGTCTTCCCGGAGGATGTGGGCGCCTATTTCAGCGGCTGGCGCGCACATCAGCAGGAGCAACTGGAACTGGTGCGCTCCGCCTTTGAGCCGCTTCCGGTGCTGGAGCTGCCGTACTTTGATCGCGAGGTGATCGGCGGTGAGATGCTGGAGCTCATGGGCGACAGGCTGTTCGGCGGCGTCGCGGCGCCTGATGCGACCCTCCACGACACGATCACCCAGGCAATAGTCAGCAATCAGGACGGCGCGACGCTCAGGCTGACGATCCCGTTCGCCCGCAAGCAGGAGATCGGGCTCCGCCAGGTCGGTCTCGAGCTGATCGTGACCGCCGCGGGACGCCGCCGGTCAATCATGCTGCCGCCGACGCTGGCAGCCTATAAGCCAACCTCGGCGACGTATGAGGACGGCACCCTGGAGGTATCCTTCACCCGTGCCAGCTGAGCATGAGGACGCGCTGCCGCCGGTGGGTTCGGTCCCTCCAACCGACGGCGAATCCTCCGTTGAAGACGCGGCGCCACCGGGTGGCTGGGAGGTGCCTCCGGGTGGCTGGGAGGTGCCTCCGGAACTTCCTGAGGACCAGGACGCTGACGCGCTCGCAGCCCTGATCGAGCAGCTTCTGATGCTCGTCCCGGCCGAGGTTCGCGACCGTCTGGTGGAGGCCGTTCGCCAGCTGCTGGAGGCACTGCGAGCACTGCTCGATTGGTGCGTCGAACGGCTCGGCAGGCAACCGGCTGCCGCAGCCGAAGTGCATGACATTCCGATCCTCTAGGGCGACGGCGTCAGCGCCAAGGATGGCGCCGATCGCGCGCGGACTTCCCATATTCGGGCACCGCTGCCGATTATCAGGGTGTGGGAATGCCCTCACAGCCGCCAAGTGCACGCCCGGAGGAAGGTGCGCCTGCCATCGGGCGGGTGCTCAGACGCTGGGCGCTGCTGGCCGTGCTTGTGGCGCTCGCCGGTATTGCCGGGTCGCTGGTGGCGGCCCGTCAGACGGCTGAAAGCGCGGTACAGCAGTCCCGCGAGCTCTTCCACATGAGCGCCACCAGGGTTGCCGCCAACGTGGCGCTTGAGGTGCAGCACCAGACCGATCTGCTCGTTGCGCTGGTGGCGTTCATGCATGAGCACCCGGCCGACTCTCCCGCCGCTCTGCACCGCTGGGCGCGAGATATCCGCGCGCTCCAGCGCTACCCACAGCTGATCGCGCTGGCTGACATACGGCTGTCCCGCAACCATGCCGGCTGCCCTCACACCACCTTCGTGGGACCAGCCTGGACTGTCCAGCTGAACGCGATTGGAGCAGACACCGTCTGCTCGACCCTCAGAACACTGGCGCCGACAACGGTCGGGAGCGGCATCAAGGCGTTTGGGTCCAGAGTTGCCGGGGTCCGCTTCATCGGCGAGGAGAGCCCCGTCTACAGGCGAGTTGACCAGCTGCCGCAGACCCTGGCCGAAGCAAAGCACGACATGGTGGGCGCCGCTGCTGTGGCGCTCTATCCGCAGGTTCTGCTGCGCAACGCGCTCACCGGGATCCCGGGCATACGGCTTGAGCTCATCACCGTCAACCACGACCGCCTGTACTTCGCGGCCGGCCCGCCGGTGCAGGGGCAGTCCGTTCAGCTGACGCTCAACCAGGGCCTCACGGAGGTCATCTCGGGCCCGCTGCAGAGCGGTTCGATCTTCGCCAACGCTGCCGCCGCGCGCATCCTGGCCGGCGGCAGCGCGCTCTCAGTGCTGCTCGCGCTGATTATGTTCCTGTTGGGCACCGGCCGCGCGCGAGCGATGCGCCTGGTTTCAGAGAAGACCGGCGAGTTGGCCTTCCGCGCCATGCACGATGCGCTGACCGGGCTGCCAAACCGCGCGCTGGTCACCGATCGCATCAAGCAGGCGCTGGCTCGCTCGGCTCGCGGCGCGCCGCCGGCCGCGCTCATGTTCATCGACGTGGACGGCTTCAAGACCGTCAACGACACGTTCGGCCACGGCGCGGGCGATGAGCTGCTGCGTGCGGTTGCAACACGTGTGAAGCAGTTGGTGCGGGAGGTTGACACGGTCGGACGGATCGGCGGGGATGAGTTCGTGGTGCTGCTTGAACCGGGGGCTCAGCGCCCAGCACCCGAGCAGGTCGCCGACCGCATCCTCGGTCTGCTGAGCGAGCCGGTCAAGCTCGATCAGGGGATTGACATCCGCCTGACCGCCAGCATCGGCATTGCGATCGGCAAGCCTGGAGGAACCACACAGGAACTGCTGCGTGAGGCGGATCTGGCGCTCTACGCCGCCAAGCAGAGCGGCAAGAATCGCTTCGCCCTGTTTGAGGAGAGCATGCAGAGCGCCATCGCAGACCGGCACGCGCTTGAGCTCGACCTCAAGCAGGCGCTCGCAAACGGTGAGCTGTTCCTGGTGTATCAGCCCACCTTCCGCCTGGATGACCGCCGGATCGGGGGTGTGGAGGCGCTGGCGCGGTGGGAACATCCGACGCGAGGCCTGATCCCGCCCGACGTGTTCATTCCCATCGCCGAGAACAGCGGTCTGATCCTTGAGATCGGTCACTGGGTGGCGGCTGAGGCCTGTGCTCAGGCGGCCGCCTGGCGCGCCCAGGGGCTCGAGCTGACAATGGCCATCAACGTCTCAGGCACCCAGCTGGATGAGGAGGGCTTCGTGGCTGAGGTGCGCGAGGTCCTGAGCCGCACGGGTCTGGATCCTTCAGCGTTGACGCTCGAGCTCACGGAGACGTCGCTGATGCGCCGGCCCGAAGCCGCTGCGCAGCGCCTGCACGAGCTCAAGCAGCTGGGTGTGCGGATCGCGATCGACGACTTCGGGACCGGCTACAGCTCGCTCTCCTACCTGCGCGCCTTCCCCGTCGACACGCTCAAGATCGACCGCACCTTCATCAGCGGCCTCGGTGAATCTGAGGATGCCTCCGCCTTTGTGAACACACTGGTCGCCCTGGGAAGGACCCTCAAGATCACGACCCTTGGTGAGGGCATCGAGGATGAGCGCCAGCTCGAACAGTTGCGAGCGGCGGACTGCGAGCTGGGCCAGGGGTTCCTGCTGGCACACCCGCTGCGCGCTCACGAGGTCGAGGCGATGCTGCGAAACCAGCGTCTCGCCGGGGAGGCAAGCGGCGGCCCGATGCTGCGGGCGTGATCGATCCGTCCCTATATTTGCGGCATGAGCACCGATCCCAACTCCGTTGAGGAGGTTGCTGCTGGCCTGCGCGGCGTCGGCTACCTGCCGGGCGACTCCACAGCGCTGGTCTCGTTTCTGGCCGCCAAACTGGGCAAGCCGGTGCTGGTGGAGGGACCGGCCGGTGTGGGCAAGACCGAACTGGCCAAGGCGCTGGCCAAGTACCTGGGCCGCGAGTTGGTGCGATTGCAGTGCTATGAGGGCCTGGACGAGGCCAAGGCGCTGTATGAGTGGAACTACCGCAAGCAGCTGCTGCGCATCCAGACCGAATCGGGCGACACCGGCTGGGATGCGGTGCAGGACGACATCTTTGGCGAGCAGTTCCTGCTCGCACGCCCGCTGCTGACGGCCATCGCCTCCCCCGAACCGGTCGTGTTGCTGATCGATGAGATCGACAAGACCGACCAGGAGTTTGAGGCGATGCTGCTGGAGCTGCTGTCCGACTTTCAGATCACGATCCCTGAGCTGGGGCGCGTGGAGGCTCGAACCCACCCAGTTGTGCTGCTGACATCCAACAACAGCCGCGAGCTGACGGAGGCCCTGAAGCGCCGCTGCCTCTACCTGTGGCTGGACTATCCCGACCCGGAGCACGAACTAGAGATCGTGCGCATGCACTCCCCGGAACTACCGGAGACCGTTGCCCGCAAGCTTGTGGAGGTTGTGCAGCTGGTGCGCGAGCTGGATCTGAAGAAGCCGCCGAGTATCGCGGAGTCAATTGACTGGGCGCGCGCGCTGCTGCTGCTGGGCGCAACCCAGATCGATCAGACCGTCTTCCGCGAGACCATGAGCGTGATCGTCAAACACCGGACGGACCTGGACACGGTTGCCGAGCGGGTCGGCGTCAGGCTGGAACCCGCCCAAGCCGCCTAGCCAGGCGAGCAGGGGACCGCACGTGTCCACCGAGGAGCTTGAGTTTGACGGGCAGCTGGTCGCCTTCGCAGAGGATCTGCGCTCTGAGGGCATGGCTGTGGGTACCTCTGAGCTGCTGGACGCGTTCAGCGCACTTGAGCTGGTCAACTGGGCCTCACCCAGTCAGTTTCGCGAGACGCTTGCGGCGACCATCGCCAAGTCCCCTGAGGACAGGCGGCGCTTTGATCTGGTGTTTGAGCGCTTCTTCTTCCGCGCCTCCGAGCTGCAGGCGGTGCGCCTGGACGTTTCGGAGCCTCAGAGCCGCGTCAGCGGTGACGAGGTCGACCTGGATGAGCTGCGCCGCCAGATCGCGCGCGCGCTCGAGGAGGGTGGCGAGTCCGACCTACGAGACCTCGCGAGGCTGGCAATCGCGGCCTTTGGCAAAGCTCAGGGCTCGGGCGTGCTCGGAGTGGACGTGCAGCGGATTCGCCGGGCGCTTGGTCTCCGGACCGAGCCGCAGCCCGATCTGCCGCTTGACGACCCACGCCATGACGGCATTGACCGCGACCAGTTGCGCCGGTTCGAGCAGGCGCTGCGGCGCGAACTCGAACGGAATCAGATCGAACGCAACCGCTCACTGCCGCCCAAGCGAGCACTGACTGACCTTGATCGATCGCTGCCGGGCGGCCCGGTCCAGGATCTGGCCGCGGTCCACCGCGTGGTGGCGCAGCTGCGCCGCCGGCTCGCGTCGCAGGGACATGAGCTCCGTGGCCACAGCCGCCACGCCCATGTGGACGTCCGAGCGACCATGCGAGCCTCCCTGCAGACCGGCGGTGTGCCGGTGGAGCTGAAGTACCGGCCGCGGCGACCACGACGCCCGGAGCTGTTCGTTCTGTGCGATGTCTCCACGTCCGTCACCAGCGCCAGCACCTTCTTCCTGAGCATCCTGCACGCGCTGCACGACGTGTTCCGCAAGCAGCGGTCGTTCGTCTTCATCGAGCGCATCTCTGAGGTGACAGAGGTGTTCCAGCGGGAGCGGGACTTCCGCTCCGCCGCAGCCGCCATCTCGCGTGACGCCGGTGTCGCCGACGTCTCCGGCTATACCGACTACGGACGCGTGTGGAGTGAGTTTCTGGCGGAGATCGAGGACGAACTGCACCCGCGGGCGACGGTGATCGTGCTGGGCGACGCCCGTACCAATGGACGCCCGCCGCGGGAGGACCTGTTCGCGGCGATCACGGCCAAGGCCGGGCGCACATTCTGGCTCAATCCAGAGCCGCGGCTCTACTGGAACTATGGGGACAGCGTGATTGCGGCGTACGAGCAGCACTGTCGTGCGTTTGAGTGCTGGCGCACCGACCAGCTCGAGGAGTTTGTCAAGGCGCTCACGAGGCCCACGGCGAGTTGATCCAGATCGAGCGCGTTTCCCGCACGTTCCCGGAGCGCCGAGGCGCTCAGCCTGTGCGGGCCCTGCATGAGCTCTCACTGAGTGTTGCGGATGGTGAGACGGTTGCCGTGGTGGGCGCCAGCGGTTGCGGCAAGACGACGCTGCTGGAGCTGATCTGCGGACTGCAACAGCCGGATGCCGGTGCTGTCCGCAGCGCGCCGGCGGCGCTCATGCCACAGCGGGACCTGCTGTTGCCGTGGCTGGACGCCGTTGACAACGCGGCGCTGGCCCTGCGCGTGAAGGGCTTGAACCGCGCTCAGGCACGCGCCCAGGTGGACCCGTGGTTTGAACGCCTGGGCCTGGGCGGATTTGAACACGCGCGCCCGTACGAGCTCTCCGGCGGGATGCGCCAGCGGGTGGCGTTCCTGCGCACGCTGCTGGCGGGTAAGCCGGTGCTGGCGCTGGATGAGCCGTTTGCCGCCCTGGACGCGCTCACCAGGGCAGAGATGCAGGCCTGGCTCGCGCGGATCCTGGCGGCGGAACCGCGCACGGTCGTGCTGGTGACGCACGACGTGGAGGAGGCCGTCCTGCTTGCAGACCGCGTGGTGGTGCTGTCGCCACGACCCGGTCGGGTGATCGCGGACCTCACGGTGCCGGGGAACCGACCGCGACACCGCGCCGACGCGGCGGTGGTGGCGCTGCGAGCACAGGCACTGGAGGCACTGGGGGTCATGGCTTGAGGCCGCCAGCGAGCGATGCCGGTGGGCCAAAGGCCCACCGGAGTGTGGCTTTGGCCCGTCGGTCTCTGGCCCACGAGTCTCTGGCCAACGAGTCTGTGGCCAACGAGTCTCCGGCCCACGAGTCTGTGGCCCACGAGTCTCCGGCCAACGAGTCTGTGGCCCACGAGACCGCGCGCCCGGAACCGGTCAGCAATCACGAACCCGACCGCCGGTCCGCTAGCCGGCTGTCACCAGCGCTCATCCGGTGGCTGCCACCGCTGCTGGCGCTGCTGTTCCTGCTTGGCATCTGGCAGCTCTACGCGACCGTCAGCAACGTCAGTTCCCTGGTGCTCCCCTCCCCCAGCGCCGTGCTGAGCGCGCTCGTGAGCGACCGCGGCGCGCTCTGGCACAACCTCAAGCCGACCGCGGCCGAGACGCTGCTGGGACTGGCGCTGGCCACCGGCGTCGGCCTGCTTTCCGCGGTGTTGCTGCACCTGTTCGTCCCGATCCGCAGAGCGTTCTACCCGCTGCTGGTTGCCTCGCAGGCGATCCCGGTCCTTATCCTGGTACCGGTGCTGGTGATGTGGCTGGGCTTCGGCCTGCTACCAAAGCTGCTGGTGATTGCACTGGTCTGTTTCTTCCCAATCGTCGTCACGACGCTGTCGGGGCTGGATGCGGCCGAGCCTGACATGGTCAAACTGATGCGCACCTTCGGAGCCGGGCGCTGGCAGACTTTTTGGCGAGTCGAACTCCCGGGCGCGCTGCCCGGACTCTTCACCGGTGTCAGACTGGCGGCGGTGTTCTCGGTGGTCGGCGCGGTCTTTGCCGAATGGTCCGGGGCAAACCAGGGGCTCGGATATCTCATGAACGTGACCATCGCGAATCTGGAGACAGCCGAGTCATTTGCCACCGTGTTTGTTCTGGCAGCCTTCGCCATCCTGCTGTTCGCGCTGCTCACGCTGGCCGAGCGTCGAGCATTGCCCTGGGTCCACCGAGTGAAGATGAGATCTGATATCCGATGAAACGCCTACGCCTATCACGCACGCTACCCGCCATCCTGGCGGGCGTTGCGGCCGTGGCGCTCGCGGGCTGCGGTGAGATCAAGAATCGCCTCCAGCCGGCTCCCGGCACGGCTGATCGTGTGACCGTCGTGCTGGCCGGGCCGCCGAACGCCTTCTACGTCGGCATCTATGAGGCCCAGGCGCTCGGTTACTTCGCGCAGACGGACATGCATGTGCGCCTGATCACCCCCAGCTCAACTCAGGATCCGCTCACGATGGTGCACGACGGCCAGGCGCTGATCGGCATCTCGTCCGAGCCCAGCGTCCTGCTTCACCGCAACGAGAATCAGCCGGTGGTGTCGGTGGCGGCGCTCGTCCAGAGCCCGCTGCCGGCAATCACGATCCCGGTGGCGCCGGGCGGTCCATCTGGTGGCAGCGGACTGGCGAGCAACACCACCAGGACGACCCGCACAGGCCGCCCGATCACCCGCACCACCACCACGGCGGCCACCACCACGGCGGCCACCACGACGGCTGCCACCACGACGGCTGCCACCACGACGGCGGCTACAGCCACCACCACGACCACCAAGCCCGGCCAGACGACAACAGGCCCGAGCACCACGCCCACCACCACAACGCCCGCACAGCCGGACGCCACCTTCTGGCCCGGGAGTCTGCAGCAGCTGCTTGCCCGGCCCGGATCACCCACCTACGACGGGCTGGTGGTGGTGGTCCGGAAGGGCACGATCGTGTACAACGCGCCGCTGATCCGGCGGTTCGTGCAGGCGGTCGCTCGCGGCTACCGCGCAGCACGCGCCAATCCGCCCGCTGCCATTGACAACCTGATCAAGGCGGTTCCCGCACTGGCCTCGAGCCGCGGACAGCAGCTGGTCACCCTGCGCACTGCGCTGCCCTATCTGTTCCCGTCCGGTGGCAAGGTCTGGGGCTGGCAACAGGCTGACCAGTGGAACGCGTTTGGCACCTGGATGAGCAACAACCACCTGCTCAATAACCCCAATGCCGAGGTGGATCCGTCAACCAACGAGCTGCTCCAGGGTCAGGGCATCTAGCGCAGGGCTGCCGGCGGCGCCTGGCCGCGAGTGGCGAGCCTGGCCGCGAGTTGCGAGCCTGGCCGCGAGCAGCGAGCGGCCTCGCACCCACCGTCCACCGCTCTGCGCCTACGCTGCCAACGCGTCGACGGGGATCCCGCCCATCCTCAGGGCGTAGCTGGCGGCCAGTCCCTGCCAGCGCCCGAACCGAGCGAACAGCTCCCGGACCTGCTGCTCGTCGGCGCGAGCCAGTGGATCGCCGCCGGAGAGCACCCGGCCGACCAGTTTGATCAGCCCGAGATCACCGGCCGGAATCTGGTCGAGCCGGCCCTGACCGATCAGCGCGAGGATCTCCGTGGTCCAGCTGCCGATCCCGGGGATCGTGCGCAGACGGCGCCAGCCATCCTCCTGAACGCCCGGATCCGGGTCGTCCAGGTCAACCCGGCAGGCTGCGACCATGCGCGCGACCCTGACGAGCGCGAGCGACCGTGAGGCCGACAGGTCAAAGGCCTCAAGCCGCGCCGGCGCGGTTCCCGCAAGCACACCGGCGCTCGGCGAGTTGCGCAGACGAGTGATCGGGTCATGGCGGCCCAGGGCGGCAACCATCCGACGCTGAATCGCGGCGGCCCGCACGTACTCAATCAGCTGCTCGGTCACCGCCCACGCCAGCGCCTCGAACGGATCCGGTCGCCCTGCGGGTCGCAGTGTCGGGTTGTTGCGCACCGCTGCGCCGATCAGCGGATCGTCGCGGTAGGCAGCGTGGAATTCGCGGAGATCCAGGTCGACACCGAGCGCACGGCGGACCCTCCTGATCGCCCGCTCACCCGCCTCCCGGTATGCGGAGCGGGCGCCGATCAGCACATCGCCACCCGTCAGCTGCACCACCCGGACGTGCACGGCGTGCTCCTCCCCATCAAGGCGCTCGTGCAGCAAGCGGTGCAACACTCCCTGGCGGATGGGAGTGAGGCCGTCCATGCCGCTGCGCTGTGGGAGTCGAAGCGGCCAGACCGGATGTGCCTGGATGCGGAGCTCCACCGTTGCCGACCGGGTCGGCTGGCTCATCCGAGCCGGCTCATCCGAGCTGGCGCACGTGAACCACGTAGGTGTGCGCCTGTATCGCGCGCTGCGGCACCAGTGCCGGCTCCTGGCTCGCCCGCTCCAGGCGCGCCAGGCCGTAGCGTCTCAGCAGCGCCATGGTGGCCGCGCCGGCAACGAATCCGGTCGCTGCGGCCACCGCGGTCTGGACGGCCGGCTGGACCGTGCGCACCGGCGTGCGGGTGGGAGCGAGCTCCTCAACCGGGAGGTGTTCGGTCGGAACAAGCTCGCCGTCCAGCACCTCGATCATGAAGTCCTCGTGCTCAGATGGCATGTCCATGATGGTGACAGCGTGTGCGGCGCTGTCAACGTTAGGATGGTTTTCCGATGCCCCCGAAAGACGTCTTTACCAAGGCCCGCGAATTTGAGCGCCTCGAGCAGCTGCGTGCCGCACAACAGATCGGTGCCGTCCCCTACTTCCACGTGCTTGAGGGTCCCACCCTCCCCGTGGTTGAGATGGAGGGCCGGCGCCGGATCATGCTCGGTTCCAACAACTACCTCGGCCTGACCGGCGACGAGCGCGTCAAACAGGGCGCGCGCGACGCCCTGGACCGCTACGGGACGGGCCTGACGGGATCGCGGTTCCTGAACGGGACGATCGATCTGCATGTGGAGTTGGAGCGGGAACTTGCCGACTGGTTCGGGACAGAGGACGCGCTTGTCTTCACCACCGGCCACCAGGCCAACCTGGGCGCGCTGGGAACGATCCTCGGCCCCGAGGACACCGTGATCGCCGATTCCGGCGACCATGCGTCGATCCTGGATGGTTGCCTGCTCTCACAGGCGAAGCTGCGCGCGTTCCGCCACAACCGCCTGGACCTGCTCGAGAAGCGCCTGCAGGCGGCACAGGAGGACGGAGGCGGCGTGCTGGTCGTCGTCGACGGTGTGTACTCGATGGAGGGTGATGTGGCGCCGCTGCCGGAGATCATCCCGCTGTGCAAACGCTATGGCGCGCGCCTGATGGTTGATGAGGCCCACGGCTTCGGCGTACTCGGTGCCCGTGGCGCAGGCGCCTGCGAGCTGTTCGGAGTGGAGGCCGACGTGGATCTGCGGATGGCCACCTTCTCCAAGTCGCTGGCATCCTGCGGCGGTGTGATCGCCGGATCGTCCGAGGTGATCGACTACCTGCGCATCGCGGCACGACCGTTCATCTTCACGGCCTCCGGAGTTCCGGCCGCTGTCGGCGCGACGCTGGCCGCGGTCCGCATCTGCCGTTCCGATGAAGGGCAGCAGCTGTTCGCGCGGGTGCTCGAGAATGCCGCCTACCTGCGACGCGGTCTGGCTGAGCTCGGTTTCTGGGTGCTGCCACCGGCGCACATGGCCGACGGGACTGAGATCGTCACCCCGGTGGTGCCGGTCGTGGTCGGGGATGACTGGAAGGCGGTCTTCCTCTGGAAGGCGCTATATGAGGCCGGCGTCTTTGTGAACGTCGCGATCCACCCGGCGGTCCCGCCGGCCGGGGCGCTCCTGCGCACCAGCGTGATGGCCACCCACGATCAGGCGGTGCTCGATGAAGCGCTTGCGGTATTTGAGCTAGCCAAGCGCAACTTTGAGGCTGAACACGGTCCGCTACCCACGGGCCATTGAGCCGATCCGCACGAAATTCACGCAAGGAGCACACGGTTCCCGAGTTGTGACCTTGCTGTTACCGCCCCTTCCACGGTAGCTTCATCCGGCAGAGCGAAGAGGTCATGGGGCACCTGACCGGCGTGACCTCTTCGACAGTTGGGGTGGGGATACCGGAGGCGGGAGGGCGCCCCTGGGAACCGCGCAATCAATACGTCGTACTGGGATGGCCCCGCCGCGGGTGGCGTCGCCGCGCGCCGCGTACCAGGGGAACCCAGCCGCGACGATCGTTCGGCAGAACTGTGCAAGACGAGAGGAAGTACATGACTTACACCACACAGGGACAGGCAGCGCCACAGCGTCTACGTGCTCTGGAGCACGCCAACGCCGTTCGCCTGGCTCGCGCGGAGCTGAAACGACGCATCGCAGATGGTGAGGTCTCAGCGGCTGACGTGATCCTTACGTGCCCCGAGGCGGCCCGCAAGTGGACGGTGGCTGAGCTGCTGCTCTCCCAGCGTCGGTGGGGCAGCACGCGGTGCCGTAAGTTCCTGGACCGAAATGGTGTGAGCGAGATAAAGCAGATTGGATCGCTCACTGAGCGCCAGCGCCGGCTTCTGGCTGAGGCGCTGTACAGCTGCTCGGCAGCAGCCGAGCGCGTCGAACACAGCCTCGAGGAGGCTGCGGCCGAAGCGCTCGCGCTGGCCTGACCGTGCCCCAGCCCCGGTGTTCGGGCGCCGGCTGCCGGCGCCCGAACATGGGCTCAGAGGTTCATTCCCAAGGGCACCGGACTGGCGCCGGCAAAGAGCAGGAACCAGACGCCAAAGGCAACGACCGCAACGGCTGCAGCGGAGATCAGGACTGATTCGAGCATCCGGTGCCCCGGATCCGCTCGCCCGCGCGCGATCAAGTGGGCGCGATGGCTTTGACTCAGGCGCCCCAGCAACACCGCCAGCAGCCAGACCGTCACCAGCACCCCCACGCCCATCACGAGCAGCGCAAGCCCGAGCGAAGCGGTGCTGCCCTGCACCTGGGATCCGACCCACAGCCACAGCAACGGCGTCCCGAGCCACAGCACAAGGCTGCCAAGGAACATGATCGCCACCGCCAGCAGGGCGCCGGCGCCGATCCGCAGGAACTCCCTCACGCCCCCTCTCTTAGCACGCGACGCAACTCCCGCGCAAGCGCGGTGGGAGCAGTCCAACGATCACCGATCAGCAGGCGCCGGATGCGGCCGTTACCGCCCGCCACCTCGATCAGGGGACAGACAACCACGTGATAGAGCTGAGCCACCGCTGCCGTTGAGTCGTAGGCAACGGGGATGCCCCAGTGATGCGAGCGCACCAGCGTCGCGATCCGGCGTCTGGTCGCACCGATTCCCACCGCCGCAAAGCTGGTCTGCGGGAAGCCGGCGGCGACCTTCTGCAGGGCGTCGACAGAGCGCACGCAGCTTGGCGCCGACGCTGAGAAGAGATCAAGCACGATTCGCTGACGACCGCAGACGTTGAGGCCACGCCGGGCCGGACGCGCCGGATCACAGCGGGGCGCGACGTTGGCCGGGACGTTGAGCGTGCTGGTGGCCAACGGTGCGACAAAGTGCGGCAGCGGAGATCCGGCTGACAGTCCCGGATGGCCCTGGCCCCCGCCGTTGGCGTACAGGGAGACGGAGAAGATGAGCACCAGCAGGAGGCCAATGGCCCCGACCACCCACTGATGCCGACCGGCGCCCGTCACCCGATCCGCAACTGCTCGGCGGGTTCGCCGGGGCGACGCGCGGTGGGCACAGGAGTTGGCCTCAACGGGGTTTCAGCTCTCAACTGGATCAGCCCGAGCGTCGCGGGCAGCACCAGCATGACCCCCGCCAGTGACACGGCGAGGTCAACCACGGCGGTCACCCCAAAGTCACGCAGCATCGGGATGTTGGAGAGGATCAGCACAGCGAAGCCGGCAAGCGCAGTGAGGGCGGAGGTCAGGACGGCAACACCGGTCGTGCGGTAGACGGCGCGGGTGGCATCGGGAAGCGGGATACCGGCCCCGCGCTGCGCACAGATGCGCTCAGACAGCAGCACACTGAACTCCGTGGTGATCGCGATGACCAGCGTGCCCAGGCTGGCCGACATCGGGTTGAGCGGAATCCGCAGCAGGTAGAGCAGCAGCCCGGACCAACCGGTCGCGAGCACAATCGGCACCAGCGGCAGGAGCGTGCGGCGCAGGTTGCGAAGCGCCAGCAGCAGCGCCAGGGCCACCAACGCGAGGCTGAGTGCCAACATCAGCAGCCGACCGCGCAGCGAGGCGAGCGCGGACTCCGCATCGACGGCGAGCACCGGGAGCCCCGCCAGCCGCGCGCTGATCCCGGCGGGGGTCCTCAGCAGTGCTCGCAGCCGGGCCAGGACGCGCCGTTGCGCGCTCAGCGGCATCAGTCTGATCCCGAACGCGAGCAGCGCGTGGCGGTGATCAGGCGTCAGAACGCTGCGCTGGAAGTAGCTTGGCACCGCGCCGAGCGACCCACCGGCGGTCCGCAGCAGGCTCGGCAGTGAGAGCACCGGACAGAGCGTTGCGCGCCGGCAGTCGCTGCTCCCGAAGTGGCTGCTCACACGGCCCTCGAAGCCACGCATCCAAGCGACCGTCCGCGCGGAGGTGACATCTGGAGCGCCGACCAGAACATCAACCTCACCCGAGCTCCCGGTGATCTGTTCCAGCCGGCTCAATTCGGCCAGGGCCGGCATGCCGGCCGGAACGAGCCTGGTGATATCCGACTGCACCGCTGTCTGCGGGATCAGCGCCCAGCCCACCACGGCAACGGCAACGGCCAGGGCCAGAGCGCGGCGCGGGTGGCGCAGCAACCCGGGTAGCACCCCGGCGAGGATCTCCCCGGCCCCAAGGACGGATGCGATCAAGACCTCAGGCACAAGCCTCGGCGGACCCGAGCTTGGGGCGGGACCGGCTCCGGTGGTGAAGGCCGCCACCGCAAAGGCGACCGCCACACCGGCCACCAACAGTCCGCCGAAGCCCCTGACCATCGGTGTCGAGGCGGCCAGGAGGGCAACAAAGCCGACCCCGGTCGCCGTGGCGGCCAGCGCCGCCAGCGCCCGCGGCGTGCCGGCGCGCAGCTGGATTCCGTAATCCACGCCAAGCCCGAGCAGGACCGGGAAGACGGCCACGTCGGCGACCGTCAGCGTGCCGCTGACCAGCGCGGCTAGCCCCGAGATGATCGCGACCGCGCTGAGCGAACCAAGCAGCGGCAGCAGACGCCCCCGCCGGCGGAACCACACCAGCAGCACCAGCGCCATCACCGCGACGGCGATGCCGAGCAGGAGCCGCAGCTGTCCACCAACCGTCCCGCCCAGGTCGCTGAGCAGCACCGGCTCTCCGGCAACTGAGTAGCTGACACCGGGCAGCTGGAAGCGGCGCATGCCGACGGCCCGGCGGATCAGGGCTATCACGCGCTGCTGTTCACCGGCCCTCAGTGACGCCGCGAGCCGCACCTGGATCAGAGCCGCGCGCGTGGTGGGGAACAGGTAGGCAAAGCGCTGTGAGGGTGCGGTGCCGCCGGAACCGAAGACGATCTGATGCAGGAAGGCCCGATCCTTGATTGATGGCGCGCCGGCCAGCAGCGCTTGGCTGAGTGAGCCCTTGCCGGTGCCGGCGCCGGTGCTGACCGAGCCGGCCGCCAGGGTGAGCTCGCGCTCCAGCGCGAGCTCACCCGCCGCCTGGACCGCCGCCGCGGTCTGAGCCGCGTTCAGGCCCCTGGCATGAGCGATCTCGCGCGCGGCGGTCTCGGCCGCCCTGATCGTGGCCGCGGCATTGGCGGTGAGCGAGGCCAGCTCGCCATTCACCGCCGCAACCGCGTGGTTGAGAAGCGTGCCGGGGCCGTACACCGTCCAGGCCGCATGGAGCCGCATCAGCGCTCCGCACGGCGACCCACCGCCACCGTAGGGCCTGGCCGCGCCGCGCCCGACCGCGACATAGGCAGCAAGCCGAGGCCGGAACTGCAGCTGCTGGCCGGCCAGGCACGCCTCCAGCTGACTGAGCCTCGTGATGTCGGCCGGCGCGAGGAGCCGGTTGACCTGCGCCCGCACAAGCACCACCACCGGATCGCTCCCGAACCGCCGGTACAGCGCGGAGGTTGCCCGGTAATCAGGCGAGGAGGACGAGACGAGCGTGTTCAGGCCCGTGGCGGGGGTGAGCGTGGAAGCCGCCCCGGCGGCAACCAGCGCGAGCGCCAGGACGATCAGGATCCTGCCCCGTGCAATGGAGCGCCCGTGCGACCGCGTCACCCGCCTCAGTCCATTGACAGCGGGCCCTGCGAGTCGCCCGCGAGGAACTGCCGGATGAACGGGTTCTCAGAGTTCAGCATCGCCTCAGCCGGTCCGGCCTCAACGATCCGCCCGCGCCACAGCACGTTGATGTAGTCGGCGACCCGGCGCGCGCTCATGATGTCGTGTGTGACCACCGCAAAGGTGGGCAGGAACTCCTTGCCCTCCGCCTTTGCCTCCTCCACCATCTCCCGGTGGACCTCGAGGATGAGCTCGCCAAGCAGCGCGGTGCGTACGGGGTCAAGCCCTGAATCCGGCTCGTCGAACAGCACAATGTCCGGTCCCAGCACCAGCGCCCGCGCAAAACCGGCGCGTTTGCGCATGCCGCCGGAGAGCTCGTTTGGGAAGCGCTCCCGGGCGTTGCCAAGCCCCACCTCCTTGAGTCTGCGCATGACGATCTCCTCAATCTCCTGCTCGCTCTTGTTGGTGTGGTGCCGTAGCGGGAAGGCGACATTGTCATAGAGGTTCATCGAGCTGAACAGGGCGCCGTCCTGGAAGAGCAGGCCGAACTTCTTGCGCATCTCAAAGAGCCTGGACTCGGTCATGTTCGGGACTGACTCCCCGTGCACCAGCACATCGCCGGAGTCCGGGTAGAGCAGTCCGACCATGTGCTTGATGCAGACGGACTTGCCGGTGCCCGACGGTCCGAGGATCATGGAGACCATGCCCTCCGGCAGACCCATGGTCAGCCCTCGCAGAATCTGGTTCGGGCCAAAGGACTTGTAGGTGTCCACGAACTCAACGACGTTCCGCCGTCCCGACGGATGCACCGTGTAGCTGTGGAACTCGTAATGATCGTCGGGAGCGCCGGGAGGCGGGACAGGCCGGGAAGAGCCGCCGCCCAGCGGGGCGGCGGCCGCCTCAGGGTCGTGACGTTCGGGCTGCGGCGCGGTTGAAGCCACGCTCATCCTCCGATCGGGGCGCGCGGGTTCGCGCCCCAGAAGAGCTGGGTGCCGAGCATGCTGATCAGGTGCACGCCCACCAGGTTGAAGACCATTGACTTTGCGGTTGCGGTGCCGACACCGACGGGACCGCCGCGAGCGTTGTAGCCGTAGTAACACCCAACCAGCACGATCAGCACCGCCATCGCCATGGCCTTGATGACGCTGAACAGCACATCGGTTGGATTCTGGAACTGCCAGAAGATCAGGAAATAGCCGCCGGATGAGACGTCACCGATCTGCTGCACCACGGCCAGGTAGCTGGCGAAGTAACCGGCGGCAATCGAGCACAGGTAGACGAATGGCAGCACCAGCATCATCCCTACCAGTCGTGTGGCGCACAGGAAGGTGACCCCACTGATGCCCATCACCTCCAGCGCGTCGATCTCCTCCGAGATCCGCATCGAACCGATCTCGGCGACGATGCCGGTGCCCACCTTGGCAGCCATCATGTAGCCGAAGCACAGCGGTACGAGCTCACGCAGGTCGCACCAGGCGGCAAACACGCCTGCGTACTCCGGGGTGCCTACGCTGCGGTCGAAGTAGGCGCCCTCAATCCCGCACTGCAGGCCGATGATGAACACGAGGCCCCAGATCACGAGCGTCGATGAGACGATCAGGATGCCCGCCTGGCGCAGCGCCTCCCCGAAGTACCGGAAGACCTTGAGGGTGGCGATGTCGGAGAGGATCCGCGCGGAGAAGCGGATGATCGCGCCAAAGGAGTCGAGCCAGGCGCGGGGGTATGAGAGCAGGTCGTTCATCTACTTCACGATCGTCGTCAGCGCCGGATGCGTGGCCAGCAGCACCTGAGTGAACACGTAGTTGAACGCGAAGATCGCCAGGAAGGTGATCACCACAGCCTGGTTGACGGCACGCCCCACACCCTCGGCCCCGCCGGAGGCGGTCATGCCCTTGTAGCAGCAGACCACGGCGATGATCGCTCCAAACAGCGTCGTCTTGACCACGCTGCCCCACAGGTCGGTGGTGGTGGCGTTGTTGAAGAACGTGGCCCAGAAGGGTCCCAGCGGCTCGTTGTTGACCAGCGTCGCCAGCACGCCGCCGAAGACGCCGAACACCAGCGCATAGATGTCAAACAGGCCGGTCACGAGCATCAGCGCGAGGAAGCGCGGTACCACGAGGCTCTTCACGGGGTCGACGCCGAGCACCTCAAGCGCGTCCAGCTCCTCACGGATCCGCCGTGCGCCAAGGTCGGCCGTGATCGCGGTACCTGCGACCCCCGCCAGGACGATCGCGTCCACGAACGGAGCGAACTCCCTGATCGAGGCCAGGACGAAGAACCCGCCGAGCCGGTCCAGCGCCCCGAACAGCACCAGGAAGTTGGCGGCCTGGAGCCCCGGTGCCTCGTAACCAAAGGCCACCGTCGCGATCAGCAGCGGCAGCCAGCAGAGCCGCAGCGCGAACATGAACTGCGCGGCTAACTCAGCGCCGTATGCGTATGGCGGCCGCACGGCTGAGACGATCGTGCGGCCGGTCAGGATCACCATCTCACCAGCCTCCGCCAGCACCCCGCGGGTGGGTGCAAACGCACGGTCGACGGTGGCTCGGATCACACTCTCAGCTCCTCGATCGGTGATGCCTGCGCAGCTGCAGCCATCACCTGAGCGCAAGCGTACGCCACGCCAGGGCGGACACCGGCGGCGGCGATGGCCGTGCGTGGGGCGCACGCATGCGGTGGGCGGACACCTTGCGGCGGCGATGGCCGTGCGTGGGACGCACGCATGCGGTGGGCGGACTCCTGCGGCGGCGATGGCCGTGCGTGGGGCGCACGCCTGGGGCGGGCGTATGCTCGGGGCCGGTGAGTCAGAGGAAGTTCATGGCGCTGGCCGCGACCCTGGTGGCTGGCACGGCCGCCGGCTGTGGCACGACCACCGGTCCCTCACTCCCGCGACCGCAGAGCTTCCCCGTTGCGGTCAGGACGGAGTTCCCGGCCGAGCAGCGCCTGGCTGGGCGCACCAGCTTCATTCTGCGGATCACCAATGTCGGCCGACGGGCGATCCCGGACGTGGCTGTGACCGTACTCAACCCGCGATACGGCAGCGCGGCGCAGGCCTTTGGTGAGCTGATCCCGTCCGCCGCGCAGGGCAAACCGCCGTTGGCCAGCCGGTCCAGACCGATCTGGATCATCGATCAGGCGCCGGGCCCATGCCGCTACAGCTGCCGCAACCGGGGGCCCGGGGGTGGAGCCACGGCATACACCGACACGTGGGCGCTCGGGCGACTGGCCCCGGGGCATTCGGTCACCTTCACCTGGAAGCTCACGGCCGTGCAGGCGGGCTCCTACACGGTTCAATATGCGGCGGCTGCAGACCTCATCGGCAACGACCGGGCGGTCCTGAGCAGCGGCATGCCCGCTGGCGGACGTCTGCACGTGCGGATCAGCTCGGTCCCTCCGAACGTGACGGTCGCGAGCAACGGCAGCATTGTCCAACACGGCTGAGCGGTCACCACGGGGTGTCACACGGCTGAGCGGTCACCACGGGATGTCGTCGCAGGGCTCCCCCCAGCCGACCTTGACCAACGTCCGCACAATCCGCGCGATCAGCGCGTAGGGCCTGCGGTCGATCTGCCTGGTGGTGACCCGCATCACCTGGTTTCCTGCCAGGAACAGCCCCTGATCGCGCAGCCGATCTTCTTCGAACTGCTGGCGTGAACGGTGGTACTGCCAACCGTCGACTTCGATCACCAGTCCGAACTGCCTCCAATAGGCGTCGACCATCCTTCCGCCGACCCGCACGTTGGTCTCCGGGAGCGGCAGTTCAGCGTCCATCAGCAGACGCAGGAGCTTGCGCTCGTACTTGGAACGCGTGTCATGAAGGGCGTGCGGCTCTGCGACCATGACCCGCAACTGCGCGATCCCCTGCGCCCGGGGGTTGCGGGCGATCACATCGTTCAGCTGGCTGGTGCGAACGAGGTTTCGGTGAAATGCCCGGCTCAGTGCCGACTCAAGCTCGATGTCGCCAATGCAGCCGGCCAGGTCCAACAGCGTCCGTGCAGGCGACGTGACGGGAATGCCGTCACGCCAGCGGACGTCCTGGGGGGTGAGTGCTTTGCATCGATGTGCCCACACCCCCTGCAGGTAGGCCGGGCTCCGATCAACGAGCAGCACGTCGACAGTGTCGTCCTGCTCAAGCTGCTCGGTCGTATCGAGCAGACCCCACAGATGCGCGGCAGCTCGCCTCGAGATGACGCCGTGGCCGCGGAAGTACAACGCCGCGGCCATCATCCTGCCGCGCAGGTCCCACCGCTGAGGGCCAACCAGATACACGCCGGGGAGCGTCCTATGCAGACGCCCCGTCCGCACACGGTGGGAGAGCGCCGAGCGACCGATGCCGGCCGCCCTGAGCTGCGAAATGTGCACGTGACCGTGCTGCAACTCCGCCAGGCGGTTCACCTCGGCCTCGCCGACGCCGTCAGCGTGCTTAAACCGACAAAGTGGACCGCTCAAAGCCAATCCGCCGGAATCTGCGCGATTTTCGTGCGCCTGCGAGCGATCTGGCTTTTCCGGGTACAGATTGTCGGTTTGTGCACGTTCTGCATCTGCAATCTCTGTCATGCGGCCAATCTCAGCGGGGCCAGCTTCCGGAGGCAAGGAATGTGGCGCGATTGGCACATTCAGGGTGATCCCGAGGTGATTCCGGGGTGGTCCTGCGGTCGTTCCGGGGTGGTCCTGGGGTGGTCCTGGGGTGGTCCCGCGGTGGTTCCGGGGTGCTTCCGGGGTCGTTCCTGGGGTGGTTCCGGGGTGATTGGGTGATTCCGGGGTGGTCCGCACCGGCCCTCCGGGCCACGCACTTTGGACATTTGGATAGTGACGCTCGCGCGCCGGTCCTATAGCTTCAAGTTCGCCGCGTTCCCACGCGGCCGCTCAGTCACGCGCGCCTCCGCCGCCGAGGCGCGAACAGGAAGGAACGAACATCAGCATGTCCCGAATTCGTCAGCAGAACGTGTTGGCAGCACAGTGGGCCCCGGACGGAGCCGCGCTTGGCGCCCCCGACCTCACGGTCGCCGACAACCAGATCTTCGGTGAGAACGTCTTCAGCGAGGTGGTCCAGCGCCAGCGGCTCCCCAAGGAGGTCTACAAGAAGCTCTCCCAGACACTCGCCAGGGGCGAGGCCCTGGACACCTCGCTGGCCGACTCCGTCGCCCTGGCGATGAAGGAGTGGGCACTGGAGAAGGGCGCGACCCACTACGCCCACGTGTTCCAGCCGCTGACCGGCCTCACGGCTGAGAAGCACGACAGCTTCTATGCGCCCACCGGTGAGGGCACGGCACTGGCCTCCTTCTCCGGCAAGGAGCTGATCCAGGCCGAGCCCGACGCCTCCAGCTTCCCGACGGGCGGCATCCGCGCCACCTTCGAGGCGCGCGGCTACACCGCCTGGGATCCCACCAGCCCGGCGTTCATCCTCGAGAACCCGAACGGCGCGCTGCTCTGCATCCCAACCGCCTTTGTCTCCTGGACCGGCGAGGCGCTCGACGCCAAGATCCCGCTGCTGCGTTCAATGGACGCGCTGTCAAAGTCGGCCGCGCGCGCGTTGAAGCTGTTCGGCAAGGAGGCCAGCCGCGTCTTCACGACAGTCGGCCCCGAGCAGGAGTACTTCCTGATCGACGAGCAGTATTACTTTGAGCGCCCCGACCTGATCAACACCGGCCGCACGCTGTTCGGCGCCAAGCCGCCGAAGGGTCACGAGCTGGACGACCACTACTTCGGCTCGATCCCGGAGCGCGTGCTGGCCTACATGCTCGAGTGCGAGCGTGAGCTCGCGCGCCTGGGCATCCCGATCAAGACCCGCCACAACGAGGTGGCGCCCGCCCAGTATGAGATCGCCCCGATCTTCGAGAACTCGAACGTCGGCTCCGACCACCAGCAGCTCACGATGCAGATCCTGCAGAACATCGCCCGCCGTTACGGCCTGGTCGCGCTGCTGCACGAGAAGCCGTTCGCCGGGGTCAACGGCTCGGGCAAGCACAACAACTGGTCGATGGGCACCGATGAGGGCGAGAACCTGCTCGATCCGGGCGATACCCCGCATGAGAACCTGCAGTTCCTGTTCTTCTGCACGGCCGTGATCCAGGCGGTCAACAAGCACCAGGGTCTGCTGCGTGCATCGATCGCCTCCCCGGGCCAGGATCATCGCCTTGGCGCCAACGAGGCGCCGCCGGCGATCATCTCGATCTTCCTCGGCGACGAACTCGAGAAGCTGTTCAACGCGATCGAGTCCGGCGCCGCCGGCCAGTCGACACCGGAGTCCTTCCTTGGTCTGGGCACCCCGGTGCTGCCGCCGCTGCCGCTGCATGGCGGCGACCGCAACCGCACCAGCCCGTTCGCCTTCACCGGCAACAAGTTTGAGTTCCGTGCGCTCGGCTCGAGCATGTCGCTGGGGCTGCCGAACACGGTGCTCAACACGATCGTCGCTGAGGCGATCGACTACCTCGCGGAGGAGCTTGAGAACCAGCTGAACGCCGGCAAGTCGCTGGAGGACGCGCTGCGCCCGATCATCCAGCGCAGCTACGCGGAGAACAAGCAGGTCGTGTTCGGCGGCGACGGCTACTCCGAGGAGTGGCATGCCGAGGCCGAGCGCCGCGGCCTGCTGAACCTGCCGGCGACGCCAGATGCCCTGCCCTACCTGGTGAGCGACGACACCGTCACCGCTTTTTCCAACTACGGGGTGCTGAGCGAGCGTGAGCTCCATGCACGCTACGAGGTGTTCCTCGAGCAGTACGTGACGAAGCTCAACATCGAGGCGGAGACCGCCGCTTCGATCGCACGCACGATGCTGCTGCCCGCGGCGGTGCGCTACAAGGCGGAACTGCTGAGCGCCGAGGAGCCCGAGCTCGCAAGCGAGATCGGCGACCTGATCGCCTCATTCCTGGATGTGCTCAGGAACCTGGAGAGCGTCAACCTCAAGGAGAACCACCCCGAGGACGACGGCCCGCTGGTGCACGCCAAGTACATGCACGACGTGGTGTTCCCGGCGATGGGCGCGGTGCGCGATGTCGCCGACCAGCTGGAGAAGGTTGTGGCCGACGACCTCTGGCCGCTGCCGAAGTACTCCGAGATCCTGTTCATCAAGTAGCAGTTCTTCCGGTTGTCTCCCTGATGGTGGCCCGCTGGCCACCATCAGGGCCTGGGGCTGGCCCGCCGGCCAGCCCCTTCCTATGAGGCCCGCCAGGGGCCACCGGTGAACTCGCAGTGCAGGGTCCTCAGCGCAGGATTGCATTCAGGCACAGGGACCACGTCGAACCTTCCGTAACCTCCCTACCGGGAGCTCCAGTTGACAGTCCTGGTCAGCGGCGCAACTCGGTGAGGCGACGTGGGTTTGAAAGAGCTGTGAGACGAGTCTGGTTCAGGTCGCTCCGGCAGGAGCGTTCGTCTCCATGCGGTCGCCGGGCCGACAGGGCGGCGCTGGCCGCAGCACTGCTGATGGCGGCGGCGCTGGGTCCCGCAACAGCGGTCGCCCTGGGCGACGGCGGCGCCACGGGCCTCCCGGTTCCGGCCACAACCACGGGAACGCTCACCACCACAGGCACCTTGCCCAGCGGCGGGACAACCCCGACCGGCTCAGCTGTCACGTCAACGATCCCGGCCACCACCTCAACCACGCCGACCCTGACGATCCGGACTCCGTGCAGCGGTTCGGTCGGCCTGACCACCACCACGCCCGGACCGGTCACAACGACGACGGTGCCAACCACCGCCACGCTGACCACGACGCAGACGGTGACCACAACTGAGACCCAGACGGTGACAACGACCGCCGGGAATCCGCCGACCACCACAACGGAGACGACGCTCACCCCGGTGACCAGCACCGCCCCGGTGACCACGACCGTGCCGACAACCGCCACCGTCACCACTCCGGGCACCGCGACCGTGACCGTCACCCCGCCGTGCAGGGTGCCAGCACCGCCACCCAGCAGCATCCCCGTTCCTCCCGGCAACCCGTTCCATGGACGCGCCGTGTGGATCTGGCAGCTCGCGAACTCAAACGGCGGCAACCTTGCCGCGATCATCGCCAAGGCCGAGCGCTTCAGGATCAGCGCCGTGTATGTGAAGAGCAGCGACGGCACCAGCTACTGGTCACAGTTCTCGCACCGGCTGGTCTCAGCACTGCACGAGGCGGGCCTGCATGTGTGCGCCTGGCAGTACATCTACGGGATCAGACCGATGGTGGAGGCCGACCTGGGCGCCCGCGCCGTCAGGGCGGGCGCTGACTGCCTGGTGGTGGACGCTGAATCGGAGTACGAGGGCCGCTATCCGCAGGCACAGACCTACGTCAGCCGGCTGCGCCGGCTGATCGGCCGGCGCTTCCCCGTCGGGCTGGCCAGCTTCCCGTACGTGAGCTACCACCTGAGCTTCCCGTACTCCGTGTTCCTCGGCCCTAACGGCGCCCAGTACAACCTGCCGCAGATGTACTGGGCCGATATCGGCACGAGCGTCCGCAACATCTACGCGGTGACCTACGAGTACAACGAGATCTACCGTCGGCCGATCTTCCCGCTCGGTCAGCTCTGGAACAGCGGGCACGGCATGTCGGTGGCCACGATCGAGCAGTTCAACCGGTTTGCGCAGCAGTACGGCGCGACCGGCGTGAGCTGGTGGGACTGGCAGTCAGCACCGCTCGCCTACTTTGGGGCGATTGACCGGGCAGCGCCGCTGCCGGTCAGCTACGGCATCAGCCGGACACCCGCCAGCATCTTCCGCCGCAACAAGGGAGACCTCGTGATCTGGGCGCAGGAGCACCTGTTCGGAGCCGGCTACCGAATCTCGGTAGACGGTGTCTTCGGGCCACGTACACAGGCCGCGGTCCGCAGCTTCCAGCGCCGCCACGGCCTCAGCGCGACCGGCGTCATCAACGGCGCGACCTGGGACCTGCTGCTCAGGGCCAGGCCCGTCACGGTCCGTTGGACCCGCCGCCACAGGCGCGTGGTGGCAGTAGTGGCGCGGCGGGCGATGAGCACCAGCGGCCGCGGTCAGGCGACGCTCGTTGAGTCGGTGCCGGCATGGATGCGCGGGCTTCACTCCCGCAACGAGCTTCACGCCGAGGTGGGCGCCGGCAGCGGCGGCCCGAGCGCCAGGCGCTGATTCTTGTAGGCGCGGTCCTCCGTGACCTCGCGGCCGAACCAGTCCGGGGCCACAAAGGCTCCGGCAGCGTCAGCGTCAGCGAACTCCACCTCAGCCACGAGCAGGCCCTGGAGCGCGCCCTCATAGACATCGAGCTCAATCACAACCTCGCCGGGGCCCTCAATCCTGTGTCTGCGCTTCTCAAGGCGAGCACCCTCGGTGGCCGGCCAGAGGGCGTTGAACTGCGCCTCCGTCAGCTCAACCTCGTGCTCGGCCCGGACCAACCCACCGCCCGATTTCACGGTCAGCTTGAAGCGCTCGCCCAGCCGCCGGATGCGTGTCTCGCCGCCGTCGTCCGCGATTGTCAGGTAGCCCTGCCGGATCGGCTCTGAGGGCGCCGCCAGGGCCGCGGCCGGAGCATGCTCAACCAGCCACTTGCGTTCGATTTCGGTGCCGGCCATCAGCGGCGGCCGTCAGCACCGTCAAGGAGGGTTCCGTCCGCAATGTGCAGCCGCCCGTCTGGAGCGTCGATCTCAACCTCTCCGCGCACAACAACCCCCGCGCCGAAGCTGACGTCGCCGCTGACGACCAGGCGCAAGGCCTCCCGCAGAGAGGGTGGCCCACCTGACATGCGCGCCTCAAACTGATCGATCAGACCGAAGAATTCCCGGTCCAGCACCACCAATGGCTGGCCGTTACCGCTTGCGAACGCAGGCTCCACGCGCCAGTCGTCACCGATCCGGTATGCGTCCGAGCGGAGCACGAGCAGATCGTCTGTGGTCTTGACCGGCACGAACCGCGTGCGCTCCACCTCCAGCAGGCTCGCGCCGGGGAAGCCGGAAATGGCCGCGCCCATGGCGTGCTCCAGCTGCAGCACCGGCGTGGACGTGGAGTCGCGGGGATCCACAGTCTTGCGGTTCAGGATCACCGGCAGCTCCAGGCGCCCACCGGCGGCAAAGCGCTCCGCCAGCGCCTCCAGGTCGAGCCACAGCGAGTTGGTGTTGTAGAAGCGCCAGCGCCGGTAGTCCCGGAATGAATCCTGATCCTCCGGCGGCGTCTGCGCGGTCTCGCGGAGCACCAGCTGGCCGTCACTGAGGCGCCGTGCGATGTGACCTCCCTTGCGGTCTGCCGCGGTGCCACGCACAACCTCCATCAGGAACGGGATCCGCTCGCGGGCGATGTGGCCGGCGATGCGCGGATCCACAATCGCGCCCAGATTGTCCGAGTTGGAGATCATCACATACCGGAAGCCCTGCTCGCGCAGCGCGTCAACCAGGCCGGAGCCGATCATCGAGGCGTACACGTCGCCGTGACCGGGGGGACACCATTCGAGCTCGGGTGCTGCCGGCCAGCGGGCCGGCAGCATGGTCTCGGCATCCAGCTTCGGCACCATGCTCTGCAGAAAATCGGCGGGCAGCCCGGGGCTTGCCAGCTCCGGGAAGCGTGACATTGCGTCCAGCGTCGGCTCGCGCGTCGCCTGACTGTTCATCAGGATCAGCGGCAGACGCACACCGTGACGGCGGCGCAGGGCGATGGTCTGTTCGACGATGATCTCCAGGAAGCTGCTGCCCTCGCGGGCCTCCAGCAGCGATTTGGGCTGCTGCAGACCCATCGACGTCGCCAGCCCACCGTTGAGCTTGATCACCGCGAGCTGCTCCAGCGCGGCGGCGGCATCGGTCTCCGGTAGCGTGGACAACGCCGGCACGTCCGGTGCGGGTTCCAGTTCGGAGCTGGGAATCAGCGTTTGTGTGCCGCTGAGCACGCGCTCGAGCGCGTAGACGAACTGCTGTGTGGCGGCCTCGCTCTGGCCGGACTCACGCATCCGCTCGGCGGCGGCGTTCAACGGGTCAGCGCGCATCAGCGAGCCCCTGTTCCAACTCGGCCAGCCAGGCCGTTGAGTTGCCGTCGCTCGGAGCCCGCCAATCGCCGCGAGGCGACAGCGAGCCTCCCGAGCCCACCTTCGGCGCGTTTGGGATCGCCGAACGCTTGAACTGACTTGTTTGGAAGAAGCGATGCAGGAACACGCGCAGCCACCTTTCGATCTGCTCGAGGCTGTACTCGTTGCGGCGCTCGGGCGGGATCAGGTCCGGCCAGGATCCGCGGTCGCGGTCGCCCCAGGCCTGCTGTGCAAGCCACGCGACCCTGCTCGGCCTGTTGCCGAAGCGGAGCACGTGGTAAAGGAAGAAGTCCTGCAGCTCATAGGGACCAACCGTCTGTTCACTGTTCTGGTGGGGTTCCTGGGCACCGGTGTCAGCGCCCGCCGGGATCAGCTCCGGGGAGATTTCCGTGTTCAGCACGGCTGCGAGTACGCGCCCCGCCTCAGGCCCGAACTCGTCGGTGTCTACTGCCCAGCGCAACAGGAACTGAATCAAAGTCTTTGGCACCGACGCGTTGACGTTGTAGTGCGACATCTGGTCCCCGACGCCGTAGGTGCTCCAACCGAGCGCGAGCTCGCTGAGGTCTCCGGTCCCGAGCACGAGCGCGTTGTGGAAGTTTGCCAGTCGGAACAGGTGGGAGGTGCGCTCACCCGCCTGGACATTCTCATAGGTCAGGTCGTAGACCGGCGACCCCTCCGCGGCGGGGTGGCCGAGCGCTTCGAGCATCCGCTGCGAGGCCGGGCGGATGTCAAGCTCGTTGGCGCTCACCCCAAGCGCGAGCATCAGTTCGCGGGCGCTGCGCAGGGTGGTCGCACTGGTGCCAAAGCCCGGCATCGTGTAGGCGAGCACGTTGCTGCGCGGCAGCCCGAGCCGATCAAGCGCACGCACCGCCACGATCAGCGCATGCGTGGAGTCGAGCCCGCCCGACACACCGATCACAAGCTTCTGGATGCCAGTCGCCTCAAGCCGCGTCTGCAGCCCGGCCACCTGGATGTTGTAGACCTCCTCGCAGCGCTGGCGTCGCGAAGCGGGGTCCACAGGCACGTAGGGGAAGCGAGCGATCTCAGCGACCGGGCTGAGCGGCCGAGCCGGCGGCCGCAGGGCGAACTCAATCCGCCGGAACCCACGCAGACGCTCCCGGTGGTCCTGGATCGAATCGCCCCAGGAGCTGCGCTCCGTGCGGTCCGCGCGCAACCTGTGCAGATCCACATCAGCGAGCAGCAGATGCTCCACCTGCTGAAAGCGCGCCGACTCGGCGAGCCGGTCTCCGTTCTCATAGATCATCGCCTGGCCGTCCCAGGCCATGTCAGTGGTGGACTCGCCCAGGCCGGCGGCCGTGTAGATGTAGGCGCTGAGCGTGCGAGCAGAATGGCCCGCACAGAGCACGTGTCGGTAGTCAGACTTGCCCACCGTGACATTGCTGGCCGAGAGGTTGGCAAGCACGGTCGCGCCGGCCAGCGCCGCATACGTGCTGGGCGGAATCGGCGCCCACACGTCCTCGCAGATCTCAACCGCCACGGTCAGGTCCGGCACATCCGTGGCGCTGAACAGGAGATCGTTGCCGAACGGGACCCGCTCACCGCCCAACCGCAACTCCTCACCGAGCAGGTCACGCGCCGCCCTGAATTGGCGCTTCTCATAGAACTCCCGGTACTCCGGGAGATAGCTCTTGGGCACAGCTCCGAGGATCCGGCCCTGGTGGATCACCACGGCGGCGTTGAACAGACCCTGTTCGGCCCGCAGCGGGGCGCCGACGACAATCAGCGGTGTCAAATCGACGCTCTCCGCCCGCACGTGCGCGAGCGCACGCTCAGTCGTCTCGATCAGCGCGTCCTGGTGGAAGAGGTCGTCGGCCGTGTAGGCCGTGAGCCCCAGTTCGGGGAAGACAATCAGCGCCGCGCCGCGCTCATCCGCCGCCCGCGCAAGCGCGAGCACATGCTCAGCATTGAAGCCCGGATCGCCGATCCGGACACGGGGGACAGCCGCCGCCACACGCGCATAGCCGTGGCGATAGATCGACTCAAACGGCAACTCGCGGGTCACATCTTGCGCAGACATCTTCAGGAGTATTGCGATCCTGGCCCCAGCACCAAGGGCCGCAGCGATCGATGCAAGCCGGTTGTGCCGCCCCTAAACCGGTCTCCCTATGCAGAGCCTCAGTAGTTTCCCGCAATCAGCTTGAGGTAGCCCGCGGCGTCAGCTCGCCTCAGCCACATTGCATCCACCACTCAGCCCTGTGTATGTTCCCCGCACATGACTGAACCCATCAAGATCGTCATCGCCGATGATCATGCGATCGTTCGCCGCGGGCTCCGGCAGCTGCTTGAAAGCGAGCAGGGCTTTGAGGTGGTAGCTGAAGCTGAGGACGTGGAGTCCGCCCGACGCTATCTGCGCGGCCACCATCCGCATGTGCTGGTCCTGGACCTGAACATGCCGGGCGAACCGAGCATTGAGGCGATCCCCAAGCTTCGTACCGAGTTCCCGGACACCCAGATTGTCGTGCTCACGATGCAGAACGAGCCGGCCTACGCCCGCAGCGCGCTCAGCGCCGGCGTGCTCGGATACGTGCTGAAGGAATCGGCTGACGCCGAACTGGTCTTGGCGATCCGCGCCGCAGTCGCCGGTGAGCACTACCTGAACCCGCGCCTGGGAGCAAAGGTCGCGGCCGAGCCGCCTCCCGGACCCCCGGACGGACTGTCTGAGCGCGAACTGGAGATCCTGCGCCTGATCGCCCTGGGCTACACGAACTCACAGGTTGCGGAGGAGCTCTTCCTGTCGGTGCGCACCGTGGAGACACACCGCGCCCACATCCAGCAGAAGCTGGGCCTCAGCGATCGCGCCGAGTTGGTGCGCTATGCGCTGGACCGCAAGCTGGTCAGCTAGTCGCCGTAGACCGAGGCGGCGTAGTCCGCCAGCATCCGCTGAGTCGAGAACTGGGGCGCCAGCGTCCGCAGGGACGCGCGCACGCGGGCCAGCCACACCTGTGGCAGGCCCTGAGCGTCCCGTTCATAGAACGCTGGAACCACCTCGCGCTCAAGCAGTTCGCAGAGCATCGTCGCGTCACGCTCGTCCTGCGCTTCGGAGTCGGCCTCAACGTCGCCGGGGAGCGCCCAGCCGTTGCTGCCGTCGTAGGCCTCCGCCCACCATCCGTCGAGCACGCTGAGGTTCAGGCCGCCGTTGAACACGACCTTCATGCCGCTCGTGCCGCTTGCCTCAAACGGCGGGCGCGGTAGGTTCAGCCAGACGTCACAGCCGCGGACCAGATGCTGGGCCATGCCAAGGTCGTACTCATGCAGGTAAACGACCCGCTCGGCCACTCCGGGCGCGTCCTTGAAGGCGAACAGCCGCTCCACCACGCGCTTGGCCTCCTCATCGCTCGGGTGAGCCTTACCGGCCAGCACCAGCTGGATCCGCTGCGCTCCAGAGAGCAGGGCGAGCATCCGCTCCGGGTTCTCAATCAGCAGACCGATGCGCTTGTAGGTGGCGTTGCGTCGGGCGAACCCGATCGTCAGCACGTCCGGGTCAAACGCACGCACGGCCGCCTCAACCGCCGCGCGCGGCTGGCGTTCGGCGAGCCTGTCCATCCCGCTGCGCTGCTTGACGAACTCAACCAGCTGCGCACGCTGCTCGCAGCGCACCGCCCAGAGCTCGGCATCGGAGATGCGATCGACCGCCGCCCACGCCTCGGCGTCAGCGGCCGTTCGCCACCAATCTGAGCCGAGGTGCCGGCTGAGCAGGTCATGCATCGGCCGGCCGACCCAGCTGGCTGGATGGACGCCGTTGGTGACGTGCCCGATCGGCACCTCACCGATGCCGCGCCCAGGCCAGAGGCCCTGCCACATCTCCCGGGCCACCTCGCCGTGGCGCTCACTGACCGCGTTGGCCGCGCGGCTCATCCGCAGGCTGAACTGCGTGACGCCAAAGGGTTGTGAGGTCTTGTCCGGCTGATCGCGACCGATGCGGAGGATGACGTCAGGGTCGACACCCAACTCCGCGATGGTGCCCTTCAGCGTCTTGACTATCTCCTCGCCGGGATAGGTTTCGTTGCCGGCGGCCACCGGCGTGTGGGTGGTGAAAACGGTGCGGCTGCGGGCGGACTGAAGCGCCTGCTCGAGTCCCTGACCGCGCTCCACATCCAGCCGTGCAAGCTCCAGCGCCGCAAAGGCGGCATGGCCCTCATTGAGGTGCACCAGGCCGGGATCGATGCCGAGCGCCGCCAACGCCCGTACCCCACCGACGCCCAGCAGCGCGTACTGCGAGAGCCGCGTGGCCGGATCCCCCACGTACAGGCGCGAGGTGATCCAACGCTCCAGGTGACCGTTCTCCGGCCGGTCCGCATCGAGCAGGAAGAGTGGGATCCGCCCCACTGCCACTCGCCAGACCTGGACTGTGACCTCACTGCCGCGGATCGGCACCGTGATCGTCAGCGCGCGGCCATCAGGCTGACGCACAAGCGCGGCCGGCAGCCGCTCAGGATCCACGTCGATCCATGACTCCTGCTGGCGGCCCGACGCCTCCAGGCGCTGGCGAAAGTAGCCCTGGCGGTAGAGCAGGCCGACCGCAACCAGCGGGAGCGCCTGATCTGAGGCCTCCTTGAGCAGGTCGCCCGCCAGGCCGCCCAGACCGCCCGAGTAGATCGGCAGTGACTGGTGGATCCCGTACTCAGCACAGAAGAACGCGACCGGCCGGTGGGGATCGTGCGGCCCGGCGTAAGGCCGCTCACTGTCGGCCCTGAAAGTCTCCTCCAGCGCGCGGGCCCAAGAGAGCAGCTCAGCATCGGAAGCGGCGCGTGCCAGGGCTGCGGCGGAGGTCTCCTGCAGCAGCCGCACCGGGTTCTCGGCGGTCAGCCGCCAGCGCTCGGGATCGATCCGGCTGAACAGCTCCTTGCCGCCCGGATACCAGCTCCAGCGGTAGTCAAAGGCGAGCCTGGCAAGCGATGCAAGCTGCTCTGGCATCCGCGATGCGAGGTCTGCGGCGCGCGCGGCAAGTTCGCCATCTCCGGCGCGCACCACCGCGCCTGTCTGGCTCGTCAAATGCTCCACGGGCGCAAGGATTGCAGATCAGCCGTCCAGGGTGAGCCGTCCCTCGCACAGCCTGTGGATCGCGTCAAAGTCGGCGACCTCCCTGGGCCTGTGCGTGATCACCAGCAGCCCGCGCTCTCCCGCTGCGCGGTCAAAGGCCGCAATCAGCTCAGCGGCCGTATCAGCATCCAGCTGGGCGGTGGGCTCGTCCAGAATGATGAAGCTGGCATTGGAGACAAGCGCGCGCGCGATTGTCAGGCGCTGTCGCTGCCCGCCGGAGAGCAGGTTTCCATCCTCACCCACAAGCGTGTCGAGCCCCTGCGGAAGCGCGCGCACGGGACCTTCCAGGCCAACCGCCCGCAGCGCCTCCCACAGCTCCACCTCAGTGGCGTCACGCCGGGCGAGCAGCAGGTTCTCCCGCACGCTGGTTGAGAAGACGTGCGCGTTCTGGGCGATCAGGACGACAGACCTGCGCACATCATCGAGCCGCAGCCGGCGCAGATCAATTCCACCAAGGGTGACGGCTCCCACACCTGGGTCGGCAAAGCGGACGAGCAACTCAGCC
>JAKAED010000127.1:6479-11239 GCA_021820105.1 Actinomycetes bacterium | reverse complement strand
GTGGCGGTATCAGGCATATCTGGCTCCTAGGCCGCTGGGCGTTCGTGTTCAGGGCTCCGTCCGGTCAGAAACGAACCCCTTTGGCAGCTACCCGAACGTCCTTTGAGTGAATCGAGGCGCGGGGCCCCCCGAGGTCAGTCCCCGCTGCCACGCATGGCGGCCGCCGCGCCCGCCCCGATCGCTGCTGATGCCATCCCGGCGAGGACCAGTCCGCGGTGCTTTGAGAGCTCCAGTTGCACGCTGTGCGCATGCGCGCGCGAGTCAAACGGTCCGTGCGCGCCCCGATCCTCGTCCACCGGGTCAAAGAGGTTGTCGTGACCGCTGGGATCAAGCGGCTGCTCGGTCATCTGGCTCTTGTAACCGGTCCGGGCCAGGTAACGGTCAAGCAGCCAGGGGGCGGTCCGCTCACCCAGAATGTTTGCGACCGTGGGGATGCCGACGTAGATCTGGCGGCGCTTGTGGTGGGCTGCGTGGTGGATCGCGTCGGCTGCCACCTCGGGCTGGTACATGGGCGGTACCGGCATCGTCTGCTTCGGAAGTTTCGTGCGGCCCCAGGTGAACTGGGTGGTGTTCACGCCGGGGAGCTGAACCATTGAAACCTGCACCTTTGACTGTTTGTGGAGCAGTTCGGTGATGACGGATTCCGTGAAGCCCTTGCAGGCGTGCTTGGCTCCGCAGTAGGGAGACTGCAGCGGAATCCCGCGGTAGGACATGGCGGAACAGACCTGCACGATTGAGCCGCGGTTGCGCGGAAGCATGCGTTTGAGCGCCGCTCGTGTACCCCAGACCATCCCCAGATAGCTGACGTTCGTGGCGCGGGCAAACTCGTCAGGCTCGATGTCCATGAACTCGGCATAGACCGTCACCATCGCGTCGTTGATCCAGATGTCGATCTCCCCAAAGGCGTCCTCCACCGAGGCGGCGGCCGCCTCCAGCTGATCATGATCGGCGACGTCAACCGGAAGCACGAGCGCCTCCCCGCCCGCTTCCCGGACCTCACTGGCCGCCGCCTCCAGGCCTGAGCGACCGCGGGCCAGCAGCGCGACCTTGGCGCCCTCCGACCCAAATTTCCGAGCTGTTGCACGGCCAATCCCGCCAGATGCTCCGGTGATCACGACTACTTCAGCTTGTCTCATGGTCCTGCTCCTGTCGCGTTGAGTTCCATTCCCCGTCAGGGGACTCCTGTCTCATCCCCTCAGACGCCAAGGTCGGCTACCCAACGGCCCGCAGGACCACACGTGGATTGGCGGCTGCTGCTCCGGGTAAGCACGCTGTGTGATGGAAGGTTCAGGCCCGCAACTGCTCACGGATCCAAGGGCGCTACGGATCGACGGCTGCTTGCCGATTGAGGACTACGCGGCGATCGGTGACGGTCGCACGCTGGCGCTGATCGGCCGCGACGGCTCGATCGACTGGCTCTGTCTGCCAGAGCTCGACTCACCGAGCGTGCTGGGCGCGCTGCTGGATCCCGCTGATGGCGGGAGCTTCTCGCTGGCGCCGACCGTCCCGTACACCGCGACCCGCGCGTATGTGCCTGGCACAAACGTTCTGCGGACGGAGTTCCGCACCGACCAGGGCACCGTCAGGGTGACCGAGGCGATGACCGTGGATCCCGCTCAGACAGCGCCCTGGCGTGAGCTCGTTCGCAAGGTGGAGGGGCTCTCCGGCGACGTCCCAATGCAGTGGCGGTTGCGGCTGCGCTTTGACTACGGCAGCAGGCGACTGGAACCGGAGGTCCGGGACAACCTGCTGCTGTGGCGGCACGGGAGGCTTCTACTGGCGCTGCGCGGGTGGGACGCCGGCGGGATCGAGGTCTCAGACCGGGAGGTGCAGGGGGGCTTCGTGATGCAGGAGGGCCGCAGCGCGATGCTCGTCCTGGTCAGCGGGGAGGAGCTGGCGCTGCCGGTTCCCGCGCGAGACGAGGTGGAACGGCGGCTGGATGCGACCGTTGACATGTGGCGGCGCTGGATCTCGGGTTGCGGCTACGAGGGGTCCTGGCAGGATGCCGTTGAGCGCAGCCTGCTGGCGATCAGGCTGTTGGCACGCGACCCGAGCGGTGCAATCGCCGCCGCCGGCACAACCTCCTTGCCAGAGACGATCGGTGCCAAACGCAATTTCGACTATCGCTACGCGTGGGTGCGGGACCTCTCGTTCACAGCCGACGCACTGTTGCGCGTCGGTATGCGCGAACTGGCCCACAACGCCGTGACCTGGCTCCTGAGTGCCGTTGCCCACACACATCCGCGCGTCGATCCTGTGTACACGCTTGCGGGGGAGGTGCTCAGATCCCAGCAGCAGCTGCCGCTTCCGGGCTACCGCGGCTCACCGCCGGTGCATGTCGGCAACCAGGCCGGCGCGCAGCTGCAGCTCGGCGGCTTTGGAGACCTGTTGGAGACCGTTTGGATGTACGTGGGCAGTGGCAACGTGCTCGCCCCGCGTGCGGGCGAGCGTCTGGCCGATTCCGCTGACCTGCTGTGCGCAATCTGGCGACACCAGGATGCTGGTCTCTGGGAGCTGGGGGACTACGCGGACTACACCACCTCGAAGATCGGCTGCTGGACAGCGCTTGAGCGGATCATCGATCTGGCGCAGTCAGGGCAGGTGCCGGCCCGCCACCTCACGCGCTGGCAGAATGAGCGCGCACAGATCCGCGACTTCATCGAGCGGGAGCTCTGGTCGAGCTCGCAGCAAAGCTACGTGATGAAGGCGGGCAGTGAAGTCCTTGACTGCGGGGTGCTGCTGGCTGCTCGGCGCGGCTACACCGACCCGGGCGGTGAGCGCATGCGCTCGACCATCAGGGCGATCCAGAACGAGCTGCATGCGGACGGCGCGCTCTACTACCGCTACAGCGGCATGAGTGAGGAGGAGAACGCCTTCCTCGCCTGTTCCTTCTGGATGATCGAGGCACTGGCGCTTGCCGGGGAGCGTGACGAGGCCGCGGAGCTCATGGATCAGATGGTCGGACTGGCCAACGACGTTGGTCTCTACAGCGAGGAGATGGAGCCCGACAACCACTCGCTCCGTGGCAATTTCCCGCAGGCGCTGACGCACCTGGCGCTGATCAGCGCGGCCGCCATCACCACAGACCGCGATGCGCGCAGGTGAACGGGCGGCGCCTGAGTCAGGGTCCCCAAGGCACTCCCGCCAACGCCCGCTGAGTCACCAGGAGCGGGTCGACCTTGCGCTGCTGGCGCTACCGACGTTCGCCCTGGCGCTGGCCATCACCACCGTATCCACGCAGTTGGGGGAGGTCACCCGACGTTACACGCACGATCCGATCGTGATCGGCTCGATCATCGGCGCTGAGGGCCTGATGGCGCTCTGGGTGCCGCTGATCTTCGGTTCCTGGTCGGACGTTCTGCGCACCCGGATCGGTGGCCGCCTGCCGCTGATCCTGGCCGGGGGGATCCCGGCGGCGGGCGCCGTGGCGCTGATCGGGCTCCTGAACGGGATCGGCCTGGTGGCGGTCGCCTCGACCATGTTCTTTCTCTTCTACTTCGTGGCCTATGTCCCGTACCGCGCGATGTACCCGGACATGACACCCGACGAGATCAGCGGCCGCGCGCAGAGCACGCAGGGTGTCTCCCGAGGTCTCGGAACGGGTCTGGCGTTGCTCGGCGGTGGCCTGTTGTTGAGCATCGGGCGGCCCGTCCCTTTTGCCTTTGCGGCGTTGGTGCTGCTGGCCGCGCTCGGCGCGTTCATGCGACTGCTGTTGCGCCGCGGCATCCCTGATCAGGATCGCGGTGAGGCGCAGGGACCACGCGAGGTGGCTCACAGCGTGGCCGAGTTGGTCAGGTCTGACGCGAGGCTTCGCGCCTACTTTGCCGCCAACTCGCTCTGGGAGCTCACGCTCGCGGCGCTCAAGGCCTTTGTGGTCCTCTACACGGTCGTGGGGCTCGGGTACGCGCTGAGCACGGCCTCGCTGCTGATCGGCGGCGTGGCGATGGTGATCCTGCTCGGCGCAGGTGTGGCCGGGAAGCTCGGTGACCGCTTTGGGCGGCCGCGAGTGGTGCGGGTGGCGCTGTTCGGATACGGGGCGGGCTTCACGGCGCTGGCCTTCACCACCAACCGCGTGGTGATCGGCGCCTGCATCCCCTTCATCGCTCTGGGCGGCGGAACCGTGATGACCATGGCCTACGCGCTGCTGACGCCGCTGATGCCCAATGCCCAGCACGGGGCGCTCACCGGTTTCTACAGCCTGTCTCGTGGAGTCGGGATCGTGTTGGGACCGGTCTTGGCGGGCGTGCTGATCAAGCTCACGCGTCACAACCTCTTCAGCGGCACGGACGGCTTCCAGGCGATCTGGATCGTGTGCGCCGCAGCTTCGTTTCTGAGCATTCCCTGCATGCAGGTGCTGGCGCGAAGATGATCCGGCGGCCGGTGGCATTGCTGTGGAAGTGGTGGTGCGGAGTTGCCCAGGGACAGGCGCGTGCACGGGCGTTGCTCCTGCTGTCTCTGGCGCTCGCACTGGAGACAGCCGACCTTGGCGCGGTGGGTGCGGTGGGAGGTGAGCTGGAAAGGGCGTTCTACCTCTCCAACACGCAGCTCGGCCTGCTGGCCGCGGTACCCGCCGTGTGCGCGGCCGTGGCCACGCTGCCCATGGGTGTCATGGCAGATCGCACCGTGCGGGTGCGGCTGCTCTGGATCGCGATGCTGGCGTGGAGTGGGATCGAGGCGGCCAGCGCCGTCTTCATCGATGCCACCGTGCTATCGAACAGGCGATCGGCGTTGGCGCCGAAGACCGGCACGAAGCCCTCGTC
>JAKAED010000127.1:0-6469 GCA_021820105.1 Actinomycetes bacterium | reverse complement strand
GTCGCTGCTGCTGATCCGGGTTGGACTGGGCATCGCAGCTTCCGTCGCACTGCCGGTTGTGGCATCTGTGGTGGGCGATCTCTTCCCACCCACAGAGCGCGCCAGGATCTGGGGACTGATCCTCTCCGGCGAGCTGATCGGCGCGGCCTTCGGCTACCTGGTTGCCGGTGAGGTGGCATCGATCGGCACCGCCGCCTGGCGCCTTGCCTTCATCGTGCTCACGATTCCCAGCCTTGGCGGTGCCTTTGCGATCAGGCGCTGGTTGCCGGAGCCCAGCCGTGGCGGACGTGGTCAGCTGCAACCGGAAGTGGAGGAGCTGGCGACGGATCAGGAGCCGGTGGAGGCCTCAGCCGTTGATCGCGGGCAGGTTGTCGAGGACGCACACGTCGGAGCCGAGGAGACAGCGGTCGGTATGGAGGAGGTGGAGGCATTCACCTCCGGTCAGGCTCAGGAGGAGGTCCGCACCCGACACGTCGCTCCGGATCATGCCAACGTGCTGCACGCTGATCCCGAACGGATGGATCTGCCCGCGGCCGTGCGCTATGTGCTGGCGATCCGCACCAACGTGGTGCTGATCATCGCCTCGGCGCTGGGCTACTTCTACTTCACCGGTGTGGAGACCTTTGGCCTGGTCTACTTCGAGGACCGCTTCCACCTTGCCCACGGCGTGGCGATCCTGGCGATCGCTCCGCTCGCGCTTGGCGGCCTGGCCGGTGTGATCGCCGGCGGACGCCTGGCGGACATCGGCCTGCGCCGGGGACGCATGAACAGCCGCATCGTGGTGGGCGGTTGGAGCTTCACGCTCGCGGCGGTGTTCTTCCTGCCGGGACTGGCGTCGGGCTCGCTGGCGGTCGCGCTGCCGCTGATGGCGGTTGCCGGGTTCGCGTTTGGCGCGCGGGATCCGCCGCTTGATGCGGCGCGTCTGGACATCATGCACCACCGGCTGTGGGGTCGAGCGGAGGCGATCCGGACCCTCCTGCGCCAGTCGATGACGGCCAGCGCACCGATCGTGTTCGGCGCGATTGCGGACGCGCTGGCACCACCACACCGGGTTGCTCAGCTCAACAGCACGCATGGTTTCGGCGCCAACGCCAATGCCCACGGGATAGAGCTGGCCTCCATTGTGCTGTTGCTCACGCTGGTGCTGGGAGGCCTGTTCACGTTCGCGGCGAAGCGCACCTATCCGCGCGATGTCGCCACGGCGCTGGCCTCTGAGGAGGCGACCGCCAGAGCGCGGCAACGGGAGCACCAGACCGAGTAGCGCTCGCCGACGAGTTTGGTCTCGATGGTGTACCTATGAGGCGCTCGTACCGCCGTGTTGTTTTGAAGGCCGCTTTGAGCAGCCTGTCAAAGCTGCTCCCTGACCCCCGCCTCATGCTGGACGCGCTGCTCCTGGTCGGTGAGACCGGCCTCCATCGCTCGGCGACCGGAGGCTCGGCGCAGCAGCGGTAGGACCGTTTGGCGCTGGAGGTCCTCCATCTCCATCGCGAGCACCGCGTAGGCGCAGGCTGCGACCAGGATCAGGCCGATGATTGCCGCCGCCTGCTCAAGCGCGGCGCTGCCGCTCACCTCGTAAAGACCGGTCACCAGATAGCGCATGCTGACCAGCAGGAGGATGGCGGCCGGCACCAGCTTGCCGAGCGCCGAGCCCAGCGCGCACAGCAGCACGGCGCCCGCACTGGCAAAGAGGAACACGCCCAACGCGTGGCTGACGCTCCCCGGCCTGCTCAGCAGCAGGTCGAGACCGACCAGGAGCCAGGTCCCAGCCTGCACACCGAAGCTGGTGGCCGCCGATGTGTCCCTTCCGAGGAAGCCAAAGATCGAGGCCAGGAACTGCAGCGGGAACGAGAAGCCGATCAGCACGAGTGCAACGACCGTCTGGTCAGCGCCGGTGAACCACTTCAGCTCAAGGCCGGCGGCGAGCAGGCTTGCGGTGGCAAGGCCGCTGAACCCGAGTGGGAAGGGAGATGCGATGGGACGCAGGAAGACGCGGGTTCCCCGGGCCGGTTCTGAACCGTTTTCCGGCATGCTCGGGTCATACCCCGCTGCTGCCGACGGCAGCTGTCGCCTGCCTCAACCGCTGTCACCGCGCTGACGCTCGCTGGATTTCAAACCACCCGCTGCCGGACCTCGCCCGGCGGGGTAACCGCGTCCGCCGTCGGCGTGCGAGCAGCAGGCAGCGCTCCTGAAAGATCCGGGATCCCCACCACTCGGGGTAGTAGTTAACACCGAGTCCCGCCTCTCCCCAGCCCAATAGCCTGAAGCGCCGTGACCGGCGATGCGACACAGATGGCTGCTGCTCTGCAGCACCCTCTACCGCCTGCGCCAGCCGCGCCACCAAGCCTCATCCAGGGCGGGATGGGCGTGGCGGTGTCGGGCTGGAGGCTGGCAAGGGCGGTCTCCGTGACAGGTCAGCTTGGGGTCGTGTCCGGGACCGCCATCGGCGTGGTGCTGGCCCGCCGTCTGCAGGATGGTGATCCAGGCGGGAACATGCGCCGGGCGCTGGCGAGCTTTCCGGATCAGGCGGTGGCGAGCCGGATCCTCGAGCGTTATTTCCGTGCCGATGGGCGCCAGGGCGACCGCCCGTACAGAGCGGTTCCGGTGCCTCGCTGGCGGTCAAACCGCCAGTTCCTGGAGCTGACCGTCGCCGGCAGCTTCACCGAGGTGTTTCTGGCCAAGGAGGGGCACACGGGCCAGGTGGGGATCAACCTGCTTGAGAAGATCCAGATGCCGACGCTGCCCGCCCTGTACGGCGCGATGCTGGCCGGCGTCGACTGGGTGCTGATGGGCGCCGGCATCCCGGTGCACATTCCGCCCGCCCTGACGGAGCTGGCGGCGCACCGGCCCGCCACGATCCCGCTGACGGTCACCGGCGCCGAGAGCTCGGACGACTTCCAGCTCCACTTTGATCCGGCGGCCACGATCGCAACGACCGGCGCATCGCTCCCGGTTCCTCGCTTCCTGGCGATCGTCTCCTCCAACGTGCTGGCGGCGCACCTGGCTCGTAGCGAGGAGGGCCGTCCCTGGGGATTCGTCGTGGAGCGACCGACCGCCGGCGGTCACAACGCGCCGCCACGGGGCCGGCTGACACTCAGCGAGCACGGCGAGCCTGTGTATGGGCCTCGCGATGAGATCGACCTGGCGCAGCTGCGAGAACTGGGCCTTCCGTTCTGGCTGGCAGGCGGCTACGGCAACCCGCAGCGCCTGCGCGAGGCTCAGGAGCATGGGGCCTGCGGCGTGCAGGTCGGCACGGCGTTCGCGCTCTGTGAGGAGTCGGGCCTGGCACCTGAGCTGAAGGCCCGCGCCCGCGAGCAGGCGGCTCACGGGATCCTGGAGGTGCGCACCGATCCGTCGGCCTCACCCACCGGCTACCCCTTCAAGGTGGCGCGCCTTGCCGGGACCGCCGCGAACCCGCTGGCCGACCCGGCCCGGCGTCGCCGGCGCTGCGATCTTGGCTACCTGACCGTGCCTTACCGTCGTGAGAGCGGACAGCTCGGCTACCGCTGCCCCGCCGAGCCGGAGGACGACTACGTCTCCAAGGGCGGCGATCCGGCGGATATCGACGGACGCCTGTGCCTCTGCAACGGGCTGATGGCGGCCGCCGGGATGCCACAGTCCCGTACGGGCAGCGGCGTTGAGCCACCGCTGCTGACGCTCGGCGACGACATCCATGGTGTGCTGGCCGCGCTCTCACCGGACGGCCGGCCCTACCACGCCGCCGACGTGGTCAGTCACCTGCTGGCGGGCTGAGCCGCCGACGACGGCTCCGGCCGCCTCTGACGACCCGGCCGGCTCCCTCTGACGACGCGTCCGGCGGCCTCAGACGACGGCTCCGGCCGCCTCAACAACCTCGGTTCACGCCCTTCACGCTCTCAGGGGACCGCAGAACGCTGCCGCAAAGGGCGGTGCCCCAGCCGCGCCTAACGGGCGGTGCCCCAGCCGCGCCTAACGGGCGGTGCCCCAGCCGCGCCTAACGGGCGGTGCCCCAGCCGCGCCGCCATTTGATGCTGCCCGTACTACAATACTTGACAGCAAACGACTCAGATTTTATTCTGACTGACACATCATCTACTCACCTCATGGAGGTTCGCAAATGGCACTTATCCGCTGGGAGCCGGCTGCTGAGCTCAATTCGATCCAGAACGAGATGAACCGGCTCTTCAACTCCCTCTTTGACACCCCGGTCCGTGCCGCGTCCACCGAGCCAACCCGCCGCTGGGTACCGGCCATGGACCTGATCGAGACCGAGGATCACTACGTATTACGGGCTGACCTGCCGGGCCTGTCCGAGCAGGACGTGAACATTGAGTTCGAGTCCAACGTGCTGACGGTCTCCGGCGAGCGCCGCAGTGAGCACACCGAGCACAAGCAGGGCTACCGCCGCGTGGAGCGCGCCTACGGCAGCTTCTCGCGCTCGCTGACGCTGCCTGAGGGCATCAACCCGGACGCGGTCAGGGCGCACTTCGACCGTGGGGTGCTGGAGGTCAGCATCCCCAAGCCCGAGCAGATCAAGCCGCGCAAGGTGACGATCGCGGTCGGTGACGGTGCACAGCACGACGTGGTTGAGGGCAACGCCGCAGACAGCACGGAGCGGGCCACTGCCGGGGTCGCATAGCGCGACAGGCGCGACAGGCGTGACCGTCAGCGGCCGCGCCTGCGGCGAGCGCGGCTGACCAGGGCGCGAAGCAGGGGGCTGTGGCCAGCGGGCCACAGCCCCCAACGGTTGCTCACACTGCGGCTGCCAATGCGTCGAAATCCGCGTCGCTGAGCTCGATCGAGGCGGCTGCGGTGTTCTCCTCAAGGTGCGCGACCGAGGAGGTCCCCGGGATCGGGAGCATCACCGGTGAGCGCCTGAGCAGCCAGGCAAGCGCAAGCTGGGAGGGCGAGTGTCCGGTGCGCTTTGAGATCTCGTCCAGCGGACCGCCGGGTGCGGAGAGCTTGCCGGTGGCCAGCGGGAACCAGGGAATGAAGCCGATCCCATGCTGCTCGCAGTGCTCCAGCAGCGGCTCAGCCGTCCGCTGGCGCACGTTGTAGAGGTTCTGGACGCTCACGATCGGGGCCACCTCCATGGCCGCCTCGAGCTGCTCGACGTTGACCTCAGAGAGCCCGATGTGGGCGATCTTGCCCTCATTCTGGAGCGCCTTCAGCTCCCCGACCTGATCCTCCAGCGGCACCTCCGGATCGATCCGGTGCAGCTGGAAGAGGCCGATCTGCTCAAGGCCGAGGTTGCGCAGACTGAGCTCGCACTGCTGACGCAGGTAGGCGGGCCGCCCCACCGGGGTCCAGCGATTCGGTCCCTGCCGGGTGAGCCCCGCCTTGGTGGCGATCACCAGGTCGTCTGGGTAGGGGTGCAGCGCCCGACGGATCAGCTGCTCGGCCACGACCGGACCGTAGGAGTCAGCGGTGTCGATCAGGTTGATGCCCAACTCGACAGCCCGGCGCAGCACCCGCACCGCCTCATCAGGATCGCTCGGGTCCCCCCACACGCCCCGTCCGGTCAACTGCATCGAGCCGAACCCGAGCCGGTTGACCTGAAGATCGCCGCCGATTGAAAAGGTGCCGCTGTCTGCTGCAAGTGCCTGCGCCATGCATGTTCTCCTACGCGTCTCGTGGGGTGGTCAGGAGCGGATGTCGGAGCGGGCTGTGAGGTCCTGCTCCGGCAACTGGACAGAGGCTACGCGACGGAATTTGCCTGCCACTAAAAAGCGTCAGAGGATGGGGCGCTCGCGACCCCGCTCTGCACGCGTAAGGTTTGCATAAAGCGACCGGCGGATCCGTTGCCATACAGGCACTTCCGGACGCTATGTTTGTCAGCTGTTTTTCGTGGCTGGAGCTTCGGCCAGGGCGCGGCGGTCAAGCAGCGAACCGCAGCAGGCCTGGCCCGAGGACGGTGCCGGCCCGTTCTTGACGACTCAAAAGGAGTTTCCTTGCGCATCTTGATTCTGGGTGGAGACGGCTTCTGTGGTTGGCCGACATCCCTTCATCTCTCGGCCCAGGGCCACGACGTGGCGATTGTGGACAACCTCGCGCGTCGCGAGATGGACATTGAGCTCGAGGCCGAGTCGCTGACCCCGATCGCTCCGTTGGGTACCCGTTTGGCCGCCTGGCAGGAGGCGACGGGCACCGAGATTCCGTTCCACCGGCTGGATGTGTCGACCAACTATGCGCGGTTGCTGCAGCTCTTCCGGGAGTTCCGCCCGGACGCGGTGGTGCACTTTGCCGAGCAGCGTGCGGCGCCGTACTCGATGAAGGACGCCGATCACAAGCGCTACACGGTCGATAACAACGTCAACGCGACCCACAACGTGCTGGCCGCGGTCGTCGAGTCGGAGCTGGATATCCATGTGGTGCACCTGGGCACGATGGGCGTCTACGGGTATGGGACCGCGGGGATGCAGATCCCGGAGGGGTACCTCTCGATCAAGGTCGAGACCGATGACGGCACCGAGATCGAGCAGGAGATACTGTA
>JAKAED010000006.1 GCA_021820105.1 Actinomycetes bacterium | reverse complement strand
CGAATCGGCCCCTCCACGGGATCCCCGCTGACTCTCGTGTCCGGATCGGCGATGAATTCGATGAGTCGATGCTCTCGGAGGCGAACCTCAGTCGCGTCCGTGCCTTGAACGAGTTTGCAGCGGGACGCGGTCAGACGCTTGCGCAGATGGCGCTCGCGTGGACGCTGCGTGATCCGCGCGTGACCTCCACACTTGTCGGGGTATCCAGCCTGCAGCAGTTGGAGCAGAACCTGAAAGCGCTTGACGGTCCGGATTTCACGCCTGACGAGCTGGCGGAGATAGACAGGCACGCCCAGGAGGGTCACCTCAACCTCTGGGAGCACTCGGCGGCGGTGAAACCCTCCTGACCACGGGTTCCAGTCTGCGGCGGTAAGGCTGGAGGATCCGGTGCCGGCAGGGCTCCAACAGTTGTCCCCCGGCTCTGCGCTGGCTGAAGTCGGGCGCCGACCTTGCCGATACAGGTGTTTCAGTGCGTCGTTCTCTGTTCACTGTTCTGTTCGTTGGCTTGCTCGCCGTCTCACCTGGTGCCGCCTGGTCAACGCCGCTGCCTACGCGTGATGGTCGCGTCACCGGGGTGCTGACATCGACGGGCGCGTACTCATTCACCGTTCAAACCCAGGGCAGACCGGTCGGCGTCATCAATGCCCTGGCGGCGGCCGCCGACAAACTGAGCGCTGGGGACTTTCCCTACGTCTGGGGTGGAGGACATGCGGAAGCCGGCGTCGCAAGCGTGGGCAGCAAGGGCCCGGGCCACAACGGCAGACGCCGAGGCTTCGACTGTTCCGGTTCGGTGGCCGCAGTGCTCGCCGGGGCTGGACTCTGGCCCGCTGGCTCCGGAGTGCCGAACGACGCTGGAGTGATCCTCTACCTGCGCCAGCACGGTGAGATCGCGACCGGTGCGGGCGTGGGCCCGCATGAGGTGACGCTCTACGACCAGCCTGGAGTCCATATCTTCATGAACATCGACGGTCGGTTCTTCGGCACCTCCGACGGAGCCGGCGGGGCCAACCGCCGGGGTGGCCCCGGCTGGCTTGATGACGGAGCCACCGATGCCCGCAGCGGTCGCTTCCGGCGCTACCACCTGTTGCCGTCGGTGCTGCGGGCGACCACCACCGCCGGTTACGCACTCTCATTCCAGTTCGGTCCGGGAGTCGCGCCGCTGTCCACGATCCCGCCGGGCGCAAGGGTGAACGTCGCCTACAGGACCACCAACGAGGGGACGATGGTCGCTCAGCAGTTGACGCTCGCGGGTCTGCAGAGGGTCAGGGGCACAGTTCGCCGGATCAGAACCGACGCAACGGCCTTCACCGTTGTTACGCGTGCTGGTCACAGGTTCAGATTCGACGTCGGGGACAATCCGATCCTGGTTCGCGAGTTGAGCGGCGGTCAGATCGCGGTGGGCGACAGGGTGCTGGTCAGCTTCATCACTAAGCCGTCCCTCACCGTTGCTGATGTGACGGTCACGGCTGAGCCGACCCCGACCACGACGACCACCACCCCGACCACGACGACCACCACCACGCCGACGACGACCACCCCGACGACGACCACCGGCACAACCACCACCGGGACGACCACCACGGGTACGACCACCACGACTACGACGCCTGTGCCAGCCCCCTAGGGTCCGCCGGTAATGGGCACGGGTAAGGTCACCATGCGAGCCGGTACCAGCACGGGTACGGGTCGCCGGGGAGTCTGAGCAGCGGCTGTCAGTGAGTCACCGGTTCGGCGGGCTCGAACGGTGGCGTGCCGTAGGTGTGGAAGGTCGCCACGGTTGCGTTGTGCCACGCCTGACCCTTGGCCCGATCGGCCTGCGTCCAGATCACGCAGGGCTCGTCAGGGGCGTAGACCAGGCGACCGCCCGAGGTCACCTCGATCCGGTTTCCACCGGGCTCATATCCGTACAGAAAGAAGCCCTGCGCGACGTTGTGCTTGGACGGTGCGAACTCCACGTAGACATCGTTCTCGATCCAGATGTCCGCAGCACGCAGGCACTCCTCGCGCGTGTCAACCCAAAAGGCGGCATGGTGCAGACGGCCATGCGCCCCCTGCGGCGCGTAGGCGTCCCTGGTGTAGATCAGCTCGTGCGCAGCAATCGACACTGACATCCATGAGCCGCCGAGGGTGCCGTCATCCAGCTCGATGCGCTCGTACTCACGGTACCCCAGCGTCTCCACGCAGAAGTCGCGTTGCGCCCGGATGTCGCCCGCCAGGATGTTCAGGTGGTCAAAGCGCTTGACCGCGATCGCCTTGTTTGGCTGCTTGCCGTGAACGTTCTTGAAGTCCGTCGCGACCGGCTTGACGTAGCGCTCCACATCGCTGTAGATCTTGAAGTGGTGCCCGTCTGGGTCGCGGAAGGCATACGCCCGTCCCAGGCCAAAGTCACCGCGCTCGTGCCAGCCGTCGCCCAGGCCGGTCGCCTCGATCAGAGCCACCCGACGCTGCAGTGCCTCCGGACTCCAGGTGCGCAGGCCGCAGTAGCCGAGCCCCGGGAGTGGCGCTTCAGTCAGCTTCAGAGACCAGATCTGGTAGTCGTCCCAGCCGCGGAGATACGCGGACTGACCCTCCTGGTGAACAACCTCCATCCCCATCATCTCGGTGAAGAAGGTGACGCTCTCCTGCGGCTTTGGCGTGAACATCTCAAGCGGACCGAGGTGCGCTATGTCCGGTGGCCTGAGTTCGCTCATCGTTGTGCCTCCACGACGGCTCTCAGGCCGTCCAACTCGTATGACTTGGCCCCGGCCTGAAGCTGGGCGCGTTTTTTCTGTTCCTTCTGCTCGCGTGCCAGCGATGCCTCGAGCACCTCGGCCACGCGGTTCTCCGGCACGATCGCCACGCCGTCGGCGTCGAGCACAACCACGTCTCCCGGATTGATCTGTGCGCCTCCGACCGTCACCGGCACGTTGATCTGACCTGCTGTCGCCTTTGCCGCCCCTCTGATGCGCACCCATCGCGCCCAGATCGGCAGGCCCATCTCGGCCAGTTCCTCAGCGTCGCGGATCGCCGCATCGACCAGGATTCCAGCGACCCCCGCAGCCTGTGCCTGGGTGGCCAGCAGGTCACCAACAAGCGCCACCGGACGCGGTTCGGGCATCGTCAGCACGAGTACCTCGCCAGGTAGGCACTCGGCCATCACCGCGTGGACCATCAGGTTGTCATCCTGCCCGCAGATCACCGTGCGGGCCGGTCCGCAGGCGCGGCTTCCGGGCACCGCCTGGACGAGGTCGGCGTCCACGTAGCCCCCGCGGCCACCGGCCTCGTAAACGGTGGCCGACCCCAACCTTGCGAGCTCACGGTAGGTGCCGGCCAGCGGGCCGGCACCTGCGGCATCAGCGCCACCCCCGGTCACAGCTCCGTCACCACCTGCGGGATGACGCGCTGGAACGCTTCGGCATAACGAACTTCTTGGTTGCCGCTGGCGCGCCGCGCGTGGTTGGCCCGGTGCTCGGCACGCTGCGCGTAGTAGGTCTGCAGATATGCCTGCGCCTGCATATGGGCCATTGCCGCACGCTTCCTTTCAAAGACTGAGGTGATGTCCACGAACGTAGTCGGCACGAAGTTGCAGAGCTCTGGCTGGTGGGGCTCGAACAGGAACAGCTGCGGCGGTCTGATCGTCCTGAACGCGCTCTGCACGCCGGCACCGGCGGCCAGCGAGCGCGCGCGGTCGACTGCATGGAAGGCAACCGGATGGTCAGGGTTGAACGGATCGGTGTCGGTGTGGGTGATGAGCACGTCGGGTGCGAACTCGCGGATGGTCTCGGCGATCACTGCCAGCTCCTGTGCGCCGATCTGCAGCGGATAGTCGCCCAGGTCAAGCGCCCTGAACGTCGCCCCCAGTTCGGCCGCTGCAGCCTCCGCCTCCTGGTGGCGGATTCGCTTCACGTTCTCAATGGTCTGGCCCTCCACCTTCCAGAGCTCACCTGACTCGCCACGTTCGCCGTATGAGATCGCCACGACCTCAGCCTTGCCACCCAGTTCAACCGTCTTGGCTATTGCCCCTCCGGCGCGCCAGACAAAATCGGCTGAGTGAGCTCCAATGACCTGGATCCTCCGGCTCATTGGGTCACTCCCGCGAGCCTGCGCGTGTTCTCAACCGCCATCATGTGGACCTCCTCCTCACTGAAGCCGGCTTCCAGAAACCGATCGATGAACAGCGCCAGCCCGTCCTCCACTGGTGGATTGAACACCTGGCCGAGGTCCGTCGAGAGAACGTTGTTCTCGACTCCGCTGGCTCGCACACCTTCAAACACGTGCTGCCAGCTCGCCTTGCCCGTGTAGGGCGTGGTGAAGCATCGCTCGAGCAACGCTCCTCTCTCGGCCAATTCAGCCTGCTCATGGAGAGTCAGGTTCTGAGAGGGGAACTCGGGATGGGTCACCACCACGTCGCGAATTCCGGCCGCGCGCGCGCCATCCACAACGGCAAATATCTCGTGCCGGGCAAGGTGGCCTGTCGCCAGTACAAGCTGGTGGCGAGCTGCCACCTCCAGGACCTTCAGCACCGCCGGCAGCAGCTTCCCGTCGGGGCCCAGAACCGCCACCGGCTCAGCCTGCACCCCGGCCTCGCGCAACGAGACCTCGAACTTCATCCACACCGGCATGGGCGCGCCTGGAGCGAAGCTGTGGACCTCCTCCATCTCGCAGGTCGAGTTGACGGTCGGCATCCAAACGGTCCTGGCGCCCTCCCGCGCGGCGATCTCCACCGCCAGCGGGTTCATTCCACCAACGGCTTGGTTGAGCACGATCGCGCCGATTGCGTGCACACCGGGCACGGCTGCGTTTACGGTTCGTGCCCGCTCAGCAGTTGAGCAGTAGTGCGACTTCATCTGAAAGCCGGCGATGCCCAGCTCGAGACAGCGGTGTGCCAGCCCGACATCATCGATGATCCGCGCCACAAAGTCGGGATCGATGTGGACATGCATGTCGTAGCCGCCACGTACGAGTTCGCGGGCCCGCTCGCTCGGCGTCGGGTGCGTGGTCATAGGCGCAAGCTATCGCACCCTGCATGCAGCGCACCAGTTCGGCACGCATCCGGCTTGCGTTCAGCTGTTCGCCAGCCGCTCGCGCTGCGGTCCGACGGTCTGCTGCGGGTCCCGTGCTGACTGGAAGCCGGCCTTGAAGATCGACCACCGCTCAGTGGCGGCGCCCGCGAGCACGAGCAGGCTGCCGCCGACCCGGCCGGCGGGTCGCCGCCGACCGGCGACGGCGAGAATTCCCGCGCCGGCAATGGTCATGCCGGTTGCAAGCTTTGAGAGCCGCCCCGCGGTGCCCGTTCTGTAAGGCGCTGCGAGTGTCCCGAGCCGGCGCTCCATGAGCCGGCTCGCCGCGGTCTCGCCGGCGGCGCCCAGGATCGCCAGGCGCCGGCCCAGACCGGCTTGAGACCGCGGTGAGAGCAGGGCAGCTGCGGCGCCGGCACTTGCGGCCGAGCTGGCTGCAAAGACGAATGGCAGCTCGCGTCTGGCCTCATGCCAGACCGGCACCGCCGTGTCGGCGATCAGCACGGCGGTGTAGGTACTGAGCAGTGGGCCGAGCAGCGCTGCCGAGAGCTTTGAGAACGGCCCCAGCCGCGGAAACCAGCCGAACAGCGAGTTTGCGGTGGCAACCACGTTGCTGCCGCTGAGCCCGGTGAGAATCCAGGTCCCGGTGCTCATCGGCGAGGTCGCCTTGGCCACGCGCAGCATGTTGTAGAACCGCTCGGGCCGTCCCAGGTCGGAAATCAGCAGAGCCGGACTGACGGCCGCTGATGCGAGCGAGACCGGCCATGCGCGGCGGGCCACCTCAGGCCGACCGGACACATCGGCCAGCAGGGCCAGCACGGCGGAGCCACCCGACAGACCCCCGACAAAGAAGTAGGTCGGAATCTCCCAGCTCCAGACCGGCTCCTTGATGACGGAACGACCGTAGTAGGAGCGCGGTCGATCTGGCTCGACCATACGGCGTTCTCCCCTGCCGCCTTTGCCGGCGCCGGTGGGTGAGGCGCCGACCTGTCCCGGTCCACGACGTACCTCGGTCATCTGCGGCTCCCGATCAGCGCGAGGACCGATCCCGCGACCAGCATGGCTCCAGCCAGGGCCGCCGTCTGCCAGATCTCGGTCAGGTCGCGGGTTGTGTCGACAGGATCGGGCGGCAGGCCGTACGTCTCAGGTTCGTCGAGCAGCAGGAAGAACGCTCCGGTTCCGCCGACCCCGTTTTGGGGGTCGGCCCCATAAAGCTGCGCTCCGGGCTCCCCGGCGCCCCGCAGTTGTTCGACCCGCCGTTCGGCTCGAGCGCGCAGTTCCTCCAGCTCGCCGAATTGGATCGACTTTGTGGGACAGGCCTGCGCGCACGCGGGTTCCATGTCATCCCGCAGCCGGTCGTAACAGAGCGTGCACTTCCAGGCACGACCGTCATCCTTGCGCTGGTCGATGACCCCAAATGGACATGCCGGGATGCAGTAGCCGCAACCGTTGCACACATCCTCCTGAACAACGACCGTACCGAACTCCGTGCGGAACAGGGACCCGGTGGGGCAGACCTCCAGGCAGGCTGCCTCGGTGCAGTGTTTGCACACGTCTGAGCTCATCAGCCACCGGAAGCCGGCGTCCTCATGCACCGGTAGCTCCCCGTCGGCCCCCAGCTGCCCAGCTGCGGCCTCCTGCACCAGCGATGTCCCGGGCTCTTCACGGAGGCCCAGTGGCCGACGCTGCTCGATGAAGGCGACATGGCGCCACGTATCGGCCCCAAGTGCCAGCGTGTTGTCATAGGAGTCGCCGCTGAAGCCGCAATCATCCGCCGGGACGTTGTTCCACTCCTTGCAGGCCACCTCACATGCCTTGCAGCCGATGCAGATCGACGTATCGGTGAAGAAGCCGACCCGTGGTCGCTGCCGCTCCGGTGGATACGGCGCGGCGCTGCGATGAAGCGTCAGCTGCATCTCAGGCCGCCTCGCCCTGCATGCGGCGCCGGTAGTCGTCCACCAGTTCCAGCAGCTGAGCTCCACGCGGGCGCCGGCCCGGGCGGATGTCACAGGTGGCCGCCTTGACCTCCTGGATGTGTACGTTGGGGTCAAGCACCAGCGGGAAGAGGTCGTTGGCGGAGTCGCCTGTTCGCAGGCCCCTGGTCCCCCAGTGATAGGGCAGACCGACCTGATGGACGGTCCGAGCCGGATCGCTGCCGATCCGCAGTGGGCGGATCCGCTCGGTCACCAGCACACGCGCCTCAATCGCGCTGCGCGAGCTCACGATGGTGGCCCAGCCGCCGTGCTGCAGCCCCCGCTCCGCCGCCAGTTCGGGGCTCACCTCGCAGAAGAACTCTGGCTGCAACTCCGACAGATGTGGCACGACCCTGGACATGCCGCCGGCCGTGTGGTGCTCGGTGAGCCGGTAGGTCGTCATCACGTAAGGGAATACCTCCGTTCCCGGCTCGCCAAAGGTCGGATTCGACGGGTTGTCCGGCCGCGGGAACTGTTGGCGCGCTGGGTTTGCCGCCTGCCCGTAGAGCGGGTTGGGAAACGGTGATTCGTGCGGCTCGAAGTGGGTCGGTAGCGGTCCGTCGGTGAGCCCGCTGGGCACGAACAGCCAGCCACGCCCGTCAGCCTGCATGATGAAGGGCTTGTCCCCGCGGATCGCATCCTCGGCGGTGGCTCCCTCGGCAGGGCGGTAGTCCGGTGAGGTATCAGGTTTGAAATCGGGGACGTCGTGGCCCGTCCATTTGCCCTGTTCGGCGTCCCACCAGACGTAGCGTTTGCGCTCAGACCAGGGGTTGCCATCGGGGTCCGCCGAGGCACGGTTGTAGAGGATGCGTCTGTTCGCCGGCCACGCCCAACCCCACTCCGGGGCCACCCAGCTCTGCTCCGAGCCCGGCTTGCGCCTTGCCGCCTGGTTGACTCCGTCCGCGTACCAGCCGCAGTAGATCCAGCAGCCGCATGCGGTGGAGCCATCGGCCTTCAGTTGCGTGTATGCGGAGAGTGGTTTCCCGTCCGCGTCCCAGCCGTTGATCTCGGCAACGACAGACTCCGGATCCGGATCGTCGTGCGGCCCCTGGGTCGGGTAGTTCCACGTGAGGTCGAGGATCGGTCGATCTCTCGCCTCGGTGGACTCTGCGAGCTTCTCGCGTATCCGTCTGATCAGGTGGTACATGAACCACAGCTCAGAGCGGCAGTCACCCGGTGGCTCTACCGCCTGCTCACGCCACTGCAGCAGGCGCTGGGTGTTGGTGAAGCTGCCGGCCTTCTCCACGTGCGATGCGGCCGGCAGGAAGAAGATCTCGGTCTCGATGTCCTGGGCGCGCAGCTCCCCGGTCTCGATCTCCGGACCGTCCTTCCAGAACGAGGCGCTCTCGGTGATGCTGGTGTCACGCACCACCAGCCATTTCAGTTCGGCCATCGCCAGCCTGTGCAGCTTTGAGTTTGCGGAGCCCACGGCCGGGTTCTCGCCCATCACGAAGAAACCCTCGACCTCGCCGTCACGCATCTTCAGGATCTGCTGGTAGACGGAGTGATCACCGGTGATTCGCGGCATGTAGTCAAAGCAGTAGTCGTTCTGAGCTGTCGCCGTGTCACCCCACCAGGCCTTCAGCAGGCTCGTCATATAGGCATCCATGTGGCCCCAGTAGCCGGTGGCGGCAGAGTTGTTGTCTATGAACTCGGCCAGGTTCTGGTGGCTGTGTGAGTGCGGCATCGGGATGTAGCCGGGCAGGATGTTGTAGAGCGTGGGGATGTCCGTCGAACCCTGGATCGACGTGTGCCCGCGGAGCGCCAGAATCCCGCCACCCGGCCGCCCGATGTTGCCCAGCAGCAACTGCACGATCGCGGCGGTGCGGATGTACTGCACGCCGACGCTGTGCTGTGTCCACCCCACCGCATAGCAGAAGGCGGAGGTGCGCTCTCGGCCCGAGTTATCGCAGAGACTCTCGGCCACCTCGATGAAGACCTCCCGTGGCACTCCGGTGATCTCCTCCACAGCCTCCGGCGTGTAGCGCGCGTAATGGCGTTTGAGCAGTTGAAATACGCAGCGTGGGTGCTCCAGGGTCGGGTCGATGTTCGGCGGCTCGCCGCCCTGCAGCTGCCCGCCCTGCGCGTAATGCGCGGCCTCGCCGAGGATCGCTCCCTCCTCCCGCTGGCCACCGGCGGAGAAGGTCTCCATGCCGTCGTACTGCCAGGATGTGGGATCGTAGGAGCGGGACTCCGGATTCCAGCCGGAGAAGAAGCCATCCAGGTCCTCGGTGTCGGCGTAGCGCTCGTCGATGATCACCTCGGCGTTGGTGTAGCGGCGGACGTACTCATCGAACCAGCGGCGGTGCTCGATGATGTAGTTGACGATCCCGCCGAGGAAGGCGATGTCTGTCCCGGCTCGCAGCGGCACGTGCAGGTCCGCCACTGCGCTTGTTCGGGTGAACCGCGGGTCGACGTGGATGATCTTGGCGCCCCGCAGCTTCGCCTCCATCACCCACTGGAAGCCGACCGGGTGGCACTCCGCCATGTTGGAGCCCTGGATGACGATGCAGTCAGCGTTCTGCAGATCCTGCTGGAAGGTGGTGGCGCCGCCGCGCCCGAACGAGGTCCCCAGACTGGGGACCGTGGAGCTGTGTCATATGCGGGCCTGGTTTTCGATCTGGATGGCGCCAAGCGCTGAGAACCCCTTCTTGATCAGGTAGTTCTCCTCGTTGTCAAGTGTCGCGCCGCCCAGGTGGCCAAAGCCGAGCGTGCGGTTGAGTTTGCGCTCCGGCTCATCAGGATCCGGCCCCACAAAGGTGCGCGCACGCGTGTCAATGACGCGGTCGGCGATCATGTCCATCGCCTGCTCGAGCGACAGCGGCTCCCAATCGGTTCCGTGCGGACGGCGATACAGAACGCCGTACTCCCGCATCGGGCTGTGGACGTACTGCAGGGAGGCTGAGCCCTTTGGGCAGAGCCGCCCGCGGGAGATCGGACTATCGGGGTCACCCTCGATCTGGATCACCCGCTCGTCCTTGACGTACACGCGCTGCCCGCAGCCGACGGCACAGTACGGGCACACCGACTTGGCCACCCGGTCCGCTGTCGCGGTCCGCGGCCGCAGGGAGGCTGTTGGGCCTGACTGCGCTGCGGGACCCAGCGCGAGCGTGTCGCCTCGCAGCTGCCGGGCCAGCGGTAGGTTCTCCACAAGGTCACGTAGATCCATCTGCGGCCACGCTTACCCACCTCTCCCGGGCGCGAATCATCCCGTTGGCGACCACAGCGGTGTGTGGTATACACCGCTCGGTGGCGGCAAACGGCAGCGGGGTCACGGCGGGTGCGCAGGTCGACCTGACGGCCGTTCGCGCACGCGACCTCACACGCCGCTACGGGGCGGGCGCCACGGAGGTCCACGCGCTGCGGGGTGTGTCGCTCGACGTGGAGCGGGGTCAGCTGGTGGCGGTGATGGGACCGTCGGGGTCGGGCAAGTCCACGCTGATGCACACCCTCGCCGGTCTGGACAAGCCAAGCAGCGGTTCGGTTACGATCGCTGGCATCGAGATCACCGAGCTGGACGATGCGAGCATGACGCGCCTGCGGCGCGATCACATCGGCTTCGTCTTCCAGTTCTTCAATCTGTTGCCGATGTTGACGGCCGAAGAGAATGTGTTGCTCCCGCTCACCATCGCCGGTGAGGCACCGGACCGTGAGTGGCTGGACCAGCTGCTCACAAAGACCGGCTTGCACGATCGCCGCAGACATCGACCCTCAGAGTTGTCGGGTGGTCAGCAGCAGCGCGTGGCGATCGCCCGCGCGCTCGTGAGTAAGCCGACGATCCTGTTCGCTGACGAGCCCACCGGGAACCTCGATTCCCGGACCGGCGGCGAGATCCTGGAGCTGCTGCGCGACTCGACCCGAGAGTACGGCCAGACGATCGTCATGGTCACGCACGAGGCGCGGGCCGCGTCGATCGCCGACCGAATCCTGTTCCTCGCGGATGGACTCATCGTGAGGGAGCTGACCGATGCCCACCCGGCACAGGTGCTCGACGTTATGAGCACGCTCCAGTCGTGACGCGCGTCGCTCTGCGCGGTCTGCTCGGGCGCAAGCTCCGCGCGGGTCTGACCGCGTTCGCGATCGTCCTCGGTGTCGCGATGGTGAGCGGCACATTCGTGCTCACGGACACGATCAAAGCGGCCTTCTCAACGGTCTTCACGGCGGTCTACCAGAACACCGACGCGGTGATCAGCGGCAGGAGCGCGATCTCGCGCAGCTCGAACGGCAACGCCCAGTCACCCCCATCGCTGCCGGCGTCGCTGTTGGGCAGAGTGCGGGCGCTGCCGGAGGTGGCGAGCGCGTCAGGGAGCATCTCGGACACCGCGCAGCTGGTCGGTCGCGACGGCAAGGTGATCTCCAGCGGCGGCGCGCCTGGGCTGGCGTTCAGTTACGCGCCGTCCGGTCGGCGGTTCAGTCCCTTGACGCTGGCCAGTGGGAGGTTCCCGCGCGAGGCTGACCAGATCGACATCGACGCCTCGACAGCCCGCAAGTACGGCTTTCGGGTCGGTCAGCGGATCGGCGTCGTTGCCCGCGGACCGGTCAGGCGGTTTCAGATCGTCGGCACGGTTGAGATCGGGGGCGTCTCATCGCTCGGTGGTGCGACCATGACGATCTTCACGCTGCCCGAGGCGCAGCGGCTGTTTGACAAGGTCGGGAGGTACGACCAGATCAGCGTCGCCGCTCGCCACGGCTACACGAGCAACCGGCTGGTGCAGGCGATCAGGCCGCTGCTCGGCCCCAGTGCTCAGGTCCGGTCCGGCCGCGCTCAGGCTCGCCAGGCGACCAAGGACACCAGCGGATTCCTCAATATCTTTCAGGACTTCCTGCTGGCGTTTGGTGGCATCGCCCTTTTCGTCGGCAGTTTCGTGATCGCCAACACGCTCTCCATCACCGTCGCGCAGCGCACCCGTGAGCTGGCAATCCTGCGGACCCTCGGAGCCTCGCGAAGGCAGGTCCTCGGCTCGGTGCTGCTGGAGGCGCTGCTGATCGGAGCGCTGGCCTCCGTAATTGGCTTGGCGCTCGGATTACTGCTGGCCAAGGGACTCAACTCGCTGCTTGCGTCGTTCGGGATCGACCTGCCTCAGACCGCGACCGTGTTCAAGACGCGCACCGTCATCGTTGCGCTCGCGGTTGGGATCGTGATCACTCTGATCGCCGCGCTCCGACCGGCGCTGAGGGCCACGCGCGTCGCTCCGATCTCACTGGTGCGGGAAGGCTCGCTTTTGCCGCCCTCCCGGTGGTCGCGGTATGGCACTCAAGCCGCGCTCGGGACGATCCTCGGGGCGATTGCCCTGATGCTGATCGGGCTGTTCGTCTCGACTCTTTCCACCGGGCTGCGGTTGCTCGGGGTCGGGGCCGGAGCGCTCGCGCTATTCATCGGTGTCGCGATGCTCGCCCCGCAGCTCGTGCCACCGCTCGCGCGCTTGCTCGGCTGGCCCGCCACCCGCGTTGGTGGAGCCCCGGGTCAGCTGGCCCAGGGAAACTCTGCCCGTAACCCGGCGCGGACCGCGTCCACAGCGTCCGCCTTGATGATCGGGCTTGCCCTGGTGACGCTTGTCAGCGTGCTTGCTGCGGGTCTGCGGAGCGGGTTTGAAAGCAGCGTGAACAGTGCCTTCATCGCCAACTACGCGATCACCGCCGCCAACAACTTCTCACCCATCAGCCTTGCGTCCGAACAGCGGGCCGCGCGGATCCCAGGAGTGACCGCGGTCGTCGGCGTCCGTGCGGGTGCGGGGCGGGCGTTTGGCTCGAACGTGAACGTCACCGGGGTGCCTCCGAACGCGAGCCGGGCGATCCGTGTGGACTGGGCGCACGGCGGGCCTCAGATCCCGGCGCAACTCGGCTCAAACGGAGCATTTGTGAGCCAAGCGTACGCCCGTGCTCAGCACCTGCACGTTGGCTCACCGCTTTCGCTCGAGACTCCTTCAGGCAGCCACCTGCAGCTCAAGCTGATCGGAATCACCAATCCGCCCAAGGGGGCATCGCCCTACGGCGACATCTCAATCTCTGAGGCCACCTTTGATCGCGCTTACCAGAACCCTCAGAACCTGTTCACGTTCGTAAACATGAGTGGCGGCGTCACGGCGGCCAACTCTGCGCGGCTGACTGCCGCGCTCGCCGGCTTCCCGGACGCGAAGGTGCAGGACAAGACGCAGTTCATCAACAACCAGCTGCAGGGGCTCACGTCACTGCTCAACCTGTTGTACGTGCTGCTGTCGCTGTCAGTCGTTGTCAGCCTGTTCGGGATCGTCAACACGCTCGTCTTGACGGTCTTCGAGCGCACTCGCGAGATCGGCATGCTCCGCGCGATCGGCATGAGCCGCCGGCAGGTCCGGCGCATGATCCGCCATGAGAGCGTCATCACCGCTCTGCTCGGTGCCACCTTCGGCATCCCGCTCGGGGTGCTGCTGGCCGCGCTGATCGGGGCGACGATCAACTTCGGAACTTTCACCGTTCCGGTGGGGACACTGGTCGTCTTCGTGTTCCTCGCGGTCATCACCGGGCTCATTGCGGCGATCTGGCCCGCCCGCCGTGCCGGGAAGCTGAACGTCCTGGCGGCGCTCTCCTACGAATAGGAGGGTACGGGCAGTTGGCCCGACTGCAGCAGCGCGGTCGCAGCGGCGGCGGCAGCGCGGCCAGTCAGCAACCTGACCGCTTTGTGCTCCCCACCGCTCGTGACCGGTTAGGGCCCCTCGCGCTGGATAGCTGGATGTTGATGATCGCAACCCTGCTTCCAGCCGTCACCACCATCAAGTTCACGGCGACTCCCTACATACCTCTGGCGCTCGGCTTCTTCGGCCTCGGCACCGGATACCTGATCTACGGGCCGCAGGAACTGTTGAAGGTGCCACCGCGGGATCGCCGCGTGGATATCACCACCGGCATCTGGGGTGTCTGGATGCCCGGCTTCCTGCAGTTCCTCACCGGCACCTACCTCTGGGTTGGACTCGTCTGGTTCAGGTCGATTCAGACGCCCGCCCTCTACATGGCAGCGCTTGCGTTCACCGCGTACGGGGTGCACTGGTGGGCGATCGGCATGGGCCGCGCGCTCAACGGAGACGCGCGGCCGAATGGGCTGATGTCAATCGCGTTCTTCACCATCTCCGCAATGGGCGCCACCGTCTTTCTGACAGTGAGCGATATTCCCGTGGCGGCCCTCTTCTTCGGACTGTGTGCCGTCTATGTCTGGGAGAGCATGGCGAGCTTCGGCGTTGAGATCGCCGAGCGCATGCTGGGCCTGACCCACATCCTCGTTGGTTCCTGGCTGATGTATCTGGCCTTTGCGGCCACCGTCAACTTCGCGCTCGGCTGGAACTGGCCGCTCTGACCGCCACCGGCTTGCCCTGGCCGGGACGCATCTGCCAACTTCCACTTGCTTGACCCAAAGTTGTCAGATCCGTCCCGTCTAACGGGCGGTTTTTGACAACTTTGAGCCACATTGTCGAAGTTGTGCGTTTCTGCACTGTCGGTCTGCTCCGCCCGGGTTCGCTCAGCCCGCTTGGCTCAGCTCCGCTCGCTCAGCTAACCCACGTCCGGCGAACCGCCAGACTGCCGGCTGCGGTTTCAACCTGAGTTCCGGGAGCGCTCGGAACTCAGGTTGACCGCTGTGAGGCCCCGGCCGCTGGGAGCTCCAGGCGACCACTGTGACCGCGAGGAAACGACCCGCGGAACCTCCGCACCGTAGGATTCCATCGATGTCGATGGACTGCACATACCGCCTGCGCATCCCGCATGAGGCAGGTCAGCTCGCTCGGGTGGCGCAGCGCATCAGTGAGGTGGATGGGCTGATCGGGGACGTCCAGACCATCACCGTCGCGCGCCGCGAGGCGATCCGCGAGATCACCGTGGAGCTGCGTGACAAGAAGCATGCCGATCAGCTGGCCGCGGCGCTCGGTGAGCTGCCCGGCGTGCGAGTCGTCTGGTACCACGACCGCGCCTTCATCGCCCATATGGGGGGCAAGCTGGAGGTGCGGCCGCGGCGTCCGGTCACCACCACTCAGGAGGTGCGCGACGTCTACACCCCTGGCGTCGCCCGCGTCTCTGAGGCGATCCATGAGTACCCGCAGTTGGCGCCGAGGTTCACCATGATCGGGCGCAGCGTCGCGATCTGCACCAACGGCAGCCGCGTGCTGGGTCTCGGCGACATCGGGCCGCTCGCCGCGATGCCGGTCATGGAGGGCAAGGCGATGTTCTACTCACAGCTCGTTGACCTCGCCGCCGTTCCGATCCTGATCGACACCAAGGACGTGGATGAGTTCGTTGAGACCGTCGTCCGGATCGCGCCAGGCTTCGGTGGAATTCACCTTGAGGACATAGCCACGCCAGGCTGCTTTGAGATCGAGCGTCGCCTGATTGAGGCGCTCCCGCAGCCCGTCATGCATGACGACGTGCACGGCACCGCCGTGGTAACGCTCGCGGCTCTGATCGCGGCTTGTCGTCAGGTCGATATCAGGCTGGATGAGGCCGTGGTGGGCCAGATCGGACTTGGTGCGGCCGGCCTGGGGATTGCGACGCTGATCCACGACGCCGGCGTGAAGCGAGTGCTCGCCTCCGACCCAAACACGGCTGCACAGCAACTCGCCCGCGACCGCGGCCTGGAGATCACGGACCTTGACACGCTCATGCGCGAGGCGGATGTGGTCGTCGCCACCAGCGGCCGTCCCGGCCTGATCACGCCGGAGATGGTTCGTCCCGGGCAGGTCATCTTCGCGCTCACCAACCCGGCGGCCGAGATCGACCCGGACGCTGCCGTCGAGGCCGGCGCGGCGTTTGCCGCCGACGGCACCAGCATCAACAACGTGCTCGGCTATCCCGGCATCTTCAAGGGCGCGCTGATGTCCGGTGCCAGTGAGATCAACCTCGAGATGAAGCGCGCCGCCGCCTGGGCACTGGCGGGCCTGACGGTCTCTTCAGAGCTGATCCCGGAGGTGCTTGACCGTAAGGTGCACGAGGTCGTCGCCGAGGCCGTCCGGCAGGCCGCGGTCGAGAGTGGCGTCGCGAACGCTGAGCGGCTGGCCGCCGATCCGGAGTTCGGCGTCTGACGCCGGCCGCGGGCGTCCGGCCGATCCTCCGTAGGGTTCCGTAGAGAGGTGACTCCGGAATCCGGATGTGCCTGAGGGGGCGGGCTGAGACGCTGCGGCAATGGGGGCCCACAGCAGATCGGCGGCGCAGCGAACCAGCAGCCCTATCGGGTTGACGATCGGCTCGATCATGTCAAGTCCGGTCGTTGTCTTACCGGCCGAGTCGACCTCCGCGGATGCGCTGCACCAGCTCGCTCATCAGGTGCACGACGCCTATCCCGTCAGTGGGCATGACGGGCGCGCCATCGGCCTGGTCACCACCGGCGCGCTTGGGCGAGCGCGCCACGAGTGCTACGCGTTGCTTGTCAGCCAGATAGCGGATACGGATCCGGCGCTGCTCGTCGAGCCCTGGCTCGATGCCGGGGAGCTGCTTGCAAACCAGGCTTTTCTGCGTCTGCACCACGCGGTGGTGGTCAACCGTGAAGGTCAGCCCATCGGGATCGTCGCGGAGAGTGACCTGCTGAATTCGCTTGCTGACACAGCTCCAGCCGACCGGCAGCAACAATCCGGGGCCAGGCGGGAGCAGGCCTGAGCGGATGCCGCTCAGGCGAGCAGCTCAAGCGGCGTGAGCGGGTCGGCCAGCAACCGCTCATCCACCACGACCCGGGAGCGGATCAGCGCCTGGATCTTGTCGTTCACGTCCCAGACGTTGACGTTCATGCCGGCGGTGACCCTGCCGTTCTGGAGCCAGAAGGCGATGAACTCTCCGCCGTCGAAGTCCCCGCGAAACACGACTCTGTCCGCTGGCTGAGACAGCCCGCAGTACTCCATGCCCACGTGATATTGATCTGAGAAGTAGTAGGGCAGATCCTCGTACGGGCTGCGGTCGCCGAGCATGGCGCGCGCCGCGCTCGGGCCCTGATTGAGGGCGTTGGCCCAATGTTCGACACGCAATCTGCGCCCGTAGAAGGGGTGCAGATGGGAAGCCACGTCGCCCGCGGCAAAGACTCCTGGAGCCGATGTCTCGAGCCGCGCGTCCACCAGGATCCCGTCGTCGACATCGAGCTCGGCCCGCTGGCCGAGCTCGACATTGGGCGTGGCTCCGGCGCCGACAACCACGAAATCGCACTCGACCACGCGCCCGGATCGGGTGTGTAGCCGTTGCACCTTCCGCTCACCCTCAAACGCCACGGCCGCGTCACCGAGGATCAGCTCGACCCCCTGACCCGCGTGCAGGTCGCGGTAGAACTGGCCGATCTCCTCTCCGAAGATCTGCCCGTTGGGCAGCGCCTCCGCAGAGATCATCGTCACCTCAAGGCCCCTCTGCCTGGCGCTGGCCGCAATCTCGGAGCCGATCCATCCGCTGCCGACAACCGCGACGTGGCCTCCATGCTCAAGGCGCTGGCGGATCGCATCACTGTCGGCGATCGTGCGCAGGTAATGGACGCCCTCCAGTTCGCCACCCGGTAACTGGAGGCGCCTGGCGCTCGCGCCGGTTGTCAGCAGCAGCGCGTCAAAGTGGAGCTCACGGGCGCCGCTGTCAACCAGCACGCGTCGTGCGCGCGGATCAATCTCGCTCACCGCCTGACCGACCAGCAGCTCGATCTCCTGGTCGCGATAGAACGACTCATCCTGCACCAGCAGAGCCTCGCGATCGGATTCACCGCGCAGGTAGTCCTTGCTGAGCGCCGGACGCTCATAAGGAGGCTCAGCTTCGGCTCCGATCAACACCACGCGACCGTCAAAACCACGCTCGCGCAGCTCGGCGGCAGCCTTGGCGCCTGCCAGTCCGGCACCGACGATGACAAAGGTCCGTTCGTTCATGTCCATGTCCAACGCTACCCGGCTTGCGTTCAAAGATGGTGTTGAGCTGCAAACCGGGTAGCAGACCTCTGATGAGCGATTTTCCGGAGATTGGAAGGCTTGCGGTGATCGGCGACGCCCGCACCACCGCGGTGATCGGACCCGACGGTGCGGTGGAGCTGCTGTGTCTGCCGCGCCTGGACGGGCAGATCGTCCTGGGCCGGCTCTTGGACCGCAATGCAGGCGTGTTCGAACTGCGACCGCTGGAGGCCGCCAGCGCCGACCTGCGCTACGCCAGGAACAGCAACGTCACCGTGACGCGCTGGCAGTCCCAGACGGGTGTGGCGTTGGTGATGGACGGCCTGATCGGAGGGCCCGGGGGGGAGGCTGCCAGTTCCACGCTGGTGCGCCAGATTCGTTGTCTGAGTGGTCGCATGCGCTTTGGCCACCGCCTTGTGCCCAGGTTCCAGGACGGTCTCACTCCGCCAGATGCCGTCCAGCCGGTCGAGCGTGGCCACCGCGTGGACGGCCACGGCCTGACGCTCGCATTCGGCGCTGACCACACGGTCTGGGAGGACGGTGCATTCTGCGGCGAGCACGAGCTGCGGGCCGGCGAGGAGGCTGTGCTCACGTTCGGTGTCGGCGCGGAGCCGATCACTGCGCAGGACGCTCGGCTCTTCCTGGAGACCACGCTTCGCGCCTGGCGCGCCTGGGCCGCCTCGCTGCATTGTGAAGGCCGCTGGGCGGAGGCCATCCTGCGCAGCGCCCTGGCGCTGCGGCTGTTGATCCGGGACACCTCTGGCGCAATCGCGGCCGCCGGTACGCTCGGCTTGCCCGAGCACCCAGGCGGCCAACGCAACTATGACTACCGCTACTGCTGGTTGCGTGACGCCTCCTTTGTCGTGGACGCGCTGGCGAGCGTCGGCGCGCGGGAGTCGGCCCGGCGCTTCCTTGACTGGCTGGGGCGCGCGCTCCACTCCAGCAGCCCAAGATTGCAGCCGTTCTACCGGTTGGACGGAGACCGGCGGGCGCAGGAGCGAGAGTCGGCCCTATCCGGCTACCAGGACTCGGCGCCTGTCCGGATCGGCAACCGTGCCTACCGTCAGCTGCAGCTCGGCTCCGCCGGCGACATGCTGCAGAGCTGCGCCCTGCTGCTCAGGCATCAGATCGAGCTGCCCGGACCGCTCAGACGTGGGATTCCGACCGCCGTTGATCATCTGGTTGACGTATGGCAGGAGCCGGATCACGGCATCTGGGAAGTGCAGCCGCCGCGCCAGCACACCTGGTCCAAGATGTCAGCCTGGATCGCGTTCACACGGGCGGCCGAGCTGCGCGAGCAGGGCTTGATCGAGGGCGACGCCCGCGCCTGGTCGGAGGCCGCCAAGCAGGTGCGCGACCGGATCGAACGCGACCATTTCTCCAGCGCGCAGAACACCTACGTCGCTGCCGCAGGCGAGGACGGCCTTGACGCGGCGGTTCTGCTCGGCGTGTTCATGGGGTACGAACCAAGCTCGCCCGACCGCTGGCACGGGACGCTGGCGGCGATCGACCGGGAGCTCAGCGTGGGGCCGTACGTCTACCGCACATCGCAGCTGCGCGACCAGGAGATGACCTTCCTCCCGTGCGCATTCTGGCGAGCGCATGCATTGGTCCGCCTGGAGCGGCTGGATGAGGCACGCTCGCTGTTGGATCAGCTCATCGGAGCGGTTGGCTCACTGGGTTTGTTCTCAGAGGAGGCTGGGCCGGACGGCAGCGCCTGGGGGAACATTCCGCAGGCCCTGACCCATGCGGCTCTGATCAACGCCTGCCTGACCTACGAGGAGCGGGCAGCTGCCGGCTGAACCGCTCAGCGATGCGTCACGGTCAGCTCGGCCTGCATGCCAGGCTCGATGTGGCCGAAGAGCGAGCTGTAGAGCTCATAGCGTCCAGTCCGCAGGTGCCAGGTGGCGCTGCTGACGCGTCCGGGCAGCGTCACGCGCAAGCGGCCCAGCACCGGGCCGGTCATCGCTCCCGCCCGGTTGAGGCGCCGGATCTGTGTCGAGTGAGGGTCCTGTCCTCGGTTCCACAGCTCCACCAGCACTGCTCCTGCCGGCAAGCGTGCGCGGGACGGCCATAGCGAATACTCCTGCGCGTCGATCATCAGGTGCGCGGGCGGGTGGCGCCGCCCTGCCATCGGCGTGGTGGCATTAGCGGCCGACGGGCCGGCCACCATCCCGACACACACCAGGGTCCCCAGCAGGCGCCTCACGCGAGCAGCCGGTACCGGTGGAAGCGTCCGGCTCCGGGGATGATCGCCGCCGCCTCATGGTTGAACCATTGCTCCAGGAGCGACGCGTAAACCCCCCGGAAGTCGACATTCACCCGCTGGTTGCCGTTTGCGTCGAGCCTGTTGAGAGCCGGAAACTCCCCGATCATCCCTCCCCTGACGCGGCTGCCGATCAGCAGTGACATCCCCGCCGCGCCGTGATCAGTCCCGTCAGAGCCGTTCTCCTGCGCCCGTCGCCCAAATTCAGACCACACGTGGACCAGCACGCGCTGGTCGATCCCGCGCGCCTCCAGGTCGGCCTGGAAGGCGGCCAGCGAGTCAGCCACCAGCTTCACCCCGGAGTTGAAGGTGCCGGCCTGCCCGGAGTGGGTGTCGAACTGCACCCCCGTGCTCAACGCGACGCAGTGGAGCGGCACGCCCCGGTCGATCATCGCCGCAAGTCCGGCCAGGCGAGCCGGAAGATCGTCGCTGGATGAGGCAGGGTAGGCGACCTTTGCGTGATAGGCGGCGCCCGGATTGGATCCCGGCTTGGAAGCGCTCGATTTTCCCGCCCACGGTTTCAGCGTCCGTCGCACAATGCCCACCTCCGAGGCGGCGGCCGCCACCTGCTGGATTGCCGGGTCAGCTGCATGTCGTTGCGCATCACCGAGCGTGGACGCGGATTGCAGCGCCCACTGCGCGGAGTCTCCCCAGAGCCCATTGATCCAGACGGCAAAGTTGTTGGGCTGGTCAATGGCGGCCACCGGCTGGCGCGTGGTGGCGAGTGTGGGGTTCATCTGCCCGTCCAGGGAGAGGCCCTGCAGCGGATTGTGGGGGTTTCCCACGATGTCCAGGTAGCGGCCCAGCCACCCGGTGGTGAGCGACGCATCGGTGGCGCCGACCTCCCAATAGTGGCGTGAGGTGAAGTGGGACATGTCCTCCCCGGCATATCCGATGCCCGGAAACACCAACACCTTGCCGGCATTGTGCAGCTCTGCCAGGGACGCCGCCATGGGATGCCAGGTCAGGCTCGGATCCTCGCGGAACTGAACCCCGGATCCGGGAGCGACCGCGAGCGTCGGGCGCAGCTTGGTGTAGAGCGGATCGCCGGCAGGCGCGAGCAGCGACAGGGAGTCGATCCCGCCCTGAAGAAACAGCGAGACGAGAATCCGGTCGTGCGCGCCGTGCAGTGCAGCGGCCTGTGCCACCCCGTCACCCAGCATCTGGTCGGTCAGGCCGGCCCGCTCTGCCCCGTAGACGATCGCCAGGCCACCCAGAGCGGCGGAGATGAAACGACGCCGATCAATCCCAACGCCCGCAGGGACCGGCATGCGCGGGTCCCACTCCCGCTGCACGGTTTGTCCTGCGGCCAGGGCCTTGTGGACAGCACGTGCACGGCCAAACGCGTCGCAGTGCGCCGCTGGAGAGTTGGCCGACTGCGCTGACCGCTCGCTCACGCCGTCATCCAGTCTGGTGTCATCGGGACCAGCGCCCGCAGCGCGTTCTGGCGCAGGTTGCGAAACGGCACCTGCTGCCAGGGCTGATGCTGGCCGCGGGCAAAGCGCCGGCTGAGCTTCAGCAGATGCCGCTGTGCAGTATCTGACAGGGGTTGGCCGCCCCAGAATGCCAGCGCGTGTTCATAGGCCTGGGAGGCGGTCTCGTCAATGCCAAAGGGGTAGTGCTTGCCGTCCAGCGTGTGCCGGGCCAGTGCGGTGTTGACCGCCTGTAGGCGGCCGGCCCAGCGCGAGGTGTCAAGCCACTGGGCGTAGTTCCAGCCGGCAACGTTCGGCGGCTGAAACAGCACCTGGCCGGTCAGCTGAGCGATCCACGCCCAGTCGGTGGTGGTGATCGTCTGGCGGCTGGCGCGCAGCAGGCCCGCCGTCCAGACCACAGGCGGAGTGACCAGCCTCGGTCCCTCGTAGAACAGTGGATGGCGAAGGATCGCTTCGACCACCGGTCGTATCTCAAAGCCGCTGCGCACATAGGCGAGCTCGAGCTCGTGTGCTGTCCGCGCGGGGAGTTCGGCACCGACGAAGTAGGCCCACAGCTTGCCGACGAAGAATGAGGGGTGGGAGGGGTGGGTGACCGCCAGACGCACGCTGTCCTTCCAGTTGAAGCGGCCGGTCTGCCCGAAGATCCGCTTCACCCCATCATCATGCAGCTTCGGATCGAAGCGGAAGTTGATCGGGCCGCGGGAGTCGCTCCAGTCGTTGGTCCAACCGGTAAGTGCACGCGCATTCTGGTGCACGTCATGTTGGTCATAGCCGCGTCCCTGGCCGAGGGTGAACAGTTCGAACATCTCGCGGCCGTAGTTCTCGTTGGGCGCGTAACGGTTGTTGGTGTTGCCGTTCAGCCACAGCAGCATCGCCGGGTCGATCGTCACGTCTGACAGCAGCTGGTGGAAGTTGCCCAGCGCGTTCCGGCGCAGCGTCCAGTTCTGATTGATCATCAGGCGTGCGTTTGAGGCCTCCTCCGAGGTTGCGAACCAGCTGTGCCATACCAGCGTCATGCGCTCGACCAGTTGATGGGTGGAGCGCACCATCCGGTCCAGCCACCAGCAGTGATCCTGGCCCCAGACGTTGAGCGGATCCAGCGGGTGGCCCTTGTCGTCATGGGGCGGTCTGTCCAGCAGCTGCGCCGGTTCAGCGGGGCGTGTCAACGAGCTGACTGCCGCGTCCAGCCCCAGCCGGGCCAGGCGCTCCGCGTCGCCAGGCCGGGGACCGAAGCCGGCCCGCCACAGCAATCTTGTGGCCTGTGCCTCTCCGAATGGTCCTGTGTAGACGGTGCTTGGAGACGGTGGCAGTGTGCTCACAGTTCGGATTGAAGGTCGAGCGCGGCGGTTGATGGCTTGAGTGATCGGCAGTGTGAGCCGATCAACGCAGCGAGAGTCACAGATTCCGCCCAGCAATCAACCGAACTGGCCATTCGGTCGAGTCTTAGAGGCGTCTTACAGCGCGCTGGTGTTGTGTGTCTACGCAATTTCAGTAGTCCGAGAAACAGCCCGACTCAACGAACCCCCCGCATATGGCAACTCAGACACAGCAGACGGCACTCCGAACGCCACGTCGCGGCGATCATGGCGCGGCGAACCTGTTCATGGTCATCTTCGCACTGGCGGTGGTCGCCAACTTCGGCGTGATGATCTGGTTTTGGCTGCGTGACGGTGGCGTCACCGGCCAGGTCATCGGCGTCGCCGGCGCGCTCACCACGGCGGGCCGCATCACCGGTCTGATCGGGGCCTACTTCGCGCTGCTCCAGGTGCTGCTGCTCGCGCGGCTGCCACCACTCGAGCGGCGGATCGGCATGGATCGGCTCGCCGTCTGGCACCGCATCAACGGCAAGCTGGTGATCTACCTGGTCGTGGCCCACGTGATCCTGATCACGATCGGGTACGCGGGTCTGGGTCACACCGGCTGGATCAGCCAGTTCGGGTCTTTCTTGTCCAGCTACAAGGGCATGGTCACGGCCACGATCGGCACCGTGCTGATGATCGTGACGGTGATCACCTCGCTGGTGATCGCGCGGCGCCGGCTCTCCTATGAGGCCTGGTATGCCGTGCACCTGACTGTCTACGGAGGCATCTTCCTCGCCTACCTGCATCAGCTTCCGACCGGCTGGGATTTCAAGGCCAACAACACCTGGCACAACATGCCGCTCGCCGCCAAGCTCCAGTCTGATTGGTGGGTTGCGCTTTACGTCGCAACGCTGGCGCTGCTGATCGTCTATCGGGTGCTGATTCCGCTGGTGCGCTTCTATCGCGAGGGACTCCGGGTGGAGTCGGTTGAGCGCGTCTCCGCTGATGTCGTCACGATCACAGTGGCCGGTAAGCGGCTCGACCGCGTGCATGCCGCCGGTGGACAGTTCCTGCTCTGGCGCTTCATGTCCAAGGGACTCTGGTGGCAGTCGCACCCGTTCTCACTGTCCGCTGCGCCCGACGGTCGGACGCTGCGGATCACCGTCAAAGCTGTGGGCGACTACACGCGCTCGCTGCTGCAGGTGCCCGTTGGCACGCGTGTCTTCGCAGAGGGGCCGTTTGGCAGATTCGTGGCCACGCGCCGGCAGCGGCCGCACGTCACGATGATCGCCGGTGGCATCGGCGTCACGCCATTGCGAGCGATCCTCGAGGAGCTCGATGACTGCGACGTGACCTTCATCTATCGCGGCGTGTCGGACGCGGATCTGGTGCTGCGCGATGAGATCGAGCAGCTCACCGCCAGCCGTGGCGCCCAGCTGCACGAGCTCGTCGGTGACCACGCCGACCCCCGCTACGCGGATCTCCTCGGACCGGAGAACCTCAGGGCGCTCGCGCCCCACATCGCAAATTCGGACGTGTTCCTGTGCGGACCGCTGCCGATGATGCACCACACGATCGACAGCCTCAGGCAGCTCGGTGTTCCAAAGCACCAGATCCACTGGGAGAGCTTTGCCTTCGCAGTGAGCTGACACCACCTCCTCCTCCCACCACCGAAAGGACCACGATGACCACCAAGACCCTCAAACTCGCCGGTATCGGCGCCACCGCTGTGGCCGCCATCGGCACCGGCGCCGTACCCGCGGCCAGCGCAAGCACGACCCATAAGAAGACCACCCACAAGAAGTCCACACATCACAAGGCAACGCAGCACAAGGCCAAGGGCAAGGCGAACCAGAAGGCGGGCGCATCGAAGGTCTACGCGGGCTCAACCGCTCAGACGATGTGGGGGCCCGTGGGCGTCAAGATCACCGTCGCCGGCAAGAAGATGACCGCCATCGCAATCAGCGCCGGCCCTCACACGCAGCTCTCCTACCAGCTGCAGTCCCAGTCGCTGCCGATCCTCCGCTCCGAGGCCCTGAAGTCACAGAGCTACAAGATCAACGGCGTCTCCGGTGCGACGATCACGAGCATGGGCTTCGATCAGTCCCTGTACTCGGCCATGAAGAAGGCACACCTCGTTTGAGTTATCGCAGCTTCCCGCCGCGCAGCAGCAGCAGCTCGCAGACGCCGCTCACGGGCCCCCCGTCCGGGTTCCTGCAGACCACTCGCGATGGTCTGCGCCACGTGGAACATGTGATGGGGTTGCCGTGGATGTTCGACGTCTGCGACACAGCTGTCGGTACCCGGGAGCTTCAGGCAGTCATCGACTGGCTGCACTGGGTTGACAGCACCTTCTCAACCTACCGCCGTGACAGTCAGGTGAGTCGCCTGAATCGCGGTGAGCTTGAGCTTGCGGATCTGCATCCGGACGTACGGGATGTGCTGGACCGCTGCGAGGTGCTGCGCCAGCAGACGGATGGCTACTTTGACATCACCGCGCCCTACCGGGACGGGAACGCCCCTCCCGAGGGCGCCGGGGGCCCGGGTGCAGTCGAGCCCTCAGGGCTCGTGAAGGGCTGGGCGATCGCCGGCGCCGCCGCGCGCCTGCGGGAGGCGGGCGCCCACAACTTCTCCGTCAACGCCGGCGGCGACGCCTATCTGAGCGGTCACCCGGAGAGCGGCGACCGCTGGCGGATCGGCATCCAGCATCCCCGTCTGAGCTCTGACATCGCCCTCACACTCGCGCTGAGGGACGTGGCGATCGCAACATCAGGGGCGTACGCCCGTGGCGCACACATCAGCGATCCCCGTGGGGAGCAGGCAGGTGGGCTGCTCTCGGTGACCATCGTTGGGCCTGATATCGCCACCGCGGACGCCTATGCAACGGCGGTCTTTGCAATGGGCTCGGACCGAGCCGAGTACTTCTGCGCGGAGCTTGAGGGTTACGACGCGGTGCTGATCCGCGACGACGACACCATGCTCACGACACCTGGGATCGACCGGCTGCGGACCGATCCGCCGAGCGCAGACGCACGAATGACGGATTGAGCTCCTCGACGCTGCGCGCGCCGAGCAGGGCCATTGTCATCTCGATCTCGTCCGCGAGCAGCTCGATGCAGTGGCGGACTCCGGCCTCTCCTGCGGCCGCAAGGCCGTACAGATGGGCGCGGCCGAGCAGGACCGCGCGGGCGCCGAGCGCCAGTGCGGTCACGATCTCAGTGCCCCGCCGGAAGCCTGAATCGACCAGCACCTCCAAACGGTCGCCAGCTGCCTCGACGATGGCCGGGAGCACATCGATCGTCGCCGGCACGTGGTCGAGCTGACGGCCACCGTGGTTTGAGACGATCACGCCGTCCAGGCCCAGCTCAGCGGCCTGCAGGGCCTCGTCCGGGTGCAGCACGCCCTTTGCCAGGATCGGTCCGTCCCAGAGCTCGCGAATCCATTCGATGTCGTCCCAGCTCACGGTTCCGTCGAACATCTCGGAGAGCTTCTCGCGGGAGCGATGATCGGCCGGGCCGATGTTCGGGAAGCTGATCGTCGGCGAGGTCAGAAACCTCCACGACCACTCAGGATGCAGGACTCCGTCCAGGAAGGTCGGGAGTGACAGGTCAGGTAGCGGTAGCTCAAGGCCGGCCCGCTTCTCCCGCTCGCGCTTGGAACGCACGTTGGTGTCGATGCTGAACAACAGCGCTTCAAAGCCGGACGCGCGAGCGCGCATGAGCGCCTCCCGAGCCTCACCGCGGTCACCCCAGATGTAGAGCTGGTACCAGAGCGGCGCATCACTCTGGGTCGCGATCGCCTCCACCGAGGTGGTGGCGAGCGTTGAGACCCCATATGGCACGCCGGCGCGGCCGGCTGCCCGCGCGACCGCCAGCTCTCCCTCATGATGGAACATTCGCGGCGCGCCCACGGGGGAGAGCGCGAACGGCAGCGGCAGGCTGCGACCGAGCACGGTCGTGCGCAGGTCGACCCGACTCACGTCGCGGGGCATGTGAGGAACGAGCTCCAGACGCTCAAAGGCCTCACGGTTGCGCCGCAGGGTGTACTCGCCCAGGCCGCCACCCTCCAGATAGGCGGCCGCGCCCCGTGGCAGCCGCCGTCGAGCATGGCGCGCCACATCCTCGATGCTGAAACAGCGCGCGAGCCGTTCAGCGCCACGCGTGGTGGAAGGGCGCCGCATCCGCAGCAGCGGCAACGTCTCACGGAGCGATCTCACACCCTGTGCTTCCACCCCATCAAGCTGCCCACTGAAGGACGGGCTTAGTCATCGCCTCAGTAAGGCCAGCTGTCACGGCCTGCGGCCAAGTACGCAGAATCCTGGGAATCCACCGTCTTGCGTGAGCGGCCTGCGTGTCCGAACCTTCCTTGAGATTCGCGGGGGCCGATCGGCGGACCATCCGGGCGATGAATATGCGAGATTTTCACTGATGGCAACGTACGGGGTGCTGACAGGAGGCGGCGACTGCCCAGGGCTGAACGCCGTGATCAGGGCTGTCGTTCGCCGTGGCCTGCACGACGGTCACCGCTTCTTCGGCTTCAACAGCGGCTGGCTTGGTGTCCGCATCGATAAGGGTTACGAGCTGACGCACGAGAACACGTCAGGGCTTCTGCCGCGCGGCGGAACCATCCTCGGCACATCGCGCACCGACCCACTGGCCGACGGCGAGGCTGGCGTGGATGAACTCCGGGCGACGCTCGAGCGTCGCGGCATCGACGGGCTCGTGGTGATCGGTGGCAACGGCACGCTGGGGGCTGCGCGCGAGCTCTCGCGCCGAGGCGTGCCGCTGGTGGCGGTGCCCAAGACGATCGACAATGACGTGCCGGGTACCGATTTCAGCGTCGGCTTTCACACGGCCGTCAAGATCGCGACCGACGCCATAGACCGCCTGCACACAACCGCTGAGTCTCACAACCGCGTGATGGTCGTCGAGGTGATGGGCCGCCACACAGGCTGGATCGCGACCTTTGCCGGGATGGCCAGCGGCGCCGACATGATCCTCGTGCCCGAGCAGCCATATGACATCCAGAAGGTCTGTGCGCATCTGCGCCGGCGTCACGCCGGACCGCACAGCTTCTCGATCGTGGTCGTTGCCGAGGGCGCATCCGGTATACGACCGGCGCGGGTGACCAATCCGGAAGAGCGTCACGAGCTGAGCACCCGCCCGGCCGAGGGCGTCGCCTTTGACGTGGGTAAGCAGATTGAGGAGCTGACCGGTTATGAGACCCGCGTTACGATCCTCGGTCACGTGCTGCGCGGGGGTAAGCCGGTCGCCTTTGACCGCCTGCTGGCCACCCGCTACGGTGTCGCGGCCACCGAGGCCCTGACCGCGGGGCGGTTCGGAAAGATGATGTCCTTCACCGGTGACGCCATCTGTGAGGTGGATCTGGCGGAAGCACTGGCTCCAGGGAAGAAGGAGCTGGATCTCAGCCTCTATGACGTGGCCGAGGTGTTCTTCGAGTGAGCCAGCAGGCCGCGTTCCGGGCGGTGATCGCCGGTGGCGGTGTTGCGGCCCTGGAGGCCGCGCTGACGCTCCGCTATCTGGCGGGTGAACGGGCACGGATCACGCTGCTGACCTCGGCGGAGGAGTTTGTCTACAGGGCGCAGGCTGTCCGCGAGCCATTTGCCGGTCCGGTCGCTCGCCGCCACCCGCTGGCGCGTCTGGTTGACGACCTCAACCTCGAGCATCATCGGGCGGGCCTGGCATCCGTCGAGATCGACGCCCGCACCGTCACCACCGATACCGGAGACCTGCTGGAGTTCGACGCGCTGCTGCTGGCCGTGGGTGCTCGTCAGCAACCGCGCTTTCGACACGCGCTCAACCTTGACGATCGAAACCTGGACGAGCAGCTGCACGGACTGATTCAGGACGTGGAGGCGGGGATCAGCCGGCGCCTGGCGTTCGTCATCCCGTCGGAGCCCAGCTGGCCGCTGCCGATCTATGAGCTCGCTCTGCAGACCGCCCGCCGCGCATATGAGATGGGGGTCGACGTTCACGTCACCATCATCACTCCCGAGCCGGCCCCGCTGGCGGTCTTTGGGGCCGCCGCCAGCACAGCCGTCGTCAAGCTGCTGGCCGATTCGCGGGTCACGACGCTCACGCGCTCAAGCGCCGCCGTCACCGATGACGGTCAGCTGCTGGTGCATCCGGCCGACCGCGTGCTGCGGGTGGATCGCATCGTCGCGCTCCCGGAGCTGTATGGCCCGCTGCTCAAAGGGGTTCCTGGTGCGGACGACCGCGGATTCCTGCCCGTGGATGGCCACTGCGCCGTACGCGGCGTCGAGCGGGTCTTCGCCGCCGGCGATCTGACGAGCTTTCCGATCAAGCACGGTGGGCTGGCGGCGCAACAGGCCCAGGCTGCCGCTGAGGCCATTGCGGTGCTGGCGGGCGCCCAGATCGACGCTCAGCCGCTGCGTCCAACGATCCAGGGACTGCTGATCGGCGGGCCACGCCCGCTCTACCTGCGTGCACGTTTGACGGACGGCGTTGCCACAGACTCGGAGGCGAGTGAGGAGCCGCTGTGGTCCGACGCGCGCAAGCTCGCCGCTCCGCGGCTGGCGCCCTATCTGGACGCCATCGATCAGGGCTAGCCGCTCAGATCAACTCGGGCTGCATCTCCAGCGCCCCACACGGACACTCCTGCACACACAGGCCACAGCCCTTGCAGAAGTCGTAGTCGATCTCATAGGCGTAGGCACCACCGCGGGAGAGCTTGATCACCGCGTTGTCAGGACACACTCCGTAACAGTTGTCACAGGCCAGGCAGTTGCCGCAAGACATGCAGCGGCGGGCCTCGAACAGCGCAGTTGACTCATCCAGTCCGAGCACGACCTCGTCAAAGGTCGATGAGCGCCGCACCGCGTCCAGCTGCTCGCGCACCGTCTTGGGCGCGTCTGAGTAGTACCAGGTGTTGAGCCGCTCGAACGGCACCTCCACGGGCTGGGGTGCCGGCCCCACCCCGGTGTGGCTGGCGCTGCCCTCCGGCTCGCCGGTGGCGGTGTCGGGGGCGCCTCGCAGCCAGCGGTCGATTCCGTGGGCCGCGCGGCGACCGTGGCCGATTGCGACGGTCACCGTCCGCTCCGCCGGAACCATGTCCCCACCCGCGAAGATCCCATCATGCCCGGTCATCAGGTTGTGGTCGACCTTCACAACCCCGTCCTCCTGCTCGATCCCGGAGACCCCCTCCAGCAGCGACAGGTCAGTCTGTTGACCGGTCGCCAGCACCAGCGTGTCCGCCTGGAGCTCATCGAACTGGCCGGTCGGTTGCGGGAAGCCGTGCTCGTCCAATTCCATGCGCTCGACCGTCAGCCGTCCCGCGTCGGCCTGCTTGATGGTCGTCAGCCAGTGGACCTGGATGCCCTCCTGGAGCGCCTCCTCGAGCTCGGACTCGTGCGCGGGCATGCGGTCGCGGGTCCGCCGGTAGACGATCACCGCGTCCTCAGCGCCGAGCCGCTTGGCGGTACGGGCGGCGTCCATTGCCGTGTTGCCGCCGCCATAGACCGCGACCCGCCGGCCCAGCAGCGGCGGGCCGGCGGCGTCATCCTCCATGTCGCGCAGCAGTGACAGCGCGTCGATGATCTTTGCGGCTGACCCGGCAGGGATGTTCGTGCGGCTGCCCAGCCGTGCGCCGACCGCCAGGAAGACGGCGTCGAAGCGGCCCTCGAGCTGCTCGCTGATCACATCTGAGACGTTGCGGCCAAGCTGGAACTGGACGCCCAGCGCGGCAATGCGAGCCAGCTCGGCGTCCAACACCTCGCGCGGGAGCCGGTACTTGGGAATGCCGTAACGCATCATCCCGCCCGCCGCCGGGGCGGCGTCGCGGACGGTCACCGCATGGCCAAGCAGCGCCAGGTGGTAAGCGGCTGAGAGCCCTGAGGGGCCGGCCCCGATCACCAGTACTCGCCTGCCGCTGGCGGCGGCTGGTGCCGGCGAGCTCCAGCCGCCGGCGATCGCCTGGTCGCCCAGGAAGCGCTCGACGGAGTTGATGCCCACGGCCTCGTCCAGCTGCACTCTGTTGCAGGCCGTCTCGCACGGGTGGTAGCAGACCCGGCCGCAGATCGCCGGGAACGGGTTGCGCTCCATGATCTTGCGAAAGGCCTGCTCGTAGGCGCCCTCCTCGGCGTGATAGAGCCACTGCTGCACGTCCTCTGAGGCGGGACAGGCGCCACCGCAGGGGGCTGTGAGGCGTACATATTCGGGTCGTTCGGTGCGCCACGACCCCGTGTGGTTGGCGCGGCTTGAACCCACCTCCAGCGTGATGGCAAACGGCTTCTCCAGCGAGCTCATGAACCACCCTCCACGTGCAGTGCGACCGGGTCGTACTCGACGGGGTCGATCAGTCCGAAACGCCTGATGTTGCGGTCGGCGCGCGCCTGGACGCGCTCGATCAGGGCGTCTCGTCGCCTTGGCTTGAACAGGTGGCGAAAGCGCGTCTGTGCCTGCAGGTAGTCCTCCACAGGCAGCCGGTGGCGGATCTTCGTGACCGCGGTCACATCGCCGTAAGCCCCTTCCCATACGGGGAAGATGCCGGTCTCAACGGCGAGGCGCGCGACCCTCAGCGAGTCGCTGGACGGCGTGCCCCAGCCGAGCGGACAGGTCACGAGCACGTGTATGTAACGCGCGCCACGGATCGACATCGCGCGCTGCACCTTCGCCTCCAGATCCCGCAGGTCCGCGATCGTGGCCGTGGCCACATATGGGATCTCGTGCGCGAGCGCGATCAGGGGCGCGCTCTTGCCCTGCCCCCAGGGCGCTCCGGGCTCCTCGCCCACGGCCTGAGTCGTGGTCGTGAAGGCCGCCGGCGGGGTCGCACCGGAGCGCTGCACCCCCGTGTTCATATAGGCCTCGTTGTCGTAACAGATGAACAGCACATCGTCATCGCGCTCGAACATCCCGGAGAGGCAGGCAAAGCCGATGTCGACGGTCCCACCGTCACCGCCCTGCCCGACCACGCGCGTGTGCGTGTTGCCCTTGGCTCGCAGCGCCGCCGCGATCCCGGTGGAGACGGCGGCTGCGTTGCCGAACAGCGAGTGGATCCACGGCAGTTGCCATGAGCTCTCCGGATAGGGCGTGGAGAAGACCTCGAGGCAGCCGGTCGCGTTGGCGGCGATCAGGTCGCCGCCGGTGGCGCGCATCGCGGCATCCAGCGCGTAGCGGGCGCCCAGCGCCTCTCCGCAACCCTGGCACGCCCGGTGCCCGCAGGTGATCGCGTTGGCGCGCTCCGCGCCCGACTGCACGGAGCGGGACTCGGGGTTCACGAGCCGGTTGCCGGCCGCGAAGCTGCCGGTCTGGAAGTACTTGAGCCTCGTTGCCGTCATCCTCGATCTGCCTCCACGCTCACCAATCTGTCTCTAAACCGGGCCGGCGCCGACGATGCCCACGTCGCGCAGCATGTTCTCCGCGTGCGGGCCGGAGCGGCGGGTCTGCATCATCCGCTCGCTCTCCCCGTCCACCAGCGAGTGATCCAGGTCCACGAAGGTCGTTCCCGTCAGCTCACCCGCGATCCCATCGGCGAACAGGCGTCGCAGCGAGGACTTCGTGATGGGGCGGCCGCCGAGCCCGGCAATCGCCGTATGGATCGTGACGGCCGTTCCCTCCAGTGCCCCGTGCACGTTCTGGGAGACGATGCCGCCGATCCCGATCGAGAGCGCCTTCTCCACGACGATCACGCGCTTGGCGTGCTCCAGCGCGCTGCGCACCTCCTCGGAAGGCCACGGTCTGAACGTGCGGATCCCGAGCGCACCAATGCTCACGCCCTGGTCACGCAGTTCGTCGATGACGTCCTCAATCGTGCCGAGCACCGAGCCGAGTGCCACCACGATCGTCTCGGCGTCGTCGCTACGGTAGCTGCGCAGCAGGCCCCCTGAGCTGCGCCCGAAGCGCTGCTCGAAGGCGGCCGCCACCTCGGGGATCACATCAAGCGCCTGCATCTGCTTGTAGTGCGCCAGGTAGCGGACCTCGGTGTAGGCCTCGGGACCCACCATGGCGCCGATCGTCATCGGTTCCGCCGGATCGAGCAGCTGGCGAGGCTCGTACGGTGGCAGGAACGCGTCGACCTGCTCGGGCTCGGGAAGCTCGACGCGCTCGACCGCGTGGGTGAGGATGAAGCCGTCCATGCAGACCATCACCGGCAGCGAGAGCGTCTCCGCGATGCGAAAGGCCTGTAGGTGCACGTCCACCGCCTCCTGGTTGGACTCGACGTAGAGCTGAATCCAGCCGGAGTCCCGCTGCGACATTGAGTCGGAGTGGTCGTTCCAGATGTTGATCGGTGCACCCAGCGCGCGGTTGGCGACCGTCATCACGATCGGCAGCCCCAGCCCCGAGGCGTTGTAGAGCGCCTCAGCCATGTACAGCAGACCCTGGCTGGCGGTGGCCGTGTAGCTGCGCGCCCCGGTTGCGCTGGCGCCGATCGCCACCGACATGGCGGCATATTCAGACTCGACGTTGACGAACTCGCACGGCCTCAGCTCACCTGCCTTGACGAGCCTTGAGAGTCCTTCCACGATGTGCGTCTGCGGTGAGATCGGGTAGGCGCAGATCACCTCCGGCCGACACATCGCCACCGTTCTGGCAACCGCCTGCGAGCCCTCTATCTGTTCAAGCATTGATCGCCTCCTCCTGTGCCGCCTTCCCGCTGGAAGGCGGCACGAGCCCAGCCGCAGCCTGCGCCGCGCGCACGTTCGCCTCCGCGACCTCACCGCTGAACCGCTGGCGGATTGCGGCCGCGACCGACTCGACGGTGACCACTCCGGTCAGCTGTGCAAAGGCGCCGAGCATCGCCGCATTGGGGAGCGGCCGGCCAAGGTGCTCCCGGGCGAGTTCGGTCGCGGGGATCGTGCACAGCCGCTCGGGCCGGAACCCGTCGCAGAGCTCCCCGAGCTGCAGCTCGGCGAAGCTGCGCGTGCTGTTGATCAGCACGTAACCGTCCGCTCGCAGCCCGCTGAACACATCCACGTGGTGCAGCAGCGTCGGATCAACGATGATCACGGCGTCGGGCAGGCTGATCGGCTCACGGGTCCGGATGGTTCGGTCGTCAATCCGGCAGAAGGAGATGACGGGGGCTCCGGTTCGCTCCGAGCCGAAGCTGGGAAAGGCCTGCGCGTGTCGATCCTCGCGGAACGCTGCCACCGACAGCAGCTCCGCCGATGTCACGACACCCTGTCCGCCGCGCCCGTGGATGCGAGTCTCGAACATCCGTCAGGCGCCGTAGGCAGCGGCGATGTCGAGCGACGACAGGATCCCGCTCGGGTGACCTGTGACGGCATCGACAACGACGATGTGGGAGCTGCCGCTCTCCGTCATAAGCTGCGCCGCCCAGCCCAGGGATTCGGTGTCAGGCACGGTCACCAGCTCCTTGGAGACCGCCTCCGCCGCGGTCAGATCCGCGTCCTCAGCGGCGGCCTTGACGACGTCAAGCGCGGTCACCACCGCCCACGGTCGGCGTGCATGCTCGGGGTCGACGACAGCGACCGCGTGGACCTGTTGGGAGGCCATCAGCCGGGCAACGATCCGCAGCGGCGTGTCTGAGTCAGTGGTGAGGATGCCGGTGTGCATGACCTCGTGCACCCGCATGGTGGAGAGTCGATCCTCGTGAACGGTCATGGCTTTTCCTCCTCGCCGCTGAGCGCGGCCAGCGGTCGGGCGTTGGGGTGACGCAGCGCCCGGCAGGTGATGAGCATTGAGCTGCCGCAATCGCTGGCCAGGGTCTCTCCGACCCCACCCAGCACCACGCGCGCGAGTGCGCCCCAACGGCGTGAGCCGATCACCATCAGGTCAACGGTCTCTGACAGCGCTCGCAGCTCCAGTCCGGGATCGCCCACACGAGCGTCCGCCCGCGCACGGGCGGCTGTCCCGAACGCGGCTCTGCGGCCGAGCTCCAGGGCATCCAGGCGATCGCGCTCGCTCAGGTCGCCGTGGCTGCGCACGAGGCTTTCCAGCAGCAGCTCAGCGTCTGCTGCGGCGGCGATCTCATCCGCCAGTCGCAGCGCCAGCTCCGACTCTGGTCCGCTGTCGAACCCCACGGCGACCCGGGCCAGATCGAGGCCCCGCTCGTGCAGCTTCCGACTTGCGACGCCGAGGGCGGCGGGGGCTCGCTCGATCAGAGCGCGGCCGGTCTGCCCGAGTGCGGTGCGGCCCGCCGGTGCGCGGTGGCTCGAGCCGATCACAACCAGGTCCGCATGCCAACTCTCGGCGTACTCACTGAGCGCGCGGGCCGGCTGCGTGTCCCACACCACCTCCACGTGCGCGTCGGGGGCATGCCTGTCGCGGTGAGCGGCCAGCTGCGCGTGTGCGCTGCGGGTCTGCGTATCGCGATCCGTGTGTCCCTCGATGGACACCGGGAACGGTGGATAGGACTGAAGCAGCGTGATTCCGGCACCCATCGCGCGGGCGATCGCGGCGCCCAAGACCACAGCGTCCTCACCCTGGGGGCCGCCGTCATCTCCAACAACTATGCGCGTGAACACGGTGACGCTCCTGGTCTCTGGAACCGTGCGGCGACGCAACGGTTCGTTGTATCTCCAAGGCTCGGACCTGGAGCCCTCTGAGGCATCGGTGAGGTGTGCTGAACCCACCTCGGATATCTACGGTGGCGCCCGGGTCGCGGCTACGGTCGCCGCTTGGCAGACGCGCGCGTACGTTCATTACATGACCTCCATCTCCAAGCCGCTGCAGGAGTCGGTGGATGTTGCGCTGCGCGACGGCTCCACCGTGCACGTGCGTCCCGTGTCGCGTGAAGACCGCCCTGCGATCGAGCAGTTCCTGGCCTCGCTCTCTCCGGAGTCGATCTACTTCCGGGTCGGCGGCCAGACCGACGTCTCCTGGCTTTCGGAGTGGGCGTTGAGGTCAGGCGAGTCTGAGCACTACGGACTGGTCGCCACCAGCGGGTTGGAGCAGCGCGTTGTGGCCCACGGCGCCTATGTGCGCCTTGACCAGGCACGCGCCGAGGTCGCCTTTGAAGTCGCCGATGCGCTTCACGGCCAGGGCATTGCCACGCTCCTGTTGGGACAGCTGGCGGCGGTTGCGGCCGCCAACGGAATCTCGACGCTGGTCGCCAGCGTGCTGTCGTCGAACTGGAAGATGCTGCAGGTCTTCAACGACAGCGGCTTCCCGGTGACGCGCATCGACGCTCCTGACATGATCGAGATCAGCCTGCCGACGGAGGTCTCCGAGCAGGTGCTGATGGCCTTTGCTCAGCGCGAACACACCGCGTCGCGGAGCGCCGTGGCGAGCTTTCTCCGACCCTCGTCGGTTGCCGTCATCGGCGCTTCGCGGAACGCGAACTCGGTGGGTGGCGCGCTGCTTAAGAACCTCATAGGAGGTGGCTTCGGTGGTGCGATCTATCCGGTCAATCCCAAGGCGGAGGCGATCCAGGGACTCGCCGCGTATCCGTCGGTGCTCGACCTTCCCCAGGCGGTTGACCTCGCGGTCGTGACCGTACCCGCGGCATCGGTGGTCTCCGTGGCGCGGGAGTGCGCGCGACGCCACACGCGTGCGCTGCTGGTCATCTCAGCCGGATTTGCGGAGGTCGGTGATGAGGGTGCCCGGCGCCAGCGAGAGCTGATCGGAGTCTGCCGTGAGTCGGGGATGCGCTTGATCGGGCCAAACTGCCTGGGGATCCTGAACACCGATGAGCAGGTTCGCCTGAACGCCACCTTCTCACGGCAGGTGCCGCCGGCTGGACATGTGGCGTTGATGTCGCAGAGCGGCGGTGTGGCGATCGCGCTGATGGATGTGGCCTCGCAGCTCGGGATCGGGCTCTCCTCATTCGTGTCAGTTGGCAACAAGTCCGATCTCTCCGGCAATGATCTGCTCGAATACTGGGAGGAGGACGACAACACCACGGTGGTTGCCCTCTACCTCGAGTCCTTCGGCAACCCGCGGCGGTTCGCCCGCGTTGCCAGGCGGATCGGCGCTCGCAAGCCGATCCTGGCGGTGAAGTCAGGCCGCACGCCGGCCGGTTCGCGCGCGGCCTCCTCGCACACGGCGGCGCTGCTTTCCACCTCCGACATCACCGTTGACGCGCTGTTCCGCCAGTCCGGAGTGATCCGTGTGGACACACTCGGAGAGCTGCTCGACACCGCGGCGCTGATCGGCACGCAGCCGCTGCCGGGTGGTGCCCGCGTGGCGATCGTCACCAACGGTGGCGGGCCCGGGATCATGTGCGCCGATGGCTGTCAGGCCGCCGGGCTTGACGTGGTCGAGCTGACAGCGGAGGTGCGCTCGCGCCTGGCGCGGATCGTTCCCGATCACGCGGCCGTGGGCAACCCCATCGATATGACTGCGGGAGGCCAGCCGGAGGACTACGCCAGGGTGATCAGGGAGCTGATTGATGCAGCTGCGTGTGACGCCATCATCTCGCTGTTCGTGCCGGCGCTGGGCTACAGCGCTGAGGAGGTGGAGCAGGCGATCGATACGGTTGTGGCCGGCAGTGAGATGCCGGTTGCGTCGGTGGTCATGGGTGCTCGCGCCGAGGTGTCCGGAGCTCCACGCAGCGGCGGCGCTGCTCGCTTTCAGTTACCGGAGGATGCGGTCCGCGCACTTGCACACGCCGTCGACTACTCACGTTGGCTCGCCAGCCCCAAGGGCCAGGCGGTTGAGCTGGACGGCTGCCGCCGAGACGATGCCGCCGAGCTGGTGGCCGCAGCAATCGCAGGCGGTGGTCGCTGGCTCTCGCCGGCTGAAACCTTTGCGCTGCTCGACTGTTACGGCATCCCGTGCCTGCGCACCGAGGTCGCCGACACGGTTGAGGATGCGGTCCAACTGGCGGGCGAGATGGGTGGTCCGGTTGCGCTGAAGGCGATCGCCCCGGGGCTGGTCCACAAGAGCGATGCCGGCGGTGTGCTGTTGGGCGTTCAGGGCCCGGACAGGGTTCGGGAGGCGGCCGGGCTGATCCGGGATGCTGTCGCCGCCAACGGGTATGAGCTTGATGGGCTTGTTGTCCAGCAGATGGCGGACCCCGGTGTGGAACTGATCGTCGGTGTCGTCAATGACCCCAGTTTCGGGCCGGTGGTGGCCTGCGGAGCCGGTGGCACAACGGCGGAGCTGATCGGCGATGTGGCGGTCAGGATCACGCCGCTCACGGACGTGGCAGCCGCCGAGCAGGTTCGATCGCTGCGCACGTTCCCGCTGTTGGATGGTTACCGTGGCGCGCCGAAGCTTGACGTTGGCGGCGTCGAGGAGGTGCTGCTGCGAGTCAGTGCGATGGTGGAAGGGCATCCTGAGATTGCCGAGCTGGACCTGAACCCGCTCACGGTCAGCCGCAACGGCGTCTGTGTGAGCGACGCGCGGATCCGGCTGCAGCCGCCGGCATTGGTGCCCCCATTGGGTGCCGTCTGAGTCTCCTCGCCGCAAGCGTCGCGACCGATGCTTGGACGCCCGCGTCCAGATCCTGGTACTCCGAGGGTAGGAGTGCTGACCAAGTCCGGAGCAGGACGGCCGGCGACGCTACGGTCGTAGCGGGGAACCTTGTGCAGACCGACCGAACCTCCCACGGAGTCCTCCGCCGCAACCGCCTCCGGGCAACCTCGGCCGCGGCGGCTACAGGCGGTGCTGGAGCGGTTGTTGCCAACGTTGGGGCTCTTGGTCGTTGTTGGCCTCGTGGTGCGCGCCGTCCTGGGCAAGAGCAGCGATATCAGCCGCTCGCTGCATCTGCTGGCAAATCCGGAGCCGGGTCTCGTCGCGTTGGCGGTGTTACTGGAGGTCCTGTCGTACCTGAGCTACGCTCGCGGCCAGCAGGTCCTGGCACGTGCCACCGGCCGCACGCTCAGGCTTCCGTGGCTGGCGGCGCTCGCGATCTCGGCTCAGGCGCTGCTGGACTTCCTGCCGGCCGGCTACATCCCCGCCAACGTGCTCAACTTTCGGGAGTTGCGCAGGCGCGGGCTCGCCGGAGCGATCTGTGCCTGGTTGTTGGGCCTGACGAGTCTGCTCTACATCGGCGCTCTGCTTGTGATCGCCTGCGCCGGTGCTGTGATTGACGCACATGGCGGTTGGGTGCCGCGTCTGCTTGGGGCCCTGGCGCTGGTGGCCATCGCCGCCATTGCAGCGGTCAGCACCGGCGCGCTGACCGGAGGGCCACTGCCTGCGCTCCGACGTGTGCCGCTCGCGTTGATCGCCTGGTTGGAGCGACGCCAGGGACTTCCAGCGAGGCTCGCCGGAGGCTCCCGGGACGTGGCACGCCAGATGGCGGCGGTGCGGCTCACGCGCGGCGAGGTTGCTCAAGCGTCGGTGCTGTTCGCGATCGGCTGGCTGAGTGATGCCGGCTGTCTGGCCTGCGGGTTTGGTGCTGTGGGCGTGCTCCCACCATGGGACTCCCTGCCCGTCGCCTACGCGATCGCGCAATTGGTCGCCTTCCTGCCCGTGACACCCGGCGGACTCGGTCTTGTCGAGGGTAGCCTCGCCGTGACCCTGACCGGCGGTGGCCGCAGCCTGAGCGAGGTGCTGGCGGCGATCCTGCTCTACCGGGGGCTCAGCTACTGGGCCACGCTGCCGGCCGGAGCGGTCGGATACGTGGCCTTGCGACATGCCCGCACCCATAACGGGAAGCTCGTGGGTGGATAGCGATGGATGAACACGACCTGATCAAGCGGCTGGCTGCAATGGACCGTGCCTCCTGCTCAGCCGGCGAACTGGAGGCGGCGCAGCTGATCGCGGCGGAGTTGCGCCGGCATGGCGTCGAGGCGGTGGTGGAAAGACCTCGAGTACATGGAACCTACTGGTGGCCATGGGTGATCACCTCCACCACCGGGCTGTTGGCCGCCAGAGCCGCCCGAGCCGGTCGCCGTGGCGTGGCGGTGGCACTTGCGGCGCTGGCCACCGCCGCGGTGGTTGACGACATCAACGCCGGCAGGCGCTGGCTGCGAGCGGTGCTCCCCAAGCGCAGCACCGCCAACGTCTTGGCCTGGGTCGGAGACCCAACCGCGCGGTCAACGCTGATCGTGGTCGCGCATCACGACGCGGCGCACACCGGGATCTTCTTCAATCCCGCCATCACCGATGCGCTGTCTCGCCGAGCTCACTGGTCTGCGGAGGCGCAGGCGCCGCCGATCATGCTGCCGCTTGCGCTCGGTCCCGGGCTCTGTGCAATCGGGGCGCTTCCCGGACTGCGGCGGTTGGCCGACCTGGGGCGGCTGGTCTGCGCCGGAATCATCCTGTCGGTGCTGAACATCGCCGGCAGTCCGACCGTGCCCGGGGCCAATGACAATCTGACGGGCGTCGCGATTCTTGTGGGTCTGGCACGTCGGCTTCAGTCAGAGCCCATCGCCGGGCTGCGGGTGCTGTTGCTCTCCACCGGCGCGGAGGAGGCGCTCATGGATGGCATGCATGCCTTTGCGCGAGACCACTTAGCGACCCTGGATCCAACCTGCACCCACGTCCTCTGCGTTGACAGCGTCGGCTCCTCGCAGCTGACGCTGGCCGAGGAGCAGGGCATGCTCAGACTCGTGACCCACGATCCCGACCTCAACCGGCTCGTCTCAGAATGTGCGCAGGACGCCGGCATACCGCTGCGGCGGGGGCTGCGGATGCGGTTCGGGACCGACGGTTACATCTCGGCGCGGCGCGGTTTTCCCACGGCTTTGCTGATGTCGCTGGATGACCACGGGTTTTCGTCCAACTACCACTGGCCGACCGACACACCTGATCGCATCGACCAACGGACGCTGGAGCACGCATTCGAACTGTGTGAGCGGGTCGTGCGCAGACTCGCCACGGGCCCCTGAGAGGACGCCGGTCAAAGGGCGAGCGCCGCCGGCTCAACCAAGCTCCCGGACCAACTCGCCCGCCGTCCGGGTCGGCTTCTTGAAGACTCGTCTCGGCGTGAGCACGTCAACACGCTGAAGCGGACCTCTGGCGAGTTGCACGATTGCCCATTGCACCGCCGCGTTGCGGTGCCGGACCCAGGCAAAGAGCGGCACGGGGATCGCGCCGACGTCGAGTTTCGGTGGCAGTGTCGTCACGCCCAGATCCACCAGTCGGTGCCCGCGTTCGATGCCCAGCCGCACGATCTCATACAGCAGGCGGAAGTAGGCGCCCTCCTCGCGGCCGGCTCGCTCCTCAAAACCGCACTGCACGAATGAGAGCGTTGGGCCGTCGTCGAACAGCAGTGCGAACGAAGCAATTGAATCATCGGGACGACGAGCCAGGAGCACACTGCTCTCATCCACGGCTGAGGCCCAACGGAAGAACTGCGCGGTCAAGACCTCCCGGCGGATCTCTGTCGCGCGGTCGTAGATCGCCCGCCACAGGCGAGCCAGCTCCTCTGCGAGCATTGAGAACTCGGTGTGATGTTCGATCACGAGGTGCTCCGTGCGGGCGAACGTGAGTCGTGCACGGCGGCGGTAGGGGGCGCGCATCGCGTTCAGGTAGTCCTCAAACGACTCGTGGACGATGTCGATCACCGCGGTTGGTGGAATTGGAACTGGCGCCATGTTCTGATTGCGCAGTTGCTGCGCAATCAGACCCTCACACGATGTGAAATTCTGGACCAGCAGGAAGGCGGCATCGCCCGCTCGTGCCTGGTCCACGCCGCCTCGGAGCAGGGCCGCGATCGCATCCTTCCGATCGGCATCGCCGGACACCAGGAAGGGATTTGACAGCGGCACCGCCGTGCCGAGCTCATAAGCCCGCGTGTACAGCAGGCCCGGCCATCCGCGCCGCAGCGTGCGCATCACCCCTGCCGTCCTGGGCCAGCGGATCGTCAGCAGGTCAAGATCGTAGAAGTAGCCGGGGCAGGCCCCGAGCAGCTCTCCAGAACGCTGATCTCTGACGGTCAGCGGATGCGATTGCAGGCCCCTCAGCTCCGCCTGTTCCCAGGCCCGCAGCAATCCGTGCCGGAGTGGCGTGTTGCCTGGGCCCAGCAGTTCGTCCCAGGCGGAGCTCGAGATCTCCGCCAGCGCTCCCGGTGAGCGGGCCACCAGCTCCGTTGCGGGTGCTGTGAACCGTTCCGGTCGTTGGATGGTCACAGCAGCAGGAAGACTCGGCATCTGACTGCTCCCTACCACGGACGGCGAGCGGCTAAATGCGGTCTGATCGTGTGCTGACGCGGATGCTCCCGCTGCCAGGAGCGCGTGCTGTGTTCAGTGCTCGGTGCCGGCATCGGGGCGGAAGGGCGGCTGCTCGTCCGGGTCGTGCTGGGTATGGGGTGTCGACTCGAGTTCATCGTTGAGGCGACGGATCGTCGGCAGCAACGCCAGGGCCGGGATCGCGGGCAGCCAGAAGGTCAACAGCCGGTAAAGGAACACGCCCAACAGGGCGGGCGTCCACGCGACCCCGGTCGCGTGCAGCGCAAGCGCAACGGTCGCTTCGACACCGCCGGCGCCTCCGGCGGGCAGGGGCAGCGAGCTGATCACGATGCCGGTCGCGTAGGCCAGGATCAGTGAGATCACGTCAGGTGAGCTGCCAAAGGCGCGGGTCGCCAGGTACAGCGTGAACATGTCGCCGGCCCAGTAGATGGGGTAACCGACCGCCGCATCCAGGTAGCGTCCTGGGTGGGCGAGTATGTGCCGGACCAGAACGACTCCGGCGAGACTGTCGCCGAGGCCCGCTTTGAGCTTGTTGAGCAGCCACCGGGCCGTGCGCTTGGCCACCGGGGCGGTGTCGTCACTCGCCTGCAGTTGTGGGTTCATCAGCGGTTCCACACGCTGCGGCGAGGAGAGGTAGATCGCCGCTGCAAAGCAGGCCGGGATGACCAGCAGCCACCCCAGCGCCATCTGCATCGGGGCTCGGATGCCGGCGATCAGGACGAGCAGCGCGGCAAGGAACGCATAGATCGAGAGCACCGACCACTCGAGCGTGCCGATCGCCAGCACCCGCCTGGCGGCCACCCGCGCATCGCTGCCGCTGCGACGCAGCGCCCAGAAGTCAACCGCCAGGCCGCCCACGCTGGCCCCCAGGATTGCGGTCCCGGAGCCGAACACGACGATCCTCAGCGCCGTCAGGTAGCCATAGCGTGGGCCCCCGCTCGCACGGGCCGCTCCGCGGTAGGCGAACGTGTAGCCCGCGTACGCCAGCAGCTGGCCAAACACACAGATGCCGGCCAGGAGCTTGTTGGAGCGGCTGACAGCCTGACCGACATTGTTGCTGCCGGTGAACTGGCTGAGGCCGGTGAACGCCGCGCTCGCGAGCAGCACCGCGGCGATGACGCCGATCATCGCCTTGCGCCCGTCCAGCTTGAGCGGGCTCTGGTCGCTGTCGGTAGAGCTCTCCACTCTCGCGCAGCTACCCGGTCGAGCCGTGGGGTTGCCTTCAGGCGCCGGGCGATCAAACAGAGTCGGCGTGTTGTTCTGCGAACATCGCGCGCCGCGCTGCCGATAAGGCACGAGCCCCCGGGGTACGCCGACTGTGTGCGGGTTCTCTTCATCCATCCAAGCCCGCTCATGTACTCGCAGGTCTTCCTGCGGCTTGAGCCATTGGGGCTTGAGCGTGTCGCAGCCGCGGCCCGTCGCGCGGGCCATAGGGTGCGGATCATCGATCTGCAGGTCTGCTCGAGCACGGAGCTGCAGCGTGAGCTGATCAGCTTCAGGCCGGAGGCGGTCGGCTACGGTCTGAACTACCTGGCGAACGTGCCGGAGGTGCTGGACCTGGCTCACCGGGTTCGCAGGCTGCTGCCGTCATGCTTTCAGTTCGCTGGAGGACACAGCGTCTCATTCATCGCGGCGCACGTGCTGGAGCAGTCGGAGGGCGGCCTTGACGCCATCATCCGCGGCGACGGTGAGGTGGTCACGCCGCTGCTGTTGCGCGCCGTGGAGGACGCTGAACAGATTGAGTTACCGGGCGTCATGACGAGCTCGGGTGACGGACCCGGAGCCCCGCTCATGCTGGAGAGCCTCGACGAGTGCCCGCCCGCCCGCGACCTTCTGCGCCGCCGCAACAGGTACTTCATCGGCGAGCTGGATCCATGCGCGTCGATCGAGTTCACCCGCGGCTGTCCCTGGGACTGTTCGTTCTGCTCGGCGTGGACCTTCTACGGACGCAGCTACCGGCGCTCCAGTCCGGATGCGGCTGCGCGCGAGCTGCAGTCGATCCAGGAGCCGAACGTCTTCATCGTCGACGATGTTGCGTTCATCAAGGCGCATCATGGTGAGGCGATCGCCCAGGAGACGGAGCGTCTGCGGGTCGACAAGCGCTACTACCTGGAGACCCGTGCGGATGTGCTGCTGCGAAACCCTGAGGTCTTTGAGCGTTGGCAGCGGCTTGGCCTCGCCTACATGTTCCTGGGAATTGAGGCGCTCGATGCTGAGGGGCTGGAGCTCTACCGCAAGCGTGTCAGCCCGGAGGCGAACATCCGTGCGCTGGAACTGGCGCGCAAGCTCGGGATCACCGTCGCGATCAACCTGATCGTCGATCCGCAATGGGATGAGGAACAGTTCCAGCTGGTACGGGAGTTCGCCCTCTCCATCCCGGAGATAGTGCATCTCACCGTCATCACCCCCTACCCGGGCACACAGTTGTGGCACAGCGAGTCTCAGAAGCTCACAACCCGCGACTACAGGCTCTTTGACATCCAACACGCGGTGCTCCCCACGCGCCTGCCGCTCCAGCGCTTCTATGAGGAACTGGTCAAGACCCAGAGCGTGCTCAACCGCAAGCACCTGGGCCTGAGCGCCATGGTTGGCGCTGCCGGTTTGATCGCCGGACAGCTCGCCCGGGGTCAGACCAACTTCCTGATGAGTCTCTGGAAATTCAAGTCCGTGTACAACCCTGAGCGGCAGTTCGCCGACCATGGCCGTGAGCTCAGGTACGAGCTTCCGCAACCACCTCCGCCAGAGCAGCCGGCGCCCACGCGGGAGCAGCTCTACGTGCACAGTCGCGTCTCGGCCGCAGGTGCCGGCTGATCAGGCTTGAAGGCAGGCTGGGGCAGTGCCGCAGTAGCATCTTGTTTCGGGGCGCTCACCCATTTTCGGGTGACCCCAAGTACCGGGTGATTCTCACCAATGCCGGCCTCACAAAGCCATCCGATCTTCGCGCGGATCTACCCGCCGATAGCTCGGGCTGCCGAAACGCGTGGCGGCGCGGAGCACCGCGAGCGTCTGCTCAGCGGGCTCTCCGGCCGGGTGATTGAGGTCGGTGCCGGCAACGGCATGAACTTCCCCCACTACCCGGCCGCGGTCAGCGACGTGATCGCCGTTGAGCCCGAGCCTCATCTCAGAGCTCTGGCGTTGGTGGCAGCCGCACGAGCGGCGGCCAACATTCAGGTGATCGACGGCACCGCCTCGGCTCTGCCTGAGGTTGACGGCGGCTTTGACGCGGCCGTCGCGTCGCTCGTGCTCTGTTCGGTGCCCGACCAGGAGGCTGCACTGAGGGAGATCTGGCGTGTCCTGCGACCCGGGGGAGAGCTCCGGTTCTATGAGCACGTTCGCAGCAGCGACCCGGTGCGGGCTCGGCTTCAGCGGTTGCTCGATGCCACGCTCTACACGAGGCTCTCCGCCGGTTGTCATCTTGCGCGCGACACGACCGCGGCGATCCAACGGGCGGGCTTTGAGCTGCAGCACGTTGAGCGGGTCACGTTCAGGGGAGAGGGCGGCAGGCCGCTCCTGCCGCATGTGCTTGGCACCGCGCGCCGTGCTGATGGGTGAGTGCATGACAATGAGAGCAGGATTCGAACATTCAGACCGTTCGGCCGTTGCGGCTTTGAACGGATGCTGAGCTGGAAATGAGCAAGGAGGATTGCGGGATGGCTGATTTTGCGGTGATCAACCCGGCAACGGGGGAGACGGTCAAGGAGTACCCGACCATCAGCGATGGGGATCTCAATGCGGCCGTTGGGGCGGCCTACGACTCCTGGAAGCAGTGGATCCCCACCACCACGGTGTCTGAGCGGGCGGCCCTGATCCGTCGCGTTGGTGAGCTGCACGGCGAGCGCCGTGAGGAGCTCGCCAAGATCATCGTGCGCGAGATGGGCAAGCCGATGGAGCAGGCGCTCGGCGAGGTCGACTTCTCGCAGGCAATCTACGACTACTACGCAGATAACGCGGAGCAGCTGCTCGCGGACGAGCCGATCACGCTGCTCGACGGCGAGGGTTCGGCGATCATCCGCCGGAGCCCCTACGGCGTGCTGCTGGGGATCATGCCGTGGAACTTCCCCTACTACCAGGTGGCGCGCTTCGCCGGGCCGAACCTGATCATCGGCAACACGATCCTGCTCAAGCATGCGCCCCAGTGCCCCGAGTCGGCGCTCGCCATCGCGCAGATCTACGCTGACGCGGGTTTTCCCGACGGTGCCTACAACAACATCTTCGCCGTTCCCGAACAGATTGAGTCTGTGATCGCGGATCCGCGGGTGCGCGGTGTGTCGCTGACAGGCTCGGAGCGGGCCGGTGCTGCCGTGGCGCAGCTGGCCGGCAAATACCTCAAGAAGGTCGTGCTCGAGCTCGGCGGCTCTGATCCCTTCATCCTGCTGTCGACCGACGACCTGGACGCCACCGTGGAGGCCGCTGTGGCGGCACGCCTGGACAACACCGGACAGTCCTGCAACGCCGCCAAGCGGTTCATCGTCATCGACGAGCTCTATGACGCGTTCCTGGAGAAGTTCACGGCCGCGATGACGGCGGTGCAGCCGGGTGATCCCACCTCGTCCGAGAGCCCGATCGGCCCGCTCTCATCGAGCATCGCAACCGAGCGCCTCGACCAGCAGGTGCAGAGCGCCATCGGCCAGGGCGCCAGGGTTGTGGGTCGTGCCGGTGAGCGTCAGGGGAACTTCTATCCGCCCACGGTGCTCGCTGAGATCACTCCCGATAACCCGGTCTATCAGGAGGAGCTCTTCGGTCCGGTGGCGCAGGTCTATAGGGTCAGCTCGGAGGACGAAGCGATCAGGATCGCCAATGACACCCGCTTTGGCCTCGGCTCGTACCTGTTCACCACCGATCAGGAGCAGGCTGAGCGCGTCGCGGATCGGATCGAGGCCGGGATGGTCTACGTGAACATCGTCGGCGCTGACGGTGCAGAGCTGCCCTTTGGCGGGGTCAAAGCCTCGGGTTTCGGCCGCGAGCTCGGCCGCTACGGAGCAGATGAGTTCGTCAACAAGAAACTGATCAGGGTTGGCTGACCAAGGATGAAGGGAACAGATGTCGACAGCCCGGGAGCTCCGGAGCTGATGTGCTCAGAAGCTGTCTGCCCCGGGCTGCCGCATCTGCAGGAATCTGGGAGAGGCTTAGGAAAAACTCACAGGTGGCTTAGGTTGCCGACTCTGAGGCTGGCTAGTATGGCTGCCGGTCCGGGGCTACAGATTTAAGGAGTGACGCCCGATGACGTCCCAGCGTTTTGAAGAAGAGACCGCGGCGCGGAGCTCGAGCACGTCCAGAAACGGCGGCAACGGGGGCGGCTACCGAACACCGCCACCCAGACTCTCTGTCGGGATGGATCGCTCCTCGCGGCGGCGCGAGCTTGCCAGACGCCGCCGCCGGCGGAGACGGCGCCTGCTGTTCGCCGCCCCGGTACTGGGATTCCTGACCTGGGCGCTGATCTCATACGTGGTCTGGATGGTGCAGCCAACGAGCATGAACTGGTCAGAGCGCAGTGCTGAGTGGCTGCGCAACGACGTGCCGTTCGGCAACTGGTTCGTCGACACGACCGAGCACTACTACTACTCGCTGAACGCGCCCAAGAAGGGCGGACCGGGTATCAAGTTCCTGCCCACCGTGGGGCTCTCGGGCTCGGGTTCCAAGACCTCAAAGGCGGCGCTGAAGCACACCAAGCAGGTGAGCCAACTGCCTCCGCGCGTGAAGCCGGTGTTCGCCAAGGCGCTGCCGGGTGAGGGCGTCTGGAAGCCCACCGGCCCGATCGTCAACGGCGGCCCGCCGATGCTGGTCACAACCTATCGTCCCTCCACTGCGTATCCGAGCATCGTCGCCTATGTGGCTTGGTTTGACCACACCCGCACGGCGATCGGCTACTACCCAGGCCGCTATGAGCCGCCGGTCGCAAAGGTACGCGGCCCGATGATGATCCCGGTCGACCAGCGCTACCGGCTGCTGGCCAGCTTCAACGGCGGCTTCACACACGTCGACGGGAACAATGGGTCAGCCGTCAATGGCGTCACCAACGAACCGATGATCGACGGCAACGCAACCCTGGTCGGGTATCGCAACGGAACCATCGCGCTGCTCAAGTGGCACGGAGGTCCGAACGTGGGACCGAACGTCGCGTGGGCACGCCAGAGCCTGACTCCGATCGTCTGGAACGGGAAGCTCAACCCGCTGCTCAACACCGACCCAAACAGCCCGCAGTGGGGCTACACGCTTGGTGGCGTCACTCAGGTATGGCGAACAGGCGTCGGGATCGACAAGCATGGCAACCTCATCTACGTTGTCGCCAACTACCAGACCGTCATCAGCCTCGCTCAGATCCTCAAGCACGTGGGCGCGGTCCGGGCCATGGAGTTCGACATCAACCCTGAGTGGCACACGTTCATCACCTACACCCACAAGAACGGCGCACTGCAGCCGAAGATGGTCGAGCCTCAGGTCATGCAGTCGGCCACCCGTTACCTGGTGCCGGACGACCGTGACTTCTTCACCGTCTACCGGCGTCTTCCAGGGCTGATCAGCGACCCGCTGAAGTAGGCACGTCTCCTGGCCGGCCGGTGCTGCACACCGGCCGGTCAGCGCTTACAACCGCATTACAGAGCGATGACGCTCCGCGTACGTGTCGAGCACACGATCTGGGTGTTACCAACCCAGACCCAGGAGGTCCTCGAGATGTTCGCTTCAATCAGAGGTCGCGCGGCGACCGGTGCAATGCTCGCAACCACAGCTGCGATGACGGTCGGCGGTGTTGCGCTGGCCCAGGGCAGTTCCGGCACCAGCTCAAACACCAACACCAATTCCGCGCCGCAGCGCCTCGCGCCCCCGATGCGGCATGGGCTGGGCGGTCCACTGGCGGGCGACCTCACCTACGCCGAGTATCACGTGAAGCTCAACGGGCAGGAGGTCGTGATCCGCGTGGATCGCGGGAAGGTCGTTTCCGCCAGCGCCAGTTCGGTGACGATCACCGAGAACGACGGCACCCAGGTGACGACGACGGTGGACAGCGCCACGAAGGTGCTGGCCGGCCCAGGCAAGTCGCTGACGGTGGATCAGCTCAAGCAGGGCCAGGAGGTGGTGGTCTCCGGCCAGGCTGGGTCTGCTGCAAAGCGCATTGTCGTGCTTGGCAAGCGGGGCCAGATGGGCGGGATGCCCGGCGGAATGCCCGGCGGAATGCCCGGCGGTCGTCCCGGCGGTCCTCAGGGTGGACAGCGCCCCGGACCGAACGCGCCGCTGCCACCGGCGGGCCAGCAGTCCGGCCAGCAGTCCGGCCAGCAGTCCGGCTCTGGCACGACCAACTGAGGCTGCACGGCCCTCAGCATCGCTTCCGCGGCCGGGTATGAGACGCTAGTCAGATGCAGGGCGTGATCCTCGTGGTGGAGGACGAACAGGCGATTGCCGAGCTCGTTCGCGCTTATCTCAAGCGCGACGGGTTCGGCGTCGTCTGGGCCAGCAGCGGCGAGCAGGCACTCGACGAGATGACCCGCAATCCCGTCAAGCTGGTCGTCCTGGACATCGGCCTCCCTGGTATTGACGGGTTCGAGGTCTGCCGGCGACTCCGAGCCCGGACCGGGGTGCCGATCCTCATCCTCAGCGCGCGCGACGACGAGGTCGAGCGCGTGGCGGGGCTGGAGGCGGGTGCTGATGACTACGTGACCAAGCCGTTCTCACCACGGGAGCTTGTCGCCCGGGTCAAAGCGATCCTGCGCCGTACAGGCGGCGCGAGCGAGCTGCTGACCGACGGCGTTCTCTCACTCGCGGATGTGCAACTCGACCGCGCGGCCAGGTCGGTCTCTGTGGGGGGCGCGCCGTGCGAGCTGACCTCCCGCGAGTTTGAGCTGCTCGCCGCGTTTCTGGCACATCCGGGAGTGGTGCTCAGCCGGGACCGGCTGCTTGAGCTCGTCTGGGGAGGACCCTTTGCCGGGGGCACTCGCACGGTTGATGTCCACGTCGCGCAGCTCCGAGCGAAGCTGGGGCGCCCGGATCTGATCAGGACGGTGCGCGGGGCCGGTTACAAGGCGCTGGCGAGCTGATGCGCTCTCTGCAGGGGCGTCTGTTCCTGTCGATCCTCGCGGCGGTCCTGCTTGCCGTTGGCGCCTCACTCGCGCTGGGTATCGTGCTGACCCGTAACGCGGTTCGGTCCACGCTGCGCGCTGACGTCATCCAGCAGGCTGATGCAGTCTACGGGTCACTGCTCACCCGGCAGGCCGGTGGCCTTCAGTTTCAGGGAGGCGGCCCGCGACCCGCAGCGGGGCCGGCACCAGCGCCGGTCCTCGGTTCGGGTCCAGGCCAGGCCGGTGGGGCCGGTGGGGACGGCGCGGCCGGTGGGATCGGCGGCGTTCTGGTGCCGCGGCCACTGCAGGTGGTGACGTTCGCCAGGGCGGTCGAGCTGCTGCCGTCTGCTGTTATCGCTCGGCTGCGCCGGCAACCGGTGGTCAGCGGGACGGCGAGGATAGAGGGCCACGAGCTGATCTTCGCTGCGCGGCGTGACGGCAGGCGCGTGATCCTGGTGACGCGCCCGAACCTGATCAGTCGATCGGACTTCAGCAGCTACCTCTCCGCGCTGTTCATTGCCAGTGGCGTTGCCGCGCTGCTGGCGGCGCTGCTGGCGATGCTGTTGGCACGGCGGGTGAACGGTCCGCTACGCCATCTGGCGGCGGCCGCCGGGCAGTTGGCGGCGGGACGTCATCCAGAACCGCTGCGGCTCGACGGGCCCAGGGAGATTGACAGTGTCGCGGCGTCCTTCAACACGATGGCTGAGCAACTCGCGCTCTCCCGGGATGCCGAGCGTGGCCTGCTGCTTTCCGTGTCGCATGATCTGCGTACCCCACTGACGTCGATCCGGGGGTACGCGGAGGGCATCCAGGACGGCACCATCGAGCCGGCTCCGGCAGCAACCGTGATCGGTCGCGAGGCCGGCCGGCTGGAGCGCATGGTCGGCGACCTGCTCGCACTCGCGAGGCTCCGCCAGGGAGTGCTTGAGATCCATCGTGAGGCGGTGGATCTGAGGGCTGTCGCTCATGAGGCCCAGCAGCGCCTGGGCCCCGCGGCCAATGAGGCGGGCGTGCAGGTCAACGTGGAGGGTGAGGGGAGCGTCGTCCAGGCCGATCACGGTCGCACGCTGCAGGTCCTCTCCAATCTCCTTGAGAACGCAATCCGCCTGACCCCCAGGGGAACGGTTGTGACGGTCACGGTCGGGCCGGGAACGGTCGCTGTCAGTGATGAGGGGCCGGGCATCCCGGCCGATGAGCTCCCACGCGCGTTCGAGCGCTTCCATCTCCGCGACCGGATCGGTCGGAGTTCAGGTTCCGGCGCCGGTGTGGGGCTCGCCATCGTCAGGGAGCTGAGCGAAGCGATGGGAGGCTCGGTCACGGTTGAGAACCTGCCGGAACGCGGCGCCAGATTCACGGTCAGCCTGCCTCAGCTGCCGTGAGGCCGGTGGCGTCTCAGATGGAGTCCTCGAGGAGATCAGACGGCGAGGCTGGCATCGGGCGATGACTGCTCCTGTTCCGGCATCGGAGCAATCCGCCGGAGCAGTGTTCGCGCCGCATCAATCACCAGGCTCCGCTCATAGGTGGTGGTGAACTGGAACCGTCTGCCGCGGTCCGGGCCTGAGTCCCCCAGATCCTGAGCGACCAACGCTCCCGCAAAATGCGGCCCGATCACGAGCACACTCCACTCACCGGCCAGCGGGTCATCCTCGGACAGGCAGGCGCCACGCACGCCAGGGACCGGCTCCTGCGCCAACCCGACGCCCAGCGCGCCGCACAGGCTCGCGGTTCGCGCGAGTGTCTCGTAGCGGCGGGCGGTGGCCGGCGTGAAGTGTGCGGCATCCTGAAAGGCGGAGAGGATCACCGCACCCTCGCCGATCTTCAGGGTGCGGTTCTCAAGGTGGTGGCTCATCGGCAGCAGCAGCTCCTTGGTCGCCAATTCCGTGCTGCGCCCAGCGGTGACGATCTCAAAGGGAGTGTCACCGAGGTTGGCGCGGCGCAGCCGCGAGCGATGTCGCCACGCGTTGGCGGCCACGGGCGGGAGCGGTCCTGGGCGGCCCCACAACCAGCCCTGTCCGAGCGTGGCTCCGAGCGTCCGGGCCACGGCGGCATGGGTCTCGGTTTCGACGCCCTCCGCAAGGATCGCCGCTCCGGTCCGTTCACTCTCTGCGGCCACAGCGCTGATGATCGCGGCCTGATCGGTTGAGGGGCGGTCCTGGACCAGGCTCAGGTCCAGCTTGATCACGTCCGGCTCGAGGAACGGCAGCAACGCGAGCGAGCGCACGTCAGCCCCAATGTCGTCAAGCGCGATGCCGCAGCCGGCAGCACGCAGCTCGGCGACCGTGACGGAGAGCTCCGCTGGCCGATGCGTGACCGCCCGCTCCGTGATCTCAAGGACCAGGTCGAGCTCACGCAGCGCGCGACTCCAGGTCGAGGCGTCCTGTTCGGGACACCGCTCGCCGATGGCTGTCGGCTCGCAGTTGATGAACAGGCTGCGGTTGCGGCCGAGTCCGGCTGAGAGCGCGGACTCAACGGCTGTGATCCGGCACAGCCAATCCAGTTCAACCACCATGCCAGCCGCCCTCGCGGCCGCAAACAGTCTGTCCGGCCGCTCGAGTGATGATCCGCGCGGGCCGCGGCTCAAGGCCTCATATGCGACCGTTTCACCTGTCGCGATCGTCACGATCGGCTGGAACACCGTCTGGACCGAGCGTTCACGGATGATCCGTTTGAGTTCCTCCAGGTCCAGAAGTGGCGTCGGGCTCTGCTCGGAGGGCGCGTCCAGTTGATCGGCGGGCTGGCTGCGGTGCACGTGAAAGCTGTTCTTTCCTGAGCGCTTGGCGGCGTACATCGCCAGCAGCGCCGCCAGCAGCG
>JAKAED010000126.1 GCA_021820105.1 Actinomycetes bacterium | reverse complement strand
CTCGCGCGGCCGCTGGTGGTCGTGTTATTGATCAGGAAGCTGCTGGGGTGGGTGGCAACGGCAATCGCGCCGAGCACCGCCGCCACCGCAACCACGCCCGCGTACATGCGGGGACGCGCCCGCCAGCGCAGCGTGGCCAGCACGATCAGCCCCAGCGCCAGCGCGACGAGACTCGACCGGGAGAGCGTGAAGACCAGGCATGTCCACAGGATGGCGAGCGTCAACAGCGCACCGAACTGCATCTTCAGTCGGCGGTCGTAGAGCACGATCGTTGCCGTCAGCAGCATCACCAGCGCCAGGTAGCGGCCGAAGATGTCAGGGTCATAGAAGACCGAGTTGATGGTGAAGTACTCGTGCAGCTGGTTTGAGAGGATCAGATTCGAGCGGAAGTAGAGGGTCTTGGTGGCCTCCTCCGCAAAGCCGATCAGTGAGAAGGCAATGGCCAGGCCGAGCGTCACGATCAGGCAGCTGAGCAGGGTCCTGCGGTCCCAGCGCAGGTCGCGCAGGCGCGCCAGCAGCACCGCGAAGGGGAGGTAGAAGAAGACCTCGTTCTGAACTGCCACCACGAAGCCGTTGGTACGGCCCGTCCCGGACGCCGGCGCATACAGGGACTGCACCGCATAAAGCACGATGAAGGCCGCCAGCAGCTTCTCAAACAGCAGCGTCGACGGCCGATCGTCCGTTGGCCGCGTCCGTCCCGCTCGTGTCCGGTCGCGCCACAGAACCGGCGCGAGCCAGCCGAGTGCTGAGGCCGCGATCACGAAGTACAGGGGAACGAGCAGACTGTTGGTGTTGCCGCCGGAGGTGATGGGAATGCGGAAGGGGACCGTCAGCGCTGTCAGAGGGGCCACGACCCAGGGCGCGCGATTGATCCCGTAGGCCGCCGCCGCGAGCACCGCAAGCGCTAGCACCGCCCCGAGGACCGCGGCCAGCGGATGCCTGTGGACGAATCCGAGCTGTGCGGAGTTCCACACATCGGCGAGCAACAGCACCGGAGCGAGCAGCAGCACACCGAGCATCGACCAGGCTCGGAGGCGGTCACTGCGTGCCAGGATCGCACCTGCGGCCAGGGCGGCGGCGACCACCACACCGATCCGCGGCCAGGGTCCTGCTAGGACGGCGTAGCTGAGCATTCCGCGCGAAGCCTAGAACATGGGCCCGGAGGGTTCAGCCCCCACCGCGCAGGCGCCGGATCAGCGTCCACCGCGCAGGCGCCCGATCAGCGTCCGCTCGATCTGACGCCACTCCGGAATGCGCATGTGGCTGATCGCCCAGATGTAGAAGCCGCCGGCGGCTGCGATCGCTGTGCCGACCGAGATCACCTGCCCCACGAGGCCGGTTCCGACCAGGCCATCCAGGAGCGCCCAGACGATGCGCGCGATGACGCCGGTGGGGATCGCCACAACGATGATCCGCGCGGTGATCATCACCGTCTGATGCAGATCAAGGCGCCGGTTGAAGCCGATCTGCAGACGCCGCAACTGCAGTGCCGCCATCAGCAGGTTGGCCGTACCGGTGCCGATCACGAGGCCGGCGATCCCGAGCGGCCGGTACAGCGCGACACTGAGGATCACGTCAACGATCAGGTTGATGAACCCCAGCTTGGTCGGGATCCAGGGGCGCTGAAGCGCAAAGAAGGTGCGCGTCATCAGCGCGTTCAGACCGGCAAAGGGAAGGCTGAAGGAAAACCAGAAGAGCGCTGTTGAGGTCAGCTGCAGGGACTCCGGGGTGAAGGCGCCGCGCTCAAACACCAGGCGCGTGATCGGCATCGCCAACGCCACCAGTCCGGCGGCGGAGGGGATCAGCAGCAGGTTGATCTGGCGCATGCCGTTGCCGAGCGTGGCGCGCATCTCCGCCGGTGCACGACGCGCGGCCTGCCGGCTCAACGTCGGGAACAGCACCGTGGAGACGGCGACGCTGAAGATGCCCTGCGGCATCATGTAGAGCAGGAACGCGTACCTGATGGCCGCGGGCGCCTCACCCGGCTTCGGGTGCGTGGTCACGAGCGTGCCGATGCCCGAGTTGATGAGGGCGTCCAGGTTGATGATCCCGAGCCCGATCGTGACCGGCAGCATCAGCGTGAAGACCTGACGGATGCGCGGGTCGTGCCAGTCGATCTCGAAACTGAGCCGGTAATCGATCCGCCGCAGCGCTGAGGCGATCAGCGCGAACTGCACGAAGGTGGCGATCAGCCAGGCGATCGCATACCCATAGACGCCCTGGCCACCTGTGTGATGGCGCAGCAGGATCGTCAGCACGATGATCGTGACGTTCCAGACGACCGGGGCCAGCGCCGGGAGCGAGAACTGGTCGTAGGACTGGAGGATCCCTGTCAGCACGCCGGCGAGCCCGAGCAGCAACACCACCGGGAACAGGATCTGCGTCAAGACCCCGGTCGTATGGCCGTCAAAGCCCTTCCCGGAGAAGAGCGGCAGAACCAGACCCGCAAGCAGGATGCCCACAGCCGTGATCGCGCCCAGCACGAGCATCACGATCCAGAACAGGGTCGTGGCCAGCCGGAATGCCTCCTGCTTGCGCCCCTTCTGCAGAAGCTCCGTGAAGACCGGGACAAAGGCGGCGGACAGGGCCGCCTGCGCGAACAGGTTGGCCATCAGATTCGGGATCTGGGAGGCGATCGCAAAGGCCGAGAAGGTCCGGCTCGTGCCGAAGAAGGAGCCGGCAAAGGCCTCGCGGATCAGTCCGGCCAGTCGCGACAGCGCTGTTGCCGCCGCAAAGATCGCCGTGTTCACCGAGAGCCGGCTACGGGGGCTGTGATTCGTGGCGGCCAAGTGGCCGCTATAGTACGGCCCGCTAATGGCCAACATTCATTCACAGAAGAAGCGCATCGAGCGTGCGCTCCGCGAGCGTGACGAGAACCGCCGCTACACCTCGCGCATCAAGACCTATTTCCGCCGCCTTGAAGCTGCCGTGGCCGCAGGCGACGAGTCAGCCGCCGAAGCTGAGCACCGTACCCTGGTGCAGTCAATCGACAAGGCGGTCAAGCGCGGGGCGCTGCACAAGAACAACGGTGCCCGCAAGAAGTCACGCGCGGCCCGTATGCGTCGCGGCGTCGCGGCCGAATAGCCGCTAGGCGGCCAGTTCGCTGATCGCAAGCAGTGCCTCGGTCTCCTCCGAGGCACCGCTCCCCCCTCCTCGCGACGCAAGTTCAAGGTCGGCGACCAGGCAGGTCGCGCGCTCCAGGCGCTCCACACCCAGACGTTTGGCATCGGCGATCAGCCGGTCCGCGGCCGCGGACGGCATCCGCAGTCCCGACCTGATCTGCGAGTGTGACGCCCCGCGCTCCAGTTCGCGCGCGATCTGGAGAGCCTGACGGATGCGCGTGCTCATCCAGTAGATCTGGCCCGGAAGCCGCTCGCCCTGGGTGCGCAACTGCAGCAGGATCCTGGCACTGGTTGCGGCGCTGCCGGACAGCAGCGCGTCGGCCAGCGCCCACGCCTTGCGTTCAGCCGACGCCGCCGTGACCTCAAGCACGGTGTCCACATCGATGCTTGCACCGGGTTCCAGGTCGAGCGCCAACTTCTCAAGCTCGCGCAGCAGTCGCTGCTGGCGCTCGCCGACATGGGCCACAAGCATCCGCGCCGCCTCCGGCGTCAGGTCCAGGCCCAACTGGCGCGCCTGCGAGACCGCCCACTTAGGGAGTTCCCACGGCTTCACGGACTGCTCCGCGTCGATCACGCCACCAGCCCGGCTGACCGCGTCGTGGAGGCGCTTCGGGGCCTTCAGGCGGCCATCCTCACGCGCGAAGAAGGTCACGGTCGTATCGGGCGCGAGAGACGCCAACGCGGCCTCCAGGGCGTCCAGCTCGCGATCCTTCCAGCGCTCGGCGCCATCCACGATCAGGAAGCGGCGGCCGATCGCGAAGGTCAGGGCGTTCAGCGCGGCGGCGACGGTGTCAGGCGCCGCCTGCTCACCCTCGAACAGCTCGAGCCCCTGGGCACCACTGGAGCGTTCCGCGAGCTCGCGCAGCCGCGCGCGGCGCTCCGCGATGCGTCCGTGGTCATCACCGTGGATCAGGTATGCGGGCTTGAAGGCGGCCACGGGGTCAACTTTGGCGATTCAGGGGCAGAATGAACACCGATTTGCCATATCCATCGTCCTCCGGTCGTGGGGCGCCCGCCGGCGGGCTCAGCGCACGACGACGTTCACGAGCTTGCCGGGAACGACCACGACCTTGACGACCTGGTGGCCGTCCATGTGCGCCACCACCCCGGGAGCCGCGAGTGCGAGGCGCTCCAGCTCGTCTCGCGAGGCCGCACTTGGAGCCTGCACCCGGTCACGCACGCGGCCGTTGACCTGGCACACCAGCTCGAAGGTCTCCGCGGTCAGCATCGCCTGATCCGCGGCCGGCCACGGCTCCTCCCACACGCGGCGGCCGGTCACCAGCTCAAACACCTCAGCACCGAGATGGGGGGCGAACGGGAAGACCAGCGATGCCGCTGTGGCTACCGCAAACGCGCGGGCCTCCGGTTCGGCGTCCGGATAGCGGTAGAGATCGTTGACCAACTCCGTGACGGCAGCAATCGCATTGTGAAAGCCAAACCGTCCAACGAACTCCGAGGTGACCCGGTCGATCGCCCAGTTGGCCTTCCGCACCAGCGTCAGGGAGTCACCAGTCGGGTTGGCGGGTTGCTGAACGCCGTCGACGCTGCTGGCAGATAGCGGGCGGTCAGCAGCAGCAGCGAGCTCCGCGCCAAGCGTGTACAGCCGCGAAAGCAGCCGGTGAGCGCCCTGGAGCGCGTTGTCGTTCCAGGCGGCGTCCTGGTCTGGCGGGCCCATGTTGAGGATGTAGGTCCTGACGGTGTCGGCGCCAAAGCGCTCAATCAGCGGTGACGGCGGGATCACGTTGCCCCGCGACTTTGACATCTTCTGGCCGTCGGGCCCGAGGATCATGCCCTGGGTGAAGAGCGCGTTGAACGGCTCCTGCACGTCCAGCAGGCCCATGTCGGCAAAGACCTTGACGAAGAAGCGCGCGTACAGCAGGTGCAGGATCGCGTGCTCCACGCCACCGATGTACTGGTCGACGCCCATCCACTCACGCAACACCGCCGGATCCCACGGGGCCTCGTCATTGCGAGCGTCGCAGTAGCGCAGGAAGTACCAGCTGGAGTCGACGAACGTGTCCATCGTGTCCGTTTCGCGGCGAGCCGGACGGCCACACTCAGGACACGTGGTGTTGACCCAGTTCTCGGCCGCGGCGAGTGGTGAACGGCCCTTGGGCTGGTACTCCTCGATGTCCGGCAGCTCCACCGGCAACTGCTCCTCCGGCACCGGCACCATCCCGTGTTCCTCGCAGTAGACGATCGGGATCGGACATCCCCAGTAGCGCTGACGTGAAACCAGCCAGTCGCGCAGGCGGAAGTTGACGGACGGGTTGCCGATCCCCTGCATGTCGAGCCAGTGGACGATCCGCTCGAAGCCGGCTCTGGGCGTGAGACCGTCGAACTCGCCGGAATTGACCAACACAACGTCGTCGCTCTTGGCCACAAAGGCCTCATCCGCCGGGATCGGCGAGCGATCCCGCGGCGCCACCACCTGGCGGATCGGCAGGTCGTAGGCCTTGGCAAAGGCGAAGTCACGCTCGTCGTGGGCGGGCACCGCCATGATCGCGCCGGTCCCGTACTCCATCAGGACATAGTCGGCAACGTACATGGGGATCTCCTCACCGGTCACCGGATTGGTGACGGTGCGGCCGAGGAACACGCCCGTCTTCGTCTTGTCGACGTCCCCGCGCTCCTCTGCGGACTCGGTCAGAGCGTGGTTCACGTACGCTCGGACCGCCTGTTCGCCGGGCGTTCCCGCAGCGAGCCGCAGGACATCCGGATGCTCGGGCGCCATCACGAAGAAGGTCGCACCGAACAGCGTGTCGGGGCGCGTGGTGAAGACCGGATAATCGATCCCGAGCTCTGCGCAGCGGAAGTTGACCTCGGCCCCGACACTGCGGCCGATCCAATTGCGCTGCATCGTCTTGACGTGTTCGGGCCAGTCGATCGTGTCGAGGTCATCGAGCAGGCGGTCCGCGTAGTCGGTGATCCGGAAGAACCACTGCTCCAACTGCCGCAGCTCAACCGTGTGGCCGCACCGCTCACAGCGGCCGTCCACCACCTGCTCATTGGCGAGCACGGTCTGGTCATTGGGGCACCAATTGACCGCCGATTCCTTGCGATAGGCAAGGCCGCGCTCATACAGACGCAGGAACAGCCACTGCGTCCAGCGGTAGTAGTCGGGCGTGTGGCTCGCGAGCTCGCGCGACCAGTCGATCGAGATCCCCCAGGACCGGAAGGCTCGCTGGAAGGATGCGATCGACTGTTCAGTCGCAACGCGCGGGTGTACACCGGTCTTGATCGCGTTGTTCTCCGCCGGCAGGCCAAAGGAGTCGTAGCCCATTGGATGCAGCACCTGGTGGCCGGTGCGGCGGCGGAAGTGAGCAATCGCGTCACCGATCGCGTAGTTCTTCAGATGCCCGATGTGCGGCTCTCCGCTCGGATAGGGGAGCATCTCCAGGACATATGACTTGTTCCGAGATCCGCGTGCGGCGGGAGTGTTGGCGACCTCCCACGTGTGCTCCTGAGCCCACACGGACTGCCATTTGGATTCGATCTGCGATGGGTCGTAGCGGCGATCAGACATGCTGGCGGGGAGGTTAGAGATTCGGCCGACGGCAGCGCTGGCCGCCGTGTTGCGGCCAGCTGCGAGGCCACGCTTTACCATCAGCTCATGCCAGCCCCGGGCAGCTCCATATCCGATCAGGTCGCGGCGATCCTGGCCGCCGCCGAGCAGACCGCCGAGCAGGTGCGGATCGAGGCTGAAGAGCGGCTACGGGCCCGGATCGCGGAGGCAGATCGCGCCGCCGAGAATCGGGTGAAGGCTGCCGAGGAGGAGGCGGCTGAGATCGTCCGCGCAGCGCGTGATGAGGCGACGCGCGTGGGGCGGGATACGGTCGCGCGCGCGCAGGCCGAGGCCGACCGGATCCGCATGGAGGCAGAGGACATCAAGAACCGCGCCACCAGCGAGGCCCTGGAGATCGTCGCGCGCGCACAGGAGAACGCGGATACGACCACCAGTGAAGCCGCCGAGGCAGCACTCAAGACACGCTCTGAGGCCGACGAGAAGGCCCGTGAGCTGATCCGGGAGGCGCGCGACATGTCCGGTGACCTGCGCGCGGATGGCGCCGAACTGGCGGAGCATGTCCGGCAGCTGGGGAACTCGCTGCGGCGCAACGCTGAGCGGCTGCTCGGTGACGTGCAGGCCGTGCATTCCACCTATCTTGCGCAGATCGACAGGATCGACCCATCACGTTCGCAGCTTCGCGGCGGGCCGTCAGCCGAGAGCTCGGCGGCACGCTCGGCGATGAGCAGGACCCGACCGCTGGAGCTCGATCGCGGCGATGACCTGGACGTGCCGGAGTTCATCCCGCGAGGCACAGGCAGCGCCTGATCGCGGCATGTATTAACCTTGCTTGCGTATCCGCTTCGACGGGGCTGTAGCTCAGCTGGGAGAGCATCGCGCTGGCAGCGCGAAGGTCAGGGGTTCGAGCCCCCTCAGCTCCACTTCTGAAACCCCTGAGGGATGAGCACGGTGCTCAACTCTCAGGGGTTTCCTGCTTGGCGGCCGCCAGCGCGGCCACCGGATCCAAGCTCGGATTGCCCTGCGTCAGCGCGAGCGCACGATCCGCCAACTCGGCCGCCTCTGCGCCGGTGGTCGATTCGTCGCTGAGGGCCAGCGCGAGAAAGGCCTGACGCAGCAGGTCCGGATTGCGCAGGTCGGGGGGTGGCCCAGCCGGAGGAAGCGTTCTGGCGGCTGCCACAAGTGAGCTCACATTCGCCCCACCCCCGAACAGCCGTCCCGGGTGCCTGTCAGGAATCTGCATCACGATCGCCCCGGTGGCCGGATTCACCAGCGCCACCTTCGAACGCAGACCGACCCGCTCCAGCGCCAACCGATAGCCCGACAGACGCAGGTAGCCGAGTTGCGCCGCCAGTTGTTGATAGGCGTAGGCGTCGCTCTCGCTGCCCAGGCGGGTCTGGTGCAACGCAATGTGAGTGAGCTCGTCCAGGGCGCCGCCGCCAGGCTCCGGCGCCACCAGCAGAAACGCCTGTCCGCCGAGGCGTCCGGCGCCGATCCCAGCCACATCCACGAGCAGCTGGTAGCCGGAGAGGCTCAGTGCCCCGAGCACGCCTGACGGCAGCGGGTGTTCCTGCAGATGCCCCGTTGGGAACGTCATCAGTTGTCCAGCAGCCCGCCGATCAGACCCCCGAGACCACCTGAGTTCTGCGTCTGGCCACCACCTGCACCGGTCTCAGCTCCGGGAGGGTGGTAGTAGGCGCTCTGCAGGCCAACTCGACCCGGTCCGGTGAAGCGGTTGAACACGAGGCTGCCCGCGCCGCTCAGGAAGCCAGACTTGAAGCCGTAGACCTCCTGGCTCATCGACACGGAATGGTCGTAGTACAGCCAGCCACCCGGTTCGATGTCAATCGACTCCCCGGGCTCGAGCGTCTTCTCGAACACGTTCCCGTAGCCGTGCACCCAGACGACACCCTCGCCGCTTGAGCACATGAACTGGTCGATGAAGAAGCCTCCCCCGAACATCATGTTGGCGAAGCCCTTCATGCGGCTGTAGTCGTATTCCACGTTCTGTGTGGCTGCCAGGAACTGATGCTCCCGGACCTGTATGCCCTGTCCCGCCTGCAGGTGCAGGGCAGCGATGTGGCCGGGAGCATCACGACTGAAGGCGACCTCACCCGCTGACTCGATCTGCAGCATCAGCAACGGCATGCCCGCAAACGCCCGGCGCACCAGCCCCTTGCGGAGCGGATGCAGGCCGATCTTCAGGCTCGGGTACTTCCACAGCAGCACATGGTGCTCGAAGTAAACGGGGATGCTTCCGTCCAGCGCCATATGGAGTGCCGGCACCAGCTCGCCCTCCAGGCGGTAGCGGATCCCGGTAGAAGTCCCCTCCTGGACCTGGGTGGGCAAGATCTTTGGTGCGCTCGGCATGCTGGCTCCGTTCTCTGCAAACACCCGCCCAATGGCGGTCTCTCGCGCGGCACCCTACCGCACAAGCGCCCCGACAGCGCGTGAGCCGCGCGATCTCGTGATAATTCGTGCGTGCCACCCATCTATGTATCCGGACACCGTAACCCGGACACCGATTCAATCGGCTCAGCGGTCGGTTACGCAGAGCTGAAGTCGCGACTGGATCCGGGCAACGAATACGTGCCGGTGCGGCTTGGGGAACTGAACCCCCAGACTCGCTGGGTTCTGGAGCAGGCCGGAGCCACCTCACCTGAACTGCTGCCGCACATCCTGTTGCGCGCCGGTGACCTGATGCAAACCGAGTTCCCGCGTCTGCGCGCCAGCGACCCGATCCGTGAGGCCGGTTTGGCGATCGACCACACTGACTACGACCTTGTGCCCGTCGTGGATGACGACGGTGTGCTGATCGGCATCGTCACCAATCGCTCGCTGGCGCGCCGCTATGTGCGCGAGGCGCGCGCCAGCGCGACGCTGCGGGAGGCCACGCACCTGCAGGCGGTGGCCGACGTACTGGACGGGGAACTGGTCACCGGCCAAGACCGCCCGCTGACCGGGCGCATCTGGGTCCACGCCTCAGCCGTTGAGGCCGAGACCGGCATTGATGAGTCGGACATAGTGGTCGTCGGCGACCGTCCCAAGGCTCAGCGCCATGCGCTTGAGCGTGATATCGCGCTGCTGGTGATCTCAAGTGGTGCGCGCCCGGACGCGGAGGTGCTGGAGCTGGCACGCAGCCGGAACACCGCGGTCATCACCTCACCGCTGGACACATACATCTCGGCTCGCATGATCACGCTGGCGGCTCCCTGCCGTGAGCTCATGGAGAACGACCAGATCGTGGCCTCCGCGGATGACCTGATCAGCGATGTGTCCGAACAGATCAAGGATTCGCACCACGGCGCTGCGATCGTGGTGGACGATATGCAACGACCGATCGGGCTGCTCACCCGATCAGACCTCGTGTCCCCAATGCGACGCAGGATCATCCTCGTTGATCACGCCGAGCAGGCGCAGAGCGTCCCAGGGATCGACCAGGCCGAGATCGTTGAGATCCTGGACCACCACCACATCGGCTCGATCGAGACAAAGGTCCCGGTGACGGCCACATTCGACCCGGTCGGCTCGACGGCAACGCTGGTGGTTGAGCGCTTCCGCCGCAACGGCATCGAACCGACGCGGCCGGCCGCGATGTTGCTGCTCTCAGCAGTGCTGTCGGACACCGTCATCCTGAACTCCCCCACCACCACCCCGCGGGACGCGGCCGTGATCGAGTACCTGGCACGGGTGTTGGAGATCGACCCTCAGGATTACGGGCGGCGCATGTTCGAGGAGACCTCTGACGTATCGGCGATCAGCGCCGAGGAACTGGTGCGTCGTGACGCCAAGGCCTACCAATCAGGCAATGGCACACCGTTCATGATCGCCCAGGTGGAGGTTGTGGGGAAGGGACTGCGCGAGCGCGAACAGGAGTTGATCAATGCGATGTGCCATGAGCGCGCAAGTCAGCAGGTGGAGCTCTACGCGCTGATGGTCACCGATGTTCTGGACAAGGTCACCGACCTCCTGGTCGACGGTGACCTCAGCGCGGTCTCGCGCGCGTTCGGCGTCGAGTCAACGGACGGACACAAGCTGGTGCTGCCGGGCGTGATGAGCCGCAAGAAGCAGGTCGCGCCCAAGCTGCTGGCCGCCGTCTGATCCGCTCGCGAGCGTCGGTCGCGGTCAGCGGACCGCGACCGAAGGGTCACGCCGCAGCAAAGTCCAGCGTCCTGGCCGGCGCCTCACCCCAGAGCTGCTCAAGCCGGTAGAAGTCACGCATCTCCGGCATGAAGATGTGCACGATCACGTCGCCGTAGTCCATGAGCACCCACTGGGCCTGCGTGACGCCGTCAACACGGGCCGGGAGGATGCCATGCTGGTTCTTCATCCCAAGGTGGATGCGATCATGGATCGCCTTCACCTGACGATCGCTGCGGCCGGTGCAGATCAGGAAGTAGTCGGCCACGGACGTCAGGCCGCGCAGGTCGAGCTCAACTATCCCCTCGGCCTTGGCGTCCGACGCGTACTCGGCGACTGCCAGCGTGATCTCTTCAGGCGTCATGATGATGTGCATCCTCCATATAGACGGTGCTCGTCGATGTAGCTCGCCACCGCCTCGGGGACGAGATACCTGATCGGCTCCTGCAACTGCACCCTGCGTCTGATCTCAGTCGAGGAGATGCCGATCCGCGGCATGCGGAAGAACTCCGTGCGCT
>JAKAED010000125.1 GCA_021820105.1 Actinomycetes bacterium | reverse complement strand
CGATCTACTGCCTGCGGCTCAAGTCGCTCGAGCTCAGCGAGGGTGCGCTCGCGCAGCACCTCGCCGTTGGCGTGGAGGTTGTCGCAGCTGACGATCGCCAGCGGTGCGCCGCCCCGACGGTGGCGCTCCGCCAGGGCACGCGCGAGGCGGGCGGGCGGTGTTGGGATCTGATCGCCGGTGGCGACGCCGGCGTGCTCCTCGGTTGCGTCGCCGTCGCCGCTCTCTGCCGCCGGCGCGCGGTACCCGGCCTCGGTCACCGTCAACGTCACCACAGCCGTCTCAGGGGCCGCGACCACCGTCAGGAACGCCTCCAGGTCAGCTCCTGAGTGCACCTCACTGATCACCTCCACGACGCTCACGCGATCACCCTCGCCGCTGCGCTCGATCAGCGTGTAGAGCCCCTGCTGGGGAGCCAGGCGCTCCGCCATCTGCGGGCCACGGCCGGTGAAGGCGCTGATCCCCCACTCCCCTGCGCCATCGGCGGCCATCGTGTACCAGGCCTGGTGGGCACGCGCGAAGTTGCCGGCCCCCAGGTGCACGATCCGCACGGGCCGCGTCGGCGCCGGCCAGCTGGAGCGGTCCAGGCGGGGCGTCGTCATGGCCACAACCTACGTGAGGTCGGGGCGGTTTGCGTTCTGGCCCACCAAGCGACCATCCCCGATCAGGACAGGAGAGCGCGCGGCCGGGTAGCCTGCTGCCCGTGCGCCCACACCCTGACCGGCTGCTGGGAATCGATGCGGCGATCCTGCGGATCGCGCGCGAGCTCTATGAATCGGTGGCAGCAGCTCCGATCATCTCGCCACACGGGCACGTGAGCGCGGAGCTGCTGGCCGACAACCGGCGGTTCCCCGATCCGGCGACGCTGCTGATCACCCCCGACCATTACGTGACCCGCCTGCTGCACAGCGCCGGCGTGCCGCTCGAGCGGCTCGGCGTGGAAGCGGCCGGTGCGGAGACGCCGCTGACCGGAGCGGCGGCTCCGCGTGAGATCTGGCGCACCTTCTGCGAGCACTGGTACCGGTTTGCCGGGACGCCGGTGCGCTACTGGTTCGAGGACACACTGGCACGGGTGTTTGAGGTCGACGTGACGCCGTCCGCCGAGAGTGCCGATGAGCTCTTTGATGCGCTGTCAGGCAGGCTTGCGGAGCCGTCGTTCAGGCCCCGTGAGCTGCTGTCCTGCTTCAGTGTTGAGCTGCTCGCCACCACCGACGATCCGACGGACACGCTGGAACACCACCGGCGGCTGGCGGAGCTGAGCGACTGGCCAACGCGAGTTGTGCCGACGCTCCGAGCCGATGCCTACATGACACCTGGGACTGCGGGCTGGCAAGCGCGATTGGAGCGTCTGGCTGAGACCGCGGGCGTGGACTGCGGCAGCTACCTGGGCCTGCTCGAGGCGATTCGCCGGCGGCGGGAGTGCTTCCGCGCGCTGGGTGCGACCGCCACCGACTGTGGCGTCGCCGACGCATGGGCGGTGCCGCTCAGCGACGAGCGCGCACAGGCGCTGCACGAGCGCGGCCTGGACGGTTCCATCACCGCTGAGGAGGCGCTTGCCTACCGGCGCAACATGCTCTTCCAGTTCGGCCTGATGGCAGCCGATGACGGGCTGGTGATGCAGCTGCACGCGGGGGTCCTGCGCAACCACCACGCGCCCACCTTCGCCCGCTTTGGACCCGACACGGGCCATGACATCCCGGCCCCGACCTACTTTGCGGAGCCGTTGCGTGAGCTGCTGAACCGGGTCGGCACCAGCGAGAACTTCCGGCTCGTGCTGTTCACCGTGGATGAGACGGCCTTCTCCCGCGAGCTCGCGCCGCTCGCCGGCTTCTACCCGAGCGTGTACGTCGGCGCGCCGTGGTGGTTTCTCGATGCTCCCGCCGCGGTACGTCGTTTCCGGGCCGCCGTGACCGAGACGGCCGGCTTCCACAAGACCTCGGGCTTCATCGATGACACGCGCGCGCTGTGCTCGATCCCGAGCCGCCACGACATGAGCCGGCGGCTGGACGCCTCCTATCTGGCGGAGCTGGTGGTCGGCCACCAGCTCTCAGAGCAGGAAGCACACACGATCGCGCGGGCGCTGGTGGATGAGATCCCGCGCAACGCCTTCCGGCTGGATCGGAACCGCGAGCGTCTGGACTGAGCCCGGGGGCGAGTCGCCGATTTTCATCGGCGACTCGCCCCCTCATGCTCAGGGGTAGCTGACGACCGTCACCGCCGTCGACGGGTTGGCCGCTGTGGCCGAGCCGCCGGTGTTGTTGATGACGTTGTCAATGCCGCCGGAGCCGTTCAGGAACACGGTCAGCGCATCGGTGATGCTGCCGGCCGGCAGGGTGCTCGGTACCTCGATCGCGCTGGCTGCGTGGATATCCACGCCCTGATCGAAGTAGCTGTAGACACCCATGCCGTAGCCCTTGAAGCCGGTGGCATCGTTGGTGACCTTGAAGGCGGCGTAACCGTTGACGCCGGGGGCCTCCATCCAGGCTGACTGGCTCGGCGGGTCGTAGGGCATCTCACTCTGGAAGAAGACGTCCTCCCCGTTCTTGCCGTTCCAGATCACCTGGTACTTCTGGTAGTGCTCAACGGCCAGTCCGTACGCCGTCACGTTGTTGCCGTTGACGATGAGCCCCGTATCAGCGGTGTTCTTGGTCCAGCCGACACCATTGCCGTGGTCAGCCCGCCATGCCCAGATGTCGTCGAGGATGACGTTGTTGCTGTTGACCACGAGGCTGTCAGTGGCTGAACCAGGGGTGGCGCCGCCGATGCGGAAGAAGACATCTGACAGCGTTGTCGGGTTGGAGGCACCGATCCCTGACCAGGCGTGATCAGTGCCGTTGTCCTCACCGCTGCCGACCTGCAGCAGCACCCGCGAATTGACCGACCCGGCGTCAAAGATCAGTCCGGAGACCGAAACGTCGGGAACGTTGGCGATCTGCATCGTCTTGTTGCCGTTGGTCGGCACCAGCGTGGCGAAGCCCAGGCCCAGGACCACGGTCCCCGGCCTCCGCACCAACAGGGTCCTGTTGAGCTGGTAGACGCCGGGTGTGAACATCAGGTTCATGCCCCTTGCCAGCGCCCTGTTGATCATCCACGCGCTGTCAGCCGGAGTGGCGATGTAGAAGCTGTCGATCGGCACCGACGTTCCGGGCGTGGCTCCATTTGCCCAACTCGTGCCCGACGTGTTCTGCTGCGCCGAGGGGACAAACACCCGGTAGTTGCCGTTCGCGTCCGTGTACAGGTAGGGCGCCTCACGCGTGACGCGGCTGGTCGGCAGCGTCGTGTAGGGGCCGCCACAGCTGGAATTGCTCGGGAAGCACGTGGCGGGTGCACCGCTGACACCGGAGAAGACCTGGTTCCAGACGCCGTTGGTCCAGCCGCCCAACAGCGAACTGTTGCGCGTGAACCACTGCTGCTGAGAGCCGTTGATCACAGCACCGGTGAACTGCGAGTCAGCGATGAATCCGCCGCTTGCGTACGACGGACCGGTGCAATAGTCCATCAGCGTCGTGTTCTCGCCGTTGCCGTTGATCAGCACACGGCGCAGCGGTGCAGCCTGCGAGACCGCCCAGAACTCGCCCGTGTAGCAGCCGTTCGGGTTGGTCACGTTGATCGTGAGGTTCGACATCGACCGCCAGAAGTTGTCAAGCGCGGTACAGCCGTTGCTATCGCACTGGTTGTAGGAGTCGATCGAGCCGTTGATCACCACGTCCTTGGGCGATGCGCCCAGACCGGCAACGGACTCGTAGTAACCAACCTGGAAGTTCAGCGGGTCGGTCGCGCTGCCGTAGGTGCCCGGCTCGAACAGGAGCTCATAGCGCTGGGTGCCGAACTGGTTGGGGACCTGTTGGTTGGCGATCGCATCAACCTTCGCCTTGATCTCAGCGGGTGTCATGCTCGGGTTGAACACAATCACGTTTGGACCGAGGTTCACGGCGGCAGGGGCGCCGCTCAGATCGTGGTGCCTGAGGTCTCTGGCTGAGGCGCTTGAGACGCCCAGCAGCAACAGAGCCAGAGCAGCGACCAGCACGGAGGCCAGACGGCGACGCCCGACTTGAGTACGGCGCATGGACGCCGCCACATCAGGGGCGATTGTTGGCATGCAAATCCACCTTTCTGAATGGATCGTTCTGCCTCTCTCTCACGGTCTTTCTATCAAGACCGAAACAGCGATGAGCCGGTAGCCGGCGGCGCCGGTGACGGGTCGCGAGAGCGGTGGCCGGTCGCGGCAACCGACCACCGCTCTCGAGCTCCGGTCAGGAGGCCGCTGGCGACTGGTCGATCCTGATGAGGTTGCCCGACGGGTCGCGGACGGCGCCGTCACGCGCACCCCAGGGCTGATCGGCCGGTTCCTGGACGATCTCGGCACCGGCGGCACGCAGCCGCTCAAATGCCGCGTCCAGATCGTCGGCGTGAAAGTGCACGCCGTTTAGCGCACCCTTGGCAACCAGGGCCGCCATGGCGTCGTTGTCGGCCGGGCTCCCGTTGAGGTAGTTGGTGAGCACGACCGAAACCTCGGGCTGCGAGGCAGCGCCGACTGTGATCCAGCGGAACTGGTCGCGGGCAACGTCGTTGCGCAGTTCCAGCCCAGCGTATCCCGATAGAAGGTGAGTGCGGCATCGGGATCCTGGACGATGAGAAAGCAGGCGGGCAAGCGTCTCAAGCTGCGCGGAGTTCACGCCTGCAGCTTAGGCCTCCAGCCGGGCTCTGGCCACTCGGGTTTGGTGCCGACACGCTCCGGGCAGGGCGTGAGCATTGATGCCAACGGCGGCGATCCTGGACGTTGACGGCACGCTGGTTGACACCAACTACCAGCACGCTCTGGCCTGGTATATGGCGTTCCGCCAGTACGACGTGACGCTGCCGGTCTGGCGGATCCATCGCCATGTGGGGATGGGCGGGGATCAACTGGTAAGCGCGCTGACGGACGCCGACTTTGAGCGGGAGCACGGAGATGCGGTTCGCAGCGCCCACGACGCTCTTTACCTGGCGTCGATCGACACTGTCTCCGTGCTGGACGGGGCCCGCGAGCTGATCGTTGCGCTCAAGCAGCGCCAGCACCCGGTGGTGCTGGCGTCCTCCGCCAAGCGGCGCGAGGTGGAGCATTACCTGGATCTGCTTGGCGTCCGAGAGCTGGTGGATGCGACGACCAGCGCCGCCGACGTTGATCAGACCAAGCCCAGTCCTGACCTAATGAGCACCGCGCGCGCGAAGCTCGAAGGCGGTGAGGCGCTCATGGTCGGTGATACGCCATGGGACGTGCGAGCGGCCGCTCAAGCGAATGTCCCGACGATCGCTGTGCTGACCGGCGGCTACTGCGCCTCCGAGCTGCGCGAGGCGGGCGCGATTGCCGTGTACCGATCGCTCACAGAGCTGTGCGAGCGACTGGGCGAGACACCGCTGCGCTGAGCGGCAGCGGCTCCAGATCGCCTCCAACAGGCCGCGGAGCGGCGGAATTGTGGTCCGAAGATCAACCGGATTGCAGGGACAAATGGACCTGTCTTGTGCTGATCATCGAGCTGATACCCGACGGTTTTGTAACTCCCTGACAGGGGGATCAGTCGAGCAAATGATCCAATCCTCACCGGCGGTGCGGGCCGCCTCACTCAACGGCAGCACCAGAGTCCAGAGCCGTGGGCACAACGGCCACACCCTGCACGGCCACTGCCGCCTGCTCGATGAGGATCCCGATCTGGGCATGGGGCTCTCGGTTGAGGATCGGATGGCGGCGACCAGGGCACTGGTGGCGCCGGTCCTGTCGGTACCGGGCCCGCGCTGGCAGCCACCCGACTACGACCATGAGACCGCCTACGGGCTGCTGATCCTGGACGGACTGCTGGGACGCAGGCTCCGCGTTGGCCGAGCGGTTGCCACCGAGCTGCTCAGCTGCGGGGACATCCTGCGGCCGTGGGAGGAGCCGTTGCTGTGGGGGATGAGTGAGTTTGCGCTGGACTGGCGGGTCTTCCATCCGCTGCGCCTGGCGGTGCTCGACAGCGATGTGACGAATCTGATCGGCCGCCGCTCACAGCTGATCGTGAACTTCTCATCCCGACTGCTGCGACGCGCGCGCTACGCCTCCTACCTGATGGCCGTCAGCCACCACACCCGCGTTGAGAATCGGCTGCTGGAGACGCTCTGGCATCTGGCCAACTCCTGGGGACGCGTGACACCGCGCGGGGTCAGGATCCCGTTCCGGATCACGCACGAGGTGCTGAGCGAGATCCTGGGAGCGCAGCGCCCCTCGGTCACCACGGCGTTCCGCAAGCTCGTCACTCAGGGCCTTGTCACGCGCGAGCCCGACGGAACCCTGATCGTTCGCGACCCGGGTTCAGTCGAGAGGGCCGCAGACCGTCAGACGCCGGACGCACGCGCCGGCGAGCCAACCGCCGCCTCCTCAGCGGCGGTTGCCTGAGCGGGCGCGACGAGCGGCGACGGCCGCGACCCCGGCGAGCCCGCCCGCGACCACGAGCGGCGCGCTCACGCGAGCTGCCTCAACCCCGAACGGGGGACGTGGCCGCACATCATGACCGCTCACGACACGGCGACCGTTGTGGCCGGCGGCGGCACTCTGCTCGTGCGCCAGGGCGATCACCTGACCCACATGCAGGGCCGTGCGATCCGCATCCGACTGTTGGATCTGCGTCTTGCAGGAGAAGCCGTCGGCGATCACCAGCGTGTCCTCTGCGGCGGCGCGTACGGCGGGTAGCAGGGCCTGCTCACCGCACTGGATGGAGATGTCATGGTGGCCCTGCTCGAAGCCCCACGAGCCGGCCAGACCACAGCAACCACCGCGGACCTCCTCAACCTGCACGCCCATCCGCCCGAGCAGCGCGTGTTCAGGGTCCATGCCTCCGGTTGCCTTGTGATGGCAGTGGCCCCAGACAAGCGCACGCCGCTTGAGCTGTGGCACCGGCAGCTGGAAGTTCTCAAAGAACTCTGAGAAGTGCATCGCGTTTCTGGCCAGACGCTGCGCGTCGTCATCGTGCGGGAACATGCCGGTTAGCTCGTCCTTGAAGACCGCCAGGCAGCTCGGCTCCATGCCCACCACCGGAGTGCCGGCGCGCACATCCTCACGCAGCACGTCCAACGTGTGCCTGAGGTAGCGTGCGGCCAGGTCCAGGAACCCGTAGTCATAGAGCGGACGTCCGCAGCAGACATGACCCTTGGGGATGACCACCTGCCAGCCGGCGGCCTCGATCGCTTCCACGCACGCGACCCCCACGTCGGTGTGGAAGTGGTTGTTGAACGTGTCAGGCCAGACGATCACGCGTCTCCCCGCCGGGTTCCGGGTGCCGCCGCGCCGCTGCCACCACTGCTGGAGGGTCATCGGCGCGAACCTTGGAACGGTGCGCTCCTGTGACATGCCGGCGGCGAACTTGACCGCGGTCGCCACGCCGGGTGTGTGTGCGGCGACGTTGACCAGCTCGGGCACCTTCGAGGCAACCCGTGCGGCCTGGTCGATCAGCCCAAAGGCGTACGCGTGGCGCGGACGCCAGCGACGGACGCTCTGGTAGTGGTGGTGGAGGAACTCCGCCTTGTAGGTGGGCATGTCGACCTGAACCGGACAGTCACTGGTGCAACCCTTGCAGGAGAGACAGAGGTCAAGCGCCTCATAGACCTCCTGTGACTGCCAGCCGTCGGTTATGACCTCGCCCTCCAGCATCTCAAACAGCAGCCGGGCCCGTCCACGCGTCGAGTATTTCTCCTCGCGGGTTGCCATGTAGCTGGGACACATGACGGTCGATGCGTCGGGAACGCGGCACTGGCCGATCCCGACACACCGCAACATCGCGTGCGCAAAGTCGCCCTTGTCCTGTCTGTAGGAGAAGCGGACGGGCGGACGCCAGGGGTTGTAGTCGGTGCCGAGCTTGAGGTTCTCGTCCAGGCGGTAGGGATCGACAACCTTGCCGGGGTTCATCTTCCAGTCCGGGTCCCAGATCTGCTTGAACGCGCGCATCGCGTCGAGCAACTCCGGCCCGTACTGCTTGACCAGCAGTTCAGCGCGCTGCTGACCGTCACCATGCTCTCCGGAGAGCGACCCGCCGTAGGAGCAGACCAGATCAGCCGCCTCCTCCATGAACTCGCGGTAGCGGCTGATGCCCTGCGCGGAGCGCAGGTCAAAGTCGATCCTGGAGTGGATGCAGCCCTGGCCGAAGTGACCGTAGAGCGCGCCGTGATAGCCGTAGCGGTCAATCAGCGCCTCCAGGTCGCAGAGATATTCGCGCAACCGCTCCGGGGGCACTGCCGAGTCCTCCCAGCCGGGCCAGTGATCGTTGCCGTCAGGCGGGAACGCGGTCGCCCCGAGTCCGCCCTCACGGATCTGCCAGAGCGCGCCAGAGTGGCCGCCCTGTTGATTGGAGCGCATGATCTTCACGCGCTCCGCCTCATAACCCTTCTCCGCCACCAGCCAGTCCCGGAAGCGCTCAGCGGTCTGTTCGGACTCCCCTGAGGTATCGCTGCCGAACTGCACCATCAGCCACGTTGAGTGAGGCCTGTCACGGCGCGGCAGTTCCTCCAGGTCAGAGACGTTCATCCCCATGCCAGACTGGTTCTCGATCAGACGGTGATCCAGGGCCTCGAGTCCGATCGGGCGCCACCGTTCGATGATCTCGCTGCAGTGTTCGGCCGCGTCCGGCAGCTGGTCGTACTCAACCACCACAAGGGTGCGGTTCAGCATCGCCGGGGTCAACTTGAACTTTGCTCGCAGGACGGTCACGCAGGTGCTCTCGGTACCGACCAGCGCGCGCGCGACGTTGAAGCCACGCTCCGGAAGCAGTTCGTCAAGGTTGTAGCCGGACACGCGTCGGGGCACCTGGTCGACCGGCGCGAAGCGGTCGCGAATCAGGTCCTGGTAGCGGTCTCGCAGATCCCGCAGTTGGGCGTAGATCTCGCCCTTGCGGCCACCCGCATCGATGATCGACTGCAGGCGCCCCTCCTCATCGCAGCCGACCCAGAAGCGCTCACCGTCGTGGGTGACGACCTCCAGCGCCTCCACGCTGTCAGAGGTGCGCGGGCCGGGTCCGTAGAGCTGCGACTGGACCGAATGGATCCCGCACGAGTTGTTGCCGAGGTTGCCGCCGATTGTGCAGCGGGAGTGCGTCGAGGGGTCCGGGCCGAAGATCATGCCGATCTGCGCTCCGGTCTGCTCATTGAGCTGCTCGTTGATCACGCCCGTCTGGCAGACCACCGTGCCCTCCTGGGGATCGGCGTCGGCAACCTCGGTCAGGTACTTGGAGTGGTCGATGACGACGCCGAAGTTCACCGCCTCGCCTGAGAGGCTCGTGCCGCCTCCGCGGTTGACGATCGGTGCTCCGAACTCATGGCAGGCACGGTGTGTGGCCACAACATCATCGAGCGTGCGGGGAATCACGACACCAAGTGGCACCTGCCGGTAGTTGGAGCCGTCGGTGGCATACATCGCCTTTGAGGCGGTGTCGAAGCGGACCTCCCCCTCCAGTTCCTGCTCCAGGCGACGCCTGAGTCCGCGCACGTCAACCATCACGGTTGCCGCCATTCCGCCGCGGAAGCGGGCGTCGACCCGAGCCGGTGTGCTGATGCTCATGGCCGGCTCAGCGGGTCGTGAATTCTTCGATCTTGCCCTTCAGCGCCTGCGTCACCACACGCGCTGTGTGCGGGTCGCCCGGCAGGGCCTTGGCGAGCTTCTTGGCCTGCTCGAACTTGATGTGCGGTGGCAGCGGCGGGACTTCCGGGTCGGTGATGGCCTCGTACAGCACGGGACCCGGGCTGCTGAGCGCCTCATCCCATGCCGGCCCCACCTGATCGGGCCGCTCGACCCGGATCCCCTTGATCCCAAGTCCCTCCGCGTAGCGCGCGAAGTTGAAGGCGGGAAGTACCTGCGATGCCTCAAGCTTCGGGTCGCCCGACAGCACGCGCTGCTCCCAGGTGACCTGATTGAGATCCCGGTTGTTTAGTACGAGGATCACGCACTGCCGGTTGCGCCAGCGCTCCGAGTAGTGCGCGATGTCGATCAAGGCGGCGTTGCCGAGCATCTGCATGGCGCCGTCACCGAGGCATGCAATCACCGGTCGGTCAGGGAAGGCGAACTTTGCCCCGAGCGCGTATGGGACCGCGGGGCACATCGTGGCGAGCGTCCCGGATAGAGCCGCGTCCATGCCCGTGCGCAGCCGCAGGTGGCGCGCCCACCAGTTGGTCGCCGATCCCGAGTCAGAGGTCAGGATGCAGCGCTCGGGCAGGCGGCCGCTCAATTCCGCAAAGACGAGTTGCGGGTTGATCGGCTCTGCGTCCAGGTGGGCCCGGTCATCCATCAGGCGCCACCAGCGCTCGATCTCGCTCTCGATCCGTTGCCTCCAGGAGCGATCCTCCTTGCGCTTGAGCATCGGGATCAGGGCCTGCAGCGTGTCCTTGGAGTCCCCCACCAGGTTCGCCTCGGTCGGGGAGTAGCGCATCCCGAGCAGCCGACCGTCGATGTCGATCTGAACGGCACGACAGGACCCCTCCTCCGGCAGCCACTCGGCGTAGGGGAAGTTGGAGCCCACGATCAGCAGCGTGTCGCAATCCATCACCATGTCGTAGCTGGGCTTGGTGCCTAGCAGGCCGATCGAGCCGGTCACAAATGGCAGATCATCCGGAAGCGCGGCGCGCCCGTTGAGCGCCTTGGCGACGCCCGCGCCGAGCAGCTCCGCAACCTGCACAACCTCGTCCTGAGCGTGCGCGGCTCCCTGACCGATCAGCATTGCGACCTTCTCGCCCTTGTTGAGGATCTCCGCGGCCCGTTGGAGGTCCTCATCACGCGGTCGCAGCACGGGCGTGGAGAAGCCGAGGGATGAGTAGACCGCGCCGTGTGCCCGCGGCGGCTCCTCGTACGGCATCTCCTGGACGTCCTCCGGCACGATCACGGCCGTCACCGATCGTGAGGCCTTGGCAATCCGGACGGCGCGGTCAATCACGTGCTGCGCCTGTGTCGGCGCCATCACCGTCATCAGATACTCACTGGCCACATCCTTGTACAGGGTGTTGAGATCAACCTCCTGCTGATAGTTGGCGCCCAGCGACATGCGCTTCTGCTGACCGATGATCGCCACCACCGGCTGATGGTCGAGCTTGGCGTCATAGAGCCCATTCAACATGTGGATCGCGCCTGGGCCGGAGGTGGCCATGCAGACGCCCACCTCGCCGGTGAACTTGGCGTGAGCGGTTGCTGCGAAGGAGGCGATCTCCTCGTGACGCGTCTGGATGAACTCAAGACGGTCACCCAGCTCGTGAAAGGCGCCCATCAGGCCGTTGATCCCGTCTCCCGGATATCCGTAGATGCGCTTGATCCCCCACCTGGTGAGGCGCTCGAGCATGAATGTGGCGGTATCAGGCATATCTGGCTCCTAGGCCGCTGGGCGTTCGTGTTCAGGGCTCCGTCCGGTCAGAAACGAACCCCTTTGGCAGCTACCCGAACGTCCTTTGAGTGAATCGAGGCGCGGGGCCAGATCGGAA
>JAKAED010000124.1 GCA_021820105.1 Actinomycetes bacterium | reverse complement strand
GGTCTCGGAGCGCTTTGACGAGGTCTTCGACGATCGAAAGGTCCGCGTCCAGAAGCGCCGCCCGGAGGGTGGGTGAGGCTCCGGTGCCGTCGAGTTCGACCAGGCGTACGATCGCTGCGCGTGCGACCTCGGGGCTGGTGTCGTGAATGCCGAGTCGCAGAGTCGCACGATCGCGGGAGCTCGTCATCATGCGGAGCCTGCAGCTCGGATCGCCGTCGAAGTCTCGCCGGCGGACCCCTGCTGAAGCTCGTGAGGTTGGGTACTGGGACTTTGCCACCGCTGCCTCCTACCGTTGTCAGGTCGGCCCCCCGGGGGGCGCTAGGTAGAAGCCATCAGCGCTGCGCGCGGTTGCGGCGAGCTTCATCGCCACGTTCGAGCATATCCTCTCGGATGAGAAGCGCAGCGGCCTCGCTAGCGACGCCTTCGCCTTGAATGGGCTGCCCGCAGCGGGGTAAACTCGTGGGGTAGCGCGCGATGAGGCCCGCGTAATCCCGCATACAGGGTGATGGCTTCTACGTCGGTTCCTAGAGACAGACAGGCTTAGGAAGCACGTGCGCGCAGACCCCTCTCATCCGGACCGCTTCTCGCGAAGTTCGCTGCTAGCTGCACGTAGCCGGAAGTCCTCTCGGCCTCCAGGGACTAGTTCAGTCACACGAGAGAGGATTGGGAAATGAATTGCTACGTATGCGATGTCGCCGGCGAGGCTACGCCAGCGGTCGCGATCTGCCATCACTGTGGCGTTGCCCTTTGCCGGGTCCACCTTGATGAGGACCTGCTCATGCCGCGGCCGTACGGCATGATGCGGAGCGGGTGCATGCACACGCCGCAGCATGACGCCTTGGCAAGGCGCAAAGCACATCGTTCCGAGTCGGTCGGAGCCGCGGCCTGATCGGGATCGACAGCCACGCACCGTGCCAGCTCACTGGTATTACTTGCTCAAGGCGATGAGGCCCGCCTGAACCGCCGCTTCGGCAGCTGATGGCTTCTACGGAAGGTTCCGAGAAGACTCAGCAGCGAAGGAGGTCTCATGCGTATCGAACCCTTGGCAAGCACCTGGCGTTGCCGGACGAAGCCAAAGCCAGATCTGACCGGTTCGGTCGATGCGGCCGAGGCCGCGTCAGCACGATCCGCCGAAGTGATAGTGCGGCCCGGAGTCCGCGGCTCCTGTGCGGGGTGGTGGTGATGAGGCGCCTGAGCCAACTGCTTGCACCGCTGCTGTTCGCGGTCTTTATGGCGAGCATGATCGCGACAATCTCGCTCGCGCGCGGGCGGTCAACGGCGTTGATCGTGCTTTGCGGCGCGATGTCTTGCGCGAGCTTCACGGCGCTCGCTATCTGGGTGTACCTGCACAGTCGCCCGCTGTCATCGCCGGATGACGTTGAACCTCAGCCGGAGACGGCTGCTGCCCCGGCGGACCTGACGCGGCTAGTGCTCCGGATCGCCGGGACTGTTCGAGCTCTGCTTGCCAGCTTCCCGCCTGGCCGAAAGCAGCGTCGTTGGGACGCGTTCGAGCGGGATTTTTGGTGGCTCGTTGAGGGCTCGTCGAAGGTACCGCGACAACCGCGCAGCTCACCACCCCCGGAGTGAGCTGCTCCCCTTAATCGCTTTCAGGCGCCACCGGTTGGCCTTCGATCGTCGGCGCAACCAAGACGGATTGGTGGATAGTGCCGGCAGCCGTGCTCGGATTGCTTGCGACTTCCGTCTGGCGCGCCGCGCGCCACTGAGACCGCTTGCAGGCCGACTCATCGGTCTCAGGCTCGCCGCGGGCACAGAGACCGCAGCCCGGAAACGATTCCCCGCCACAGGTCACTTTGCGCGTGATTCTGCGGCACGGACGAACAGCGGGCAACGCTCGCCCTTACTGAGATCGCGCTTCTGCGGCCGGAACAGCTCCATCGCAATCCGGGGGTGGCGGCAGAACCCGACGATTTCGTAGCCCGAGTCGTCCAGCCACGGCGGTTCGGGCTGGTGAAGGTAGACGCAGTGAGGACACTGCGACTCCGTGTGTGGCCAGCTACCGGCCCCGGGCATGACCAGCCCATTCCGAGTGGCCCATCGCTCTCACCGCGAGCGATCGGATCGGACGATCCATGCGTACACAAATCCGAGCAGCTTGCGCAGCTCCGTCGCCCACGATGCCCCGCAGCGTCGTCGCGACGGCCGGTTCAGCGTCGAGTTCCGCGCCGGGCGTGCTGCCTGCTGACCGGCGCGGGTTGCAAATGCTCACGACAAGCCTCCACTGACGTTCCCATCCGTTCAGTAGAAGCCATCAGCGCGAGCGCGCGGTTACGGCGAGCTTCATCGCCGAAGTTTCGGTCTACGCGCACGAGGGCTCGGTCCGATTCGCTTAGACCTCCGACCGCGGCCCGGCTGGATCGCCTTGATTGAGCGGCTCAGTCGCCGGCTGAGTCATGGTCGGGCACGCTGGGCGTCAGGTCGATGAGCCACCCGCAACGTAGAGATTCCCAAGCCAGTGGGGCGCGGCTGCGTCTGGCGATTGGCGGCGGCGTGCGACCTCGCTGAGCACGGGCGGCAGCACGTTGCTCGACACTTGATCGGTGGGGTCGACGAGATCGAACTGCCGCCCGTCGATCGAGTCGCGCGGTCTCGCCTCGAACACGAGTTCTACGTCCTGGCGGCTGGCGCCGGTGATCACCTCTGCTGCGAACAGCAGGTCGCCGACTTCGATCGCGAGACCGATCTCCTCTTGCACCTCCCGGTGGAGTGCGTCGATGACTGACTCACGCTCGTTGACCCGGCCGCCGGGAAGCGTCACGTGCGGCTTTTCGTTGCGTAGAACCTTGTGTACGACCACCTGGTCACCGACCCAGATGACTGCGCGAGCTTTCACGCGTACCGGCATGCCCGACCTCCTCTTTTGGCTTCTACAACGATCGGTAGAAGCCATCAGCCCCCTTGCGGCGGCGGTTAAGGGCGGGCCTCATCGCCAGGCTGAAACCTACCAGCGGGTGCTACGGTCGGGTTTCCCGGAGCGATGAGGCTCGCTCACACCGCGGCCAAGCCGCTGATGGCCTCTGCAACGTGTCCAACGGATTCGTGGAGGTCCCGCCGTGCCTGGGCGCTCGCCTGATACGCCGAGATATTGGTGCTTTCACTGCTACGGCCTCAACTCGGTCAGCAGCGGGCCGTGCGTTCATTGTGGGAAGTCGATCGAACCGCCGGGGTCGATCAGCTACGACGAGCGGCTGATTTGGACGCTCCACCATCCCGACGGGGACCGTGCAGTCCTCGCTGCGCGGACGCTGGGCGAGCACCATGTGCTGAGCGCCGAGCCCGCATTGCGATCGGTGATCGCCGCGGGCTCTGATCCGTTTCTGGCCGCCGAAGCGCTGAGGAGCCTGGTCAAGATCAAAGGACCCGAGTCGATTCGCGGCCTTCTTGAGGAACTAGCCGACAGCGACTCTTTCATGGTCGCTGAGATCGCAGACGCGCCCTCTTGCGGTGACCCTATTGGACTCGCCGATGCGATGCCCGACGGTCGTCTGTCCCAGCAGGCTGCGGCGGGTCGTGGCCGCGCACGGACCAGGCAGCGACAATGCGGTGATGGCGGAATCATCTGGATGGGTGGTGCTGGTGTACCGGGTGCCGAGCGAGCCGAGTCGGCTGCGCGCACAGGTCTGGCGTCGCCTGCGTCAGCTCGGCGCGCTCTATCTGCAGAACGCCGTGGTTGCCCTGCCCGCGGACCCGGCGGCGGAGCGGTCACTGCTGCGGCTTCAGGAGGAGATCACTACCGAGATGGGCGGCTCGGCCCAGGTATTTCGCGCAGTCGCGCTCGCCGGTCAGGAGCAGGTGATCGCCTCGATGAACGCGGCCCGCGACGAGGAGTACGCCGAGATCGTCGACCGGTGCCGGGACTTCCTGACCGAGATCGAACGCGAGACCGCGGCCACGCACTTCACCTACGCGGAGCTTGAGGAGAACGAGGAGGACCTCAACAAGCTCCGCAGCTGGTTTGAGAAGGTGCGCGGCCGCGACCGCTTCGACGCTGGCGGCGCCGACGAGGCGGAGCAGCGACTGGCCGAGTGCGCAACCGTGTTGGAGGAGTTCGCCGCTCGCGTGTACGCACGCGACTCGACCCAGGACGTCTAACAGCCGTTATGCTCATCGCTAACAGCTGTTACGCATGTTGGGAGATGGCGTGGCGACCTTGCCGCAGACAGGAACCGAGACAGATGTACCGGCAGCGATAACCGGCGCCGCGGCCCGACGGTCGGCGATGCTGCTGCGGCGGGGGTTGCGCTTGGAATACCTGACCTTGGGATGGAACGTCGTTGGCGTCGTCGTCCTGGTCGTCGGGGCGGTGGCTGCACACTCGGTCGCTCTGGCCGGGTTTGGGTTCGACTCGCTGATTGAGATCGGCGCGTCGACCGTCGTCGTGTGGGAGCTGACCGGAAGCGGCGCTGAGCGGGAGCGACGGGCGATGCGGGCCATCGGGATCGGCTTTGTGCTGCTGGTCGCCTACCTGATCGCCGAGGTGTCCTACACCTTTGCGAGCGGCGGACGCCCGCACCACTCGCTCCTTGGAATCGGTTGGACCGCGGTCACCTTCGTCGTGATGCTGGCCCTGGCGCACGGCAAGGCCCGTACCGGCAAAGCACTGGGTAACCCGGTACTGCAGACAGAGGGCCGGGTCACGCTGATCGACGCCTATCTCGCTGGCGCGGTGCTGGTTGGGTTGAGCCTGAACGCCGCGTTCGGATGGTGGTGGGCCGACCCAGCAGCCGGCCTCGTGATCGTCTACTACGCGGCTCGTGAAGCCCACACGGCTCTCGCACACCGCAATGAACCGTGCTCGCCTAGTTGAGCGCACCCACCAGCCACCGCCGAACGACAGGAGCCAGATGCGCGTCATGAGCTACAACATCCTCAACGGAGGCCGCGACGGCTCCGACGAGAGGCGTTGGCGTGATCAGGTACAGCTCATCGCCGACGCCCGTCCCGACGTGCTGCTCGTCCAAGAAGCCAGGGGCTTTGACCGCGACGGCGCGGCCTTGCTGCACAGGGCAGAGAGCGATTTGGGTATGCGCGGATTCTTGGCTGTTGCCCCGCATACCGGGCAGCACACCGCGGTGTTCATAGCCGCGTCGATGCGGCCGCTCTCGTTCCGTGCTGACAGCGCCCATTTTCATCACGCGCTCGCCGCCTTGACCGTGCAGGTCGCGGGGTTCGAGCAGCCGATCACGTTCGCGAGCATGCATCTTTCCCCGCTGAGCCCCGCGTTGCGCGCAGCCGAGGTCGGCTGGCTGGCAGACCTGGCCGCGCCAGACGCCGTCGCGATCGTTGGTGGCGATGCCAACTCGCTCGCGCCCACCGACCCCGAGCCGCCCGACTGGAACGCGCTCGCCGCGCACCATCGAGTGCGCTATCTCGGCGCGGACGGTCGCAGCGACCGCTCCGCCCTGGAGTTCGCGACCCGCGCAGGACTGGTTGATCTCGGCGCCCAGCTCAACGAGGCACCCGCGCCGACGGTGCCCGCACGCGGATTCCCCGACGCGGAGTTCGTCCCGTTCCGCAGCGATTACTTCCTGGCCAGCCCGCTGATGGCCGCGCGCGCCCGCAGCTACGCCGTAATCGACGACGAACGCGCGCACCACGCCTCCGACCACCTCCCGATCCTCGCCACCATCGACCTCGACTGACCTGAGCGCAAATGCACCCGAAGGCCCGGAACCTGCTCCGCCAGACGACGGCGCCTAGCGACGTCGGACCGCAGCCCAAGCGGGCCGCCGCCGCGCTCCGGTTCGTGCTGCTCGTCGGCGTGATGAGCTTCTTCGCCGACTTCACCTACGAGGGATCGCGCAGCATCGTCGGCCAATACCTCGGCCTACTCGGCGCCGGCGCACTGGCGATCAGCATGGTCACCGGCGCCGGCGAGCTGCTCGGGTATGGGCTGCGGCTCTTCTCCGGCCCGGGCGCAGACCGCACCGGACGGTACTGGCCGATCACGATCGGCGGCTACATCCTGCAAATGTCGGTCGTGCCGTTGCTGGCGCTCGCCGGAAGCTGGGAGGTCGCGGCGCTACTGATCATCTTGGAACGGATCGGCAAGGCGATCCGCAACCCGCCCCGCGACGCGATGCTCTCCCACGCCGCCGAACAGATCGGATACGGCTGGGCGTTCGGGCTGCACGAGGCGCTCGACCAGTTCGGTGCCACCTTCGGCCCGCTGCTGGTCGCGCTGGTGCTCGTACTCCGCCACGGCGACTACAAGCTCGCCTTCGCGCTGCTGGCGATCCCCGGCGCGATCGAACTGTGCGTGCTCGCCACCGCCCGCCTCAGCTACCCGCACCCAGCCGATCTCGAAGCGGGCGGCGCCAAGCTCGCCACCGGCGAGCAGATGCCACGCGTGTTCTGGATCTATCTCGCCGCCGCCGCACTAGTCGGTGCCGGCTTCGCGGACTTCCCCCTGATCGCCTACCACTTTGAGCGAGCCAAGGTCGTCTCGACGGACGCCATCCCCGTCTTCTACGCGATCGCGATGTTCATCGGCGGCGCCGGGTCGCTGATCTTCGGGCGGCTCTTTGACCGCTACGGCATGCGCCTGCTCATCCCGCTCACGATCTTCTCCGGCGTCTACGCGCCACTGGTGTTCCTCGGCGGATTCGGAACCGGACTGATCGGCATCCTCCTGTGGGGCCTCGGCTCCGGCGTGCAGGAATCAATCATCCCCGCTGTGGTCGGACGGATGGTTGGCGGCGACCGGCGAGCCTCCGCCTACGGCATCTTCACCGGCGGCTACGGCATCGCCTGGTTCCTCGGCAGCACCGCGATCGGCCTGCTCTTCGATGTATCGCTCCCACTCGTCATCACCTTCTCCGTAGCCGCCGAGTTCACGGCACTGCCGCTCTTTGTCATGACACAACGACGCCTTGCGGACTGAAGTCCGGGATCCCACCCGCGGGTATGCTGAAAACAAGCGATGAGGCTCGCGTGCCTGTAGCCGCTGGAGCTGCTGATGGCCTCTACCAACCCGGTTCCCAGACCGATCGGAGAGCGTCATGAACAGCACAGGCGAGAGCGAGACGAAGACCAAGGCCCCCGGTGGCACGAGCGCTGACCCGGGCCCGACCATCGGCAGGTTGGCCGCGATCGACGCGGCGGGCGTGCGCTGGGTGCGGCAAATGCCCCATCCCGCCGCTGTAACCCAGGCGCTTACGCTGCTGTCCCGCGCCACCGATCACAGCGACGGCTGGATCGCGGTCGGTCTCACATGTGGCGTCGTCGACCGCGGGCGGCGCCAGCAATGGCTGTCGGCGACCGCCCGCATCGCGCTCGTGGAACTGACCTCCCGTGCGATCAAGCGCGCGGTCCCGAGAGAACGCCCCCAGCTCGCGGATCTACCGCCACTGGCACCCACCCCGACGGCGCGGAGCTTTCCGAGCTCGCACACAGCGGCGGCGGTAGCCGCGATCAGCGCCTTCGACCAGCTGCTGCCAACCGCCGGCCTACGGGCGCTCGCCTCCGCCACCGCCTTCTCGAGGCTGTACCTCGGAGTCCACTTCCCCTCTGACGTGATCGCCGGCGCGGTCCTCGGGCGCCTTCTCGGCTAGAGAACCCCGCCCACCGGGTGACCCTCTCGGACTCGACCGCCGAGAGTCGGTGAACGAGGACTTGTGGCCTGCGGCGCGTCAGCTGTCGTTGGCTTCCTGGTGATGTTGCTTGAGGTGCCGTTTGACGAGGGCATCTCTTGCGCTGGTGCGACGTAGGCGTATGAAGCCGTCATGTCCGTCGGTAGTGGTGTAGCCCCATGCGCCGATCGAGCTCCGCCAGACCTGACCGATAGGACTGCCGTCCTTGAACACTCTGTAGTGGTCGCCGTCTTTGACCATCGTGACGCCGGCACCGGCCGCTTCGAGATTCGTGATCGCCCGCCCGCTGGTTTCACGGGCACGTTGCTGGGGCGTGGCTCGCGGTTTGCGCATGTCTCTCTTCTCCTTGTCGGATGCGGGAAGAGAGGCCATCAGCGGCGGGGCCGCGGTTAGAGCGAGCCTCATCGCTCATGGCAAGTCACTACGGCGAGTGTACATCTGGCTACCGTGGTCGCCTTCGTTGGGATGCTCAGTCGGCGTTGCAAAGGCCGTTAGGCGGCGGCGCGTCGGCGCCGGGAATTCTGCGGCCCGGACGGGAGCGATGCTGGGACACGGGGTAGTCTTGGCCGCGAGTGATGAAGCTCGCTCGTCCCTAAAGGGAAAACCGCGGTCCTTCGCTGATGGCTTCTACGAGACGACGTGTAATGCGTCGTAGAAAGCTCGTGAGCGAAGATCACCTCGGCCGCCAGTCAGTCGATAGGCCCAAAACGCGCCGCTCGGCCCGGCCGGCGGCTCGGGTTGATGCTCGGGCCCGCGCTGGTCGCCTCGGTCGCCTACGTTGACCCGGGTAACTTCGCGACCAACATCCAGGGCGGCGCCGCATTTGGCTACCTGCTGGTGTGGGTCGTGGTCGTCGCGAACCTCGTTGCGATGGTCGTTCAGGCGCTGGCGGCGAAGCTCGGGCTGGTTACCGGCAGCAGCCTGCCGGAGCTGATCCGCGATCATGCGCCGCAGCCGATTGTGATCGCTGCGTGGCTCGGTGCCGAGACGGTAGCGATGGCGACCGATCTCGCTGAGCTTCTGGGCGCCGCGCTGGGCCTGCAGTTGCTGACCGGGATCTCACTGCTGCCGGGAACGCTCGTGTGCGGTGCCGCGACGTGCGTTGTGCTGCTGCTGCAGCAGCGGGGCATGTCGTTGTTCGAGGCGCTGATCGGGGCGTTGGTGGGAGTTATCGCGATCTCCTACGTGGTCGAGACGGTGATGGGCAAGTCGGACTTCGCCGCCGCCGGAAAGAGCTTCCTGCCGCCGCACCTACAAGGCGGTGAGAGCGTTCTACTCGCGACCGGAATCTTGGGCGCGACAGTGATGCCGCATGTGATCTATCTGCATTCGGCGCTGATGAAGGACCGATTCGCCGACCACGGCGGCACCCGAGTCCGCAGGCTCCTGCGGCTGCAGGCGCTCGACATCGTCGTCGCTCTCGGGCTCGCCGGGATCGTCAACGTGCTGATGCTGATGCTCGCCGCGGCGACGTTCCACACCCACGGCCTCGGATCATCGGCAACGATCCCCCAGGCGTACCGAACCCTGACGCCGATCCTCGGGTCAGCGGCCAGCGCGATCTTTGGGATCTCGCTGCTGGCCTCCGGTATGTCAGCCTCAGCGGTCGGGACGCTCGCGGGCCAGATGGTGATGCAGGGCTTTCTCCGCAGGTCGATCCCGCTATGGGTGCGTCGCGGGTTGACGATGCTGCCCGCCGTCGCGGTTGCCGCAGCTGGCGTGAACGCGACGCGCGCGATGGTGATCAGCCAGGTTGTGCTCTCGTTCGGGATTCCACCGGCGTTGATCCCGCTCGCCTGGTTCACCGGGCGCGCTGAGGTCATGGGCGTGTTGCGGAACGGACGCGTGATGGGCGTGGGCGCCTGGACGCTGGTGGGGATCATCAGCCTGCTGAACGTCTTCCTGCTCTTTCAGGCGGCAGCAGGATGATCTTCGATCGGATCCTGGTGCCGCTTGACGGCTCGCGGCTGGCCGAGGCGAGCCTCCCTGCCGCGGAGGCGCTCGCGCGCCATCTCGGCAGCGTGCTCTTGCTGGTCCACACGGTCGAGCCCGAGCCGCCCGCGACGGTTCACGGCGAGCCGCATCTGGCGTCAGTCGACGCTGCGAACACGTACCTAGAGTCCCATCGCCAACGACTTGCGGCGCTTGGACTCAGCGCCGAGGTGCACGTCGTGCCGGCAGAGCAGGAGGACGTCGCGCTTGCGATCGAGGAGCAGGCCCGGAAGCTGGACGCCGGCGTGGTAGCGATGTGCGCGCACGGCCGCCGCACACTCCGAGGGCGGCTGCTGGGGCCGATCGCGCAGCGCGTTCTGCACGGCGGCAGCGCCGCAATCCTGTTGCGTACTGCCGGCTCCTCGGCGGACGGGCCGTTCGACATCCACCGGGTCCTGGCGCCAATGGACTTCCGCCACGACATCGACACCGCGATGGATGCTGTGCGCGCCGTATCGCTGGGGTTCCATGCGGCCGTCACGCTCTTGCACGCCGTGGGGCAGACGCCGGAGGCCGCGCTTCGCGCGCGGCTGCTGCCCGCCACCTCGTGGATGGTTCGCGACCTCGAGTACGAGCGCGCTGACGAGCGCCTGTCACAGATAGCGGCAAGCCTCCGCGCGGACGGCATCGACGCCGACTTCACCATCCCCGAGCAACCGCCTGACGACGCGATCATCGACACCGCACAGCATCAGGCGGCAGAGCTGATCGTGCTCGTGACGCACGGAGAGGCAGGCATCGTCGCCTGGTACGAGCACTCGATCGGACGGCGCCTAATCGAGGAACCCAAGCTCACGCTCTTGCTCCTGCGCCAGCCATGACCGAACGAGGCGACATAGCAAGCGTGCCCGCTTGCCCGCGCGCCGCCAGAAAGGAAACCTGACCATGAAGATCCGCCGTGTAAAGCTCGACGTCGACTGGGCGTTCTCCGGCCCAGGCATCGCAGAAGTCGCAGAAGCGATCGACGCTGTCGAAGGAGTCGAGGCCGCGAACCTGACGATCACAGAGATCGACATGGAGACGATCGGCACAGACATCGCCGTCGAAGGCGAGGCAATCGAGCTCAAGCAACTGCTGGAAGCAATCGAGACGACCGGCGCGGTCGTCCACAGCATCGACCAGCTCGTGATCGGCGACCGATACGTCGACTACGTCCCCCGGGCCCGATGAAGGACGCCCGCAAGGACATGCTCCTGCCCGTCTCGCTCGGACTCGCCGACGGGATCCTCAACGCCCTCACGCTCGCGTCCGCGAGCCTCGTTGGCAACAGCGCCCACGTCACCGCCGGGCTGGCGGTCCGTATCTCCATCGCGGCGCTTGTGACCGCCGGCTTCGCGATGTTCGTAGGCGCATACTCCGAAGCGCGCGGGACCTTACGACACGGCTCGCATCAACTCAGCCTCCCGCCGGATCGGGGCCTGGCCAACACTCGGCTCGGGCAAGGCGCAGTCCGCTACGCGGCCGAACAGTGCGGGCTGGCGAGCGCCTCGAGCATGGCGGGCGCGCTTCTACCGCTCCTGATCGCCGCCGCGCTGCCTGGTCCCGGCTGGATCGCGGCGCTCATCGCGATCACAGCGCTGGGCGTTCTAGGAGTCGGATTGGCGAACGCAGTCCTCGGCAGCAAGGTCCGCTGGGCGATCACGCTCGTGATCGGCGGCGCCGTCGTCACCGCCGTTGGCGTGTGGATCAAGATCGCGTGAGCCGATGCGCGTAAACGCGGCAGCAGCGATCGGCGCCGCCGCCGCGGCGCTGCTGGCGATTGCGAGCCATGCCGCGCACCCGGCGCAGGTGGTTGTCTCCAGCGCGGCAGCCTGTGCCCTGTTGGCGCTGCTGACCCGCGGGAAGGGCGTCGCAAGCTCGGATTG
>JAKAED010000123.1 GCA_021820105.1 Actinomycetes bacterium | reverse complement strand
ACGTTGATGTGCACCGGGCCGGGGCATCCGTCCACGGCCGTCCAGTAGGCCCGGCAGGCGAGCGCTCTGACCCACCGCATCCGCTCGGGTGAGGCCTCCGGCACTCCCAGTTCAACGAACCACTTGACCGCATCGCCGTAGAGCTTGATCTGATCGATCGTCTGGCCTGCGCCGATGTCACGCAGCTCCGGTGGGCGGTCAGCCGTGAGCACGATCAGCGGCACCGCCGCCTCGCGAGCCTCGATCACCGCCGGCAGCAGATTGGCGGCGGCGGTCCCGGAGGTGCAGGTGATGGCCACCGGTCGGCCGGTTGCCTTGGCGGCGCCCAGGGCGAAGAACCCGGAGGCACGCTCATCAATGTGCGACCAGGCGCGCAGCCGCGGCTCCTGCGCGATCGAGAGCACGATCGGTGTGTTGCGGGAACCTGGCGACGTACAGGCGTGCTGCATTCCGCAGCGCACGAACTCATCGAGCATCGCCCGGAGCACCAGGTAGCTGTCTGTGGCTGTTGCGGTCATGATGCGGGTATGGATGTGCCCGCACTCGTGCTGCTGCACGGCTTCACCAACAGCGGTGCCAGCTGGCAACCGGTGGTCTCTGGGCTCGGTCAAAGTTACCGTGCGCTCGCACCGGACATCCGCGGGCACGCATCGGCGACTGATCTCGAGCCGGTCACGCTCTCTGCGGTGATCGGCGATGTGGCCGAGCTGACACCGGGGCCATTCACCCTGGCCGGCTACTCGCAGGGCGGCAGGATCGCGCTGCATGTGGCGTTGGCGCTGCCGGAGCGCGTCACGCGTCTGCTGCTGATCGGCGCGAGTCCGGGCATCGCTGACAGTACCGAACGTGAACAGCGGCGCCTCGCCGATGAGCGCCTTGCCGAGCGGATCGAGTCGCTGAGCATTGAGGAGTTTGCGCGCGAGTGGGTCCGGACGCCGGTGCTTGCGGGTCTGCCCTCAGATGTGGCCGAGGCGGCCCACCGAGACCGGGTCAAGAGCACTCCGCACGGCCTGGCGGCAGCGCTCCGGGGCCTCGGCACAGGCGCGCTGCCATCAGTGTGGGACCGGCTCTCCGAGCTGCACATGCCGGTGGATCTGGTGGTCGGTGCACACGACACCAAGTTCACTGCAACTGCGCGGAAGATGGCTGACATGATTCCCAATGCCACCATCACGATCGTGCCCGATACCGGGCATGCCGTGCACCTTGAGCGACCCGCGGCCATCATCGAGCTGCTCACTGGCGCCTGAGTTCCTGCTCGCTCAATACCAGCGGGCAAAGCCATCGCCAAGGCCCGGACCGTCAGGTGCGCGCATGCTTCCTGTCTTCGCTGCCACGGACTCGGGCACCGGTCGATCAAAGCGCCCGAGTGTGGCAAGACCACAGTGGCGATCAGGACGAACGACAGCTGCCGCATGGAGCGCCGCTGCGATCCCCAGCGGCCCGTCGAGCGTCGAGGCGACGTAAACCTCGTATCCGAGCTCCCGTGCGCGTTCGGCTTCGGCAAGTAGGCCGGTGATCCCACCGGAGCCAGAGATCTTCAGGCACACCGCGTCACAGAGCCGGCGCGCATGGGGGCCCAAATTCGCACTGACGCTCTCATCCAACGCAAGCAGGGATTCCGGCACCGCACGCGCAACCGCCTCGACGACTGACCCGTGCACGGGCTCCTCAAAGAGTTCGATGTTGAAACGGGCCAGCGCCCGAATGCGCTCCGGAGCGGTGAGCTGATCCCAGGCCCCGTTTGCGTCCACCCGGATCAGCATGTCTGGTCCCACGGCGTCACGCACGGCCTGCAGGCGCTGACGGTCATCAGGCGTGCCCACCTTGACCTTGATGCAAGTGAAGCCCGCAGCAAGCGCTTGCTCCGCCTCAAGCGCTGCGTCCCGTGGCGTTACGGCGCCGATCGTCGCATTGACGGCCACAGGCGGTGGATCCACGGCGCCGAGCATCTCCGCCACCGGTTTCCCGGCGCGCCGGCCGGCAAGGTCCCACAGCGCCAGGTCCACCGCGGCCAGCGCCTGCGGCAGCGGATCAGCTGCGGCGCAGGCCGCCCGCACATCAACGCCTGCCTCGGAATCCACATCTGCGAGCAGCGCTATGTGAGCGTTGAGTGCCCGCAGCACGCGATCTACGCTCACTCCGTCGTACTGCTCAAGCGGTGCGGCCTCACCGAGACCCACGGCGCCGTCGGCAGCTTCGAGTCTGAGCAGGATCAGCGGGCGAAGCTGCGGCGAGCCCGCCGTTGGTCGGAGGGGATCAGTGAGGCGAACGTCGTGGACGGTCGCCGAGGCGATCATCTGCTGAGCAGCAGCCCGATGGAGAGCAGCACGCAGAAGACCAGCTGCAGCTGTCCGGTCTGCGCCAGCGCGCGGTTCAGAGACGGCCCGTCACTGTGCTCCGCCACGATCCGGATCACGCTGCGGGCGATCGGGAGCGACAGGAAGGGCAGCAGCAGCCATGCGCGGAGCGGGCCGGCCACCCACGGGATGAGAACCACCGGGTAGGCGAGCAGGACCATCGACGCGAACAGGCGCCGGGAACGCTCGCGGCCGATGCGGACCGCCAGTGTGCGTTTGTTCGCACGGCGATCGGTGTCGATGTCCCGCGTGTTGTTGACGACCAGCACTGCCGCCGCGATCAGCCCGATCGGCACCGAGAGCACCAGCGACTCCCAGCTGAAGTCGCGAACCTGGGCGAAGTAGGAGCCGGCAACGGCCGCAAAGCCAAAGAAGAGGAAGACAAAGACCTCGCCCAGGCCCTCATAGCCGTAGGGACGCGGTCCGCCGGTGTAGAGCACGCCGGCGATGATGGAGGCGACTCCGATCAGCAGCAGCTGCCAGCCTGCGACGGCAATCAGGTACACGCCGCAGAGCACCGCCAGACCGAAGGTGACGTAGGTTGCGATCAGCACCTGTCGCGGCGGCACCAGCCCACCGGCGGTCACCCGGACCGGCCCCAGGCGATCCTCGGTGTCGGCTCCTCGATGCGCGTCGGAGTAGTCGTTTGAGAGGTTCGCCCCGATCTGGATGAAGATCGAGCCCAGCAGCGCCGCGATGAAACGCAGCGGATGGAAGACGTGCATGTAGCCGGCCAGCGCGGTGCCCACCAGCACAGGCGCCACTCCCAGCGGGAGCGTCTTGGGGCGCGCGGCCATGACCCAGATGCGCACCGGGTTGGGGGCTGCCACGGACATCAGGCGCGGCGCGGGAACTTGGAGAAGTCCGGGCGGCGCTTCTCCAGATAAGCCTGGCGGCCTTCAGCCGCCTCCTCGCTCATGTAGAACAGGTAGTTCGCGTCGTGTGCAAGCTGTTGGATCCCGGCCAGACCATCCTCGTCGGCGTTGAAGCTGGCCTTCAGCAGGCGCAGGCTCATGGGGGAGAGCGCCAGCATCTCCCGGCACCAGCTGACGGTCTCCGACTCCAGCTGGTCGAGCGGGACGACGGCGTTCACAAGCCCCATGTCAAGCGCCTGGTGCGCGTCGTACTGGCGACACAGGAACCAGATCTCCTTGGCCTTCTTGGGACCGACCAGGCGCGAGAGCACGCTCGCGCCAAAACCGCCGTCAAACGAGCCGACCTTCGGCCCGGTCTGGCCAAACCGCGCGTTGTCAGCCGCGATGGTCAGGTCACAGACCACATGCAGCACATGGCCCCCGCCCACCGCATAGCCGGCGACCATTGCGATAACAGGCTTGGGCAGGCGGCGGATCTGGACATGCAGGTCCGTCACGTGGAAACGCCCGGCGCTCTCATGGTGGCCGGCCTGGGATGGGTCAGCCCCTGTCACATAGCCACCGCGGCTTCCGCGCACGCGCTGGTCACCACCGCTGCAGAAGGCAAGCGGTCCCTCACCGGTGAGGATCACAACCCCCACGCCGGGGTCCTCACGAGCCCGCTCAAAGGCATCCATCAACTCGATCACCGTCTCCGGCCTGAAGGCGTTTCGGACCTCCGGACGGTTGATTGTGATCTTCGCGATGGTCGGCTGGCCGGGATCCCAATCGTCTCCGGTGGCCAGCTCATAGCGGATGTCCTGATAAGTGGCCGCAGCCTCCCAGATGACGCTCACAGCGACTCAGACTACCGTTCCCGTGCATGTATGACTGGCTCGAGCGAGCAGCACGGCGACGTCCGGGCCGGCTGGCGGTGGAGTTCTCAGACGGGACGGGTCGCACCTATGCAGATCTGCTGCAGGCCGCGCGGGCCAGGATCAGCCTGCACCGTCGTGATCGGGTACTCGCCTACCTTGAGGGGGGAGATGATTTCGCGGTCGAGCTGCACGCAGCGCTGCTCACCGACACGCCTGCGGTTCCGCTGGACCCGCGCCTGACCGCGGATGAGCGCGCGCAGCGGATCCTGCCCGGTGACCTCCCTTATCCAGATGTGGCGACCGTGATGTTCACATCAGGGACGACGTCAGCGCCCAAGCCGGTCTATCTCACGCTTGAGAACTGGGAGGCCAACGCGATCGGCTCAGCCCTGGCGCTCGGCCTTGATCTTGACGAGCGCTGGCTGTGCACCATGCCGCTGGCGCACGTCGGCGGTCTCTCGATCCTGTTGCGCTCGACTTTGTACGCCACGACCGTGGTGCTGCACGAGCGCTTTCAGACAGCCGCGGTGCTCGCCGAGTTGATGGACCCCGAGCGGCGGATCACGCTGGTCTCAGTGGTGCCGACGATGCTCGAGCGTCTGCTTGACGCCGGCCTCCACAACCCACCGACGCTGCGTTGGGCGCTGCTGGGCGGAGGGCCGATCCCGCCGGCGCTGCTGCGCCGGGCACAGGACGCTGGAGTGCCCGTTGCGCCCACCTATGGAATGACGGAGACCTGCTCGCAGATCGCGACCTTTGGGGTGCCGCTGCACGGCGCGCAGTTGCGCGTCGTGCAGCAGGAGATCCAGGTGCGGGGGCCGATGGTCGCCCGCTCGGCCCTCAGTGCCGACGGGTGGCTGCACACCGGCGACCTGGGAGAGCTCGATGGCGGTGGACGCCTGCGGATCATCGGGCGAGCGTCCGACACGATCGTCTCGGGCGGTGAGAACATCGCGCCGGCGCAGGTCGAGGCGGCGCTGCTGGAACACCCGGCGGTTGCGGATGCGGGCGTGTTTGGACGACCGGATCCAGAATGGGGAGAGCGGGTGGTGGCATTTGTGGTCCTCCGGCCGGGGCTGTCAGTCGAGCCGGCGGATCTACATCAGTTCCTGGTTCCCAGACTGGCGCGCTTCAAGATTCCCAAGGAGATTGGCTTTCTGGATGAACTGCCGCGCACCGAGTCGGGCAAGCTCTTGCGTCGACAGCTACGCTGAGTCCGTGTCAGAGGGGGAAATCGAGGAGCAGCGCGAGCGTTTGCTCGATGGATGGGACCACGTTGCGGCCGGTTGGGGCCGCCAGGCTGACCGCACGCAGTCCGTGGCTTCACCAATTTCGGAGTGGATGATCGACCATGCGCAGCCGACGCCCGGGGAGACGGTCCTGGAGTTGGCTGCCGGGCCGGGGGACACGGGCTTCATGGCCGCTCATCGGATCAGCCCCGGCGGAACGCTCATCTGCAGCGACGCCACCAATGGGATGCTCGCGGTGGCTCGCGAGCGTGCGCAGGAGCAGGGCGTCGACAACGTCGAGTTCAAGCAACTGCAGCTTGAGTGGATCGACATGCCGACCGCTAGCGTCGACGTGGCGCTCTGCCGCTGGGGAGTGATGCTGACGCTTGATCCGAGCGCCGCGCTCCGGGAGTGCCGTCGGGTGCTGAAACCGGGAGGCAGGTTTGCGCTGGCGGTGTGGGACCAGCCGGAGCGCAACCCGTGGGCCACGGTCATGCAGCGCACGCTGGTGGAGCTTGGGCACGCTCAGCCGCCGGCACCGGGAGGGCCAGGTATGTTCGCCCTGGCGGCACCCGGCCAGCTTCAGCGGATGCTCGAGGAGGCCGGGTTCTTTGACGTTGAGGTCGAGCCGGTCGCCATCACCCGCCGCTACGCGAGCGTCGTGGACTGGCTGGGCGAGACCCGAGATCTATCGGAGCAGTTCGGTGAGGTGTGGGCCAAGTTGCCTGACGCGCAGCGTCAGGAGGTGCGCGAGCGGGTCAGCCTGGCCGCGCAACCGTACGTGACGGAAACCGGTGAGGTGATCCTCCCCGGAAGTTCACTCGCCGCGCTGGCTCACGCATGAGCTTTGTCCTGGCGGGCGGCTTCCGCCGCCTCCGCTGACGCCCCAGGCCGCACTATATTTCCGCTCGTGAAGCTTGCCTCCGCGACGGCCAGCCTGCGCCGCGGGGCGACCGTGGTGGCCACCCTGCTCGCGTGCATGGGTGTGGGCGCCACCGCTGCCTCAGCCTTCACGCGCGGCTTTGTGGATGACGTGTGGTTCACACAGACCCCCGCCGGCGATGCCACCTGGATCGCCAAGACCAAGGCGACGGAGGCGAAGATCGTGCAGATCGAGGTGGACTGGGCCGGCTTGGAGCCAAACGCGCCGACGTCGCTCTCCAGCACCAGGAGCGCGTCCAGCAGCGCCTACGACTTCTCCTATCTGGACGCACGCGTGAAGGAGATCGTGGGTTCAGGTCTCCAGCCCGTCTTTCTGATCACGGATGCCCCGCGCTGGGCGGAGGGGTCAGGGGGAACGGCCGCTGACTACGCCACCGGTGGTTACGAACCCAACGCGATCGCATTTGGCGACCTTGGGCAGGCGCTGGCAAAGCGCTACTCCGGCACCTACCCGGACCCATCCCGACCCGGCCGCCGCCTTCCTCGCGTGCGCTACATGCAGGCCTGGGGCGAGGCCAACATGAACGTGCACCTGTCACCGCAGTGGAGCAGAGTCAATGGCCACGTCGTCAACAGTGGCGCGATCATCTACCGCGGCATGCTCAACGCCTTCTACCGGGGCGTGAAGGCCGGTGACCGCAGCACGGTCGTGCTCGCCAGCGGCTTTGAGGCCTATGGTGACGCGCCGTTCCAGGGTCTCCAAAGGACCCATCCGGTCACGTTTCTGGAGAACATGCTGTGCCTGGACGGGAAGCTCAAGCGAACCGTCTGCCCGGGTGGGCCGGCGCACTTTGATGTGGTCACCAGTGACCCGTACGACTCGTTCTCGCCGACCACGCACGCGGTGTCGAATCTCGACGCATCCGCACCGGACCTCGGGCGGCTCACACGTGTTGTCAGAGCTGGTTTGAAGGCCGGGACACTGCTTCCGCGGCGCAGGAAACCGCTCTGGGTGACGGAGTTCGGATATGACTCAAACCCGCCAAACCGCATGCCAGGAACGGTCTCAACCGCAACGCAGGCGCGCTGGCTCGAGCAGGGCTTCTACGTCTTTTGGCATGAGGGAGTGAGCGTTGCGATGTGGTATCTGGTGCGGGACCAGACCCCGCCATACGCGACCAACTACTTCTCCGGCGTGTACTTCCGCAACGGTCGGCCCAAACCCTCCTACACCGCCTACCGCTTCCCGTTCGTGGTGATGCCAGATGGCAAGGTGACCCAGGTCTGGGGGATCACCCCGGTGAACGGAGCCGTCTCGGTGCAGGTGAAGGTGGGTGGTGGCTGGCGGACCTTGCGGACCTTCCGTCGCAGAGCCGGCTCGATCTTCAAGTACACCTCCTCCACGCTCGCGCGCGGTAGCTACCGCGCGCAGGCAAGCGGCGGGCAGCGGAGTCTGGTCTGGAAGTACTGAGGCAGAGCGTCGTCTGCAGCGCCTACGCCCCCGGTCACAACCGGGCAGAGGGCCGCAGGTAGGCGAGCTTCTGTAGCCTGCCGCGCATGTTCTACGACGACGACGCTGATCTCCACCTCCTCGACGGCAAGACCGTCGCCATCATCGGCTACGGCTCACAGGGCCACGCCCATGCCAACAACCTCAAGGACTCCGGCGTAAACGTCGTTGTGGGACTTCGGTCCGGTTCCTCCAGCGTCGCCAAGGCTGAGGGCAACGGTCTGCGCGTGGTGGACCCCGCCGCCGCCGCGGCTGAGGCCGACCTCGTGATGCTGCTCGTCCCGGACGAGCTGCATGGCGCCGTCTGGGAGGAGATCCAGGGCGGGCTCGAGCCGGGTAACATGCTGCTCACCGGCCACGGGTTCTCGGTCCTCTACGAGACGGTGAAGCCGCCGGTTGATATTGACGTTGCGCTTGTCGCTCCCAAGGGCCCCGGCCACATGGTCCGTCGCCTCTACCTTGAAGGCACTGGCATCCCCGGCCTGGTTGCGGTCCATCAGGACGCCACCGGCCACGCTCAGCAGCTCGCGCTCGCATATGCAAAGGGCATTGGTTGCACGCGTGCGGGCGTCTTTGAGACGACCTTCAAGGAGGAGACCGAGACCGATCTGTTCGGCGAGCAGGCTGTTCTGTGCGGCGGCGTCAGTGAACTGGTCCAGGCGGGCTTCGACACACTCGTCGAGGCTGGTTACAACCCGCAGATGGCCTACTTCGAGTGCCTGCACGAGCTGAAGCTGATCGTCGACCTCATGTATGAGAAGGGGCTGGCGGGCATGCGTTACTCGATCTCCAACACCGCAGAGTACGGCGACTACACGCGCGGCAAGCGCGTGATCACCGACGAGACGCGCGCCTCGATGAAGAAGATCCTGGGTGAGATCCAGTCCGGTGAGTTCGCCCGTGAGTGGATCGCGGAGAACGCCGCCGGCCAGGAGAACTTCAAGCGCATGCGTGCGGAGCAGGCTGGACACCAGGTGGAGATAGTCGGCAAGGAGCTGCGCTCACACATGGCCTGGATCGACACCGACTTTCACGAGTAGTAACGCCTCAGCAGGCAGGCGAGCTGGTTAGGGGCGCGGCCGATAGGCCGCGCCCCTCGCGTTCTGAAGTGGTGCTTAGCACCCATCTCAGTTCCGCGGCAGAACTAAGCCACTGAACACACGCTGGTAAGACGGTGTGGCGCCCCTCGGAATAGGCAACCGCCTGATGTGGGGGAGCTGTCTTAGCTCCAGGATGGATGTCGCCAAGCACATCCAACAAATCCAGGAGCAAAGACATGAACCCCAAGAGCAACGGCAACAGACGCAGAGCAACCGGCCGCAGCCGCATCGCGGCGGCCGCCGCGATCTCAGCGATCGCAACCGGCGCGCTTGCATCAGTCGGCATCGCCGGCGCTGCAACGAGCGTCACCCCGCCCAACGCGAGCGGCAACTTCGCCTTCCAGACGATCAACGACTCACACGACCCGACGTTCAACCAGCTGCTCGGGATCAACGACTTCGGCGTCATCGCCGGCTACTACGGCTCCGGTGACAAGGGTCATCCGAATCGCGGCTATGTGATCGCCAAGGGTTACGCCCAGTCCCAGTTCCACAACGAGAACTACCCGCACGCGGCTCAGACCCAGGTGATTGGCATCAACAGTCGCGGTGAGACCGTCGGCTTCTACGTTGATGCTCACGGTGCCAACCATGGCTTCGTCAAGTTGGGTGGTCGCTTCCAGACGGTCGACTTCCCGACCAACGACAACGCCAAGCCAAAGGTCGACCAGCTGCTGGGTGTCAACGACCGAGGGATCGCCGTTGGCTTCTACACGGACTCCAAGGGCCAGAACCACGGCTTCCTGGAGAACACCGCCAACAGGCACTTCAGCGTCGTCAAGGTCGCCGGTGACAACAACGTCACGGCTTCCGGGATCAACAACCTGGGGGATGTCGCCGGGTTTGCGACCAACTCCGCCGGCAACACGGAGGGATTCCTGCGTCGTGCAGGCGGCCGCGTATTCCACCTGAATTTCCCGGGCGCATCAATGACTCAGGCGTTTGGCGTCAACAACGGGGACGAGGTGGTAGGGACCTACACCGACGGAACCGGCTCCAGCGCGACCACACACGGCTTCATCTGGTCGCCCGGCTTCGGCTTCGCGACCGTGGACGCTCCCAACGGCATCGGCTCCACGACGCTCAATGGGATCAATGACCGCGGCACGGTGGTCGGCTTCTACACCGACTCGTCCGGGAACACGGACGGGCTGCTGGCCAAGAGCAACCAGTAGGGACAGGCGTGCGGGCCAGGGGCCGGACCACCAATTGGTCCGGCCCGGGTTCCCGCGGGGGCATTCGCCCGCAGCACTGCCAGATCAGCTGTCTGTGTAACTGTGTAGCTGTGATACTGTGAAACTGTGAAAAACATCACGGTCTCAGTTCCGGACGACGTCTACCGAGCGGCGCGGGTAACGGCGGCGGAGCGCGACACATCCGTCAGTGCGATGGTGGCGGAGTTCCTGGGCTCGCTTGTCACCGAGCCAGAGCCTGATGCACGCAGCGCGCGTCGCAGGCTCTTTGACGAGGTTGCGGCACGCAATCCGGGATTCAACGCGTCGGATCGTCTTTCGCGCGATGAGCTCTATGACTCCCAGGTTCGTCGACACTAACGTCCTGCTCTACAGGTTCGCCGACGAGCATGGTCCCGATGCGGCAAAACGGACGGTCGCGAGTCAGATCATCGACGGCGACTTCTCAATCTCTGTTCAGGTCCTGCAGGAGTTCTACTGGCAGGCGACCCATCCTCGGGGAGGCACCAGGCTTGACGAGACTGACGCCTCCGCCGTCGTGCGCAATCTGGCGGAGCAGCCTGTGCAGGAGCTGACCCCCGAGCTGGTCGTCGCTGCGATCGCAACATCGCAGCGCTTCCGCATCAGCTACTGGGATGCGGCGATCATCGAGGCCGCGCGCGAGCTCGGTTGCAGCACGGTGCTGAGCGAGGACCTGAACCACGGGCAGGACTACGGTGGCGTGCGGGTTGAGAACCCGTTCCGCGGGCTGTGAGCAGCGCCCGCTCAGGCCTCCTTCGCTATCGTTTCGAATGCCCGCCGTGACTGGCGCGACAAAGGTGGCTCACCACCGGGGAGCGACGGGTCGTCCGTCGCCGCGCGCCTGGGCACCTCTCATCTCTCTCATCTGACCCCGAGGAATCTCGAGGAGCGATTGTGCCCCAGACCCAAGTAGTCATTCCTGAGCAGATAAAGCCGCGAGACGGCCGTTTCGGCTCTGGCCCGTCACGCCTGCGGCCCGAGCAGCTGCAGGCCCTTGCCGACTCTGGCAGATCCGTGATGGGGACCTCACACCGGCAGAAGCCGGTCAAGCAACTTGTCGGCCGGGTTCGCTCCGGACTGCGTGAGCTGTTCAGCCTCCCGGATGGCTACGAGGTGATCCTCGGCAACGGTGGTACCACAGCCTTCTGGGACGCCCTGATCGCCGGTGTGATCCGTGAACGTGCGTTGCACCTGAGCTATGGGGAGTTCTCCTCAAAGATCGCGAGCGGCACCCGCAAGGCGCCTTTCCTGGCGGAGCCGATCATCGTGGAGACCCCGGCCGGTGATGCCCCGCATCCGCAGACGGCCGCTCAGCGTGGGGCGGATGTGATCACCTGGGCGCACAATGAGACCTCTACCGGCGTGATGGTGCCGGTGATGCGGCCCACGGGACTCGATGACGGCGCGCTTGTGCTGATCGACGCGACCTCCGGCGCCGCCGGACTGCCGGTCAACGTCGCGGACGCTGACCTGTACTACTTTGCCCCCCAGAAGGGCTTCGCCTCAGATGGCGGACTGTGGCTTGCGCTGGCGAGCCCCGCGGCGCTGGAGCGGATCGCGCAGATCGACGCGGACCGGCCAACGGTCGGGCCCGAGCGGTGGATCCCCGAGTTCCTCTCACTCACCACGGCGCTTGACAACTCCGTCAAGGACCAGACCTACAACACGCCGGCGGTTGCGACGCTGTTCCTGCTGGCCGACCAGATCGACTGGATGCTCGCCCAGGGCGGCCTTGAGGCGATGGTCGCACGCACCACCGCCTCCT
>JAKAED010000122.1 GCA_021820105.1 Actinomycetes bacterium | reverse complement strand
GAAGGGGACGAGATTGCGGCTGAGCCGGGGTCGTAGGGCATGAGCTTGTCCTCCTAGGCGACCACGATGATCGCGGTGACGAGCAGGTTGAGGGTGGCCAGCGGCAGCAGCACCTTCCAGCCGAACGACATCAGCTGGTCGTAGCGCAGGCGCGGCAGGGTCGCCCGGATCCAGATGAACAGGGTCATGAAGAGCATCATCTTGACCAGCACGACGATCGGGTCGATCCAGCCCGGCTGATGGCTCCAGAAGGGCTCGAGCCAGCCGCCGAGGAAGAGTGTCGTGGCGATGCCGGAGACGACCAGCATGTTCACGTACGCCGCGAACAGGTACGCGACGAACGGGGGGCCGCCGTACTCGGTGAAGTAGCCGCCGACGAGCTCAGCGTCAGCCTCGACGAGGTCAAACGGAGCGCGGTTGGTCTCCGCGAACGAGGCGACCATGAAGATCAGGAAGCCGCAGAGCTGCGGGATGAAGTACCAGACCCCGCGCTGCGCGTGGACGATCCCGGTCAGCGACAGCGTCTGCGCCGTGATCAGCACGCCCACCAGCGCCAGGCCCTGCGAAACCTCATAGGAGATCAGCTGCGCGGCCGCGCGCATCGAGCCCAGGAACGAGTACTTTGAGCCGGACGCCCAGCCGCCGAGCAGGATCCCGTAGAAGGAGATGCCGCCGAGCGCGAACACGTAGAGCGGCCCGATCGAGACGTCGATCCCGTAGAGGCCGACACGGGTGCCGAAGATGTTCTGGACATCACCCCACGGGATCAGCGCCAGGCCGCCCACGGCCGTGAGGATCGAGAGCGCGGGCGCCGCGTGGAAGAGGAAGCCGACCGAGGTCGTGGGCCGGAACGCCTCCTTGCGGGCGAACTTGACGATCTCAGCGAGTGGCTGCATGAGCCCGTAGGGGCCGACACGGTTGGGTCCGTAGCGGTTCTGGAAACGGCCGAGCAGCTTGCGCTCGTAGACCGTCAGCATCGGCAGCACACCGAAGATCACCCCGAAGATCAGCAGGGCCTTGACGATCTGGATCCACCAGGGCTCGTAGTAGGTGACGCTTGCGAGGATCATCGCGACTTCACAACCTCCACCATCAGCTCATCCAGCGCGTTGGCCGAATCCTTCGCGATCCCGGTTGCCAGGAACACAGACCCGGCCGGGACACCGGTGCGGATCACCGCACGCCCGCTCAGCCGCGTCCCGTTCTGCGCGACCTGCACTGTGGACCCGTGCTCGATCCCGAGCCGGGCGGCGTCCTCAGGCGCGAGCTCCACGAGCTGCTCGGCGACGGTGAACTTCAGTGCCGGTGAGATCTCCACCTCAGGCGAGGCCCAGATCGAGCGGTAGGTGCCGGCCGCCAGGTGGCCGTTCACTTCCGGACGTGGCCCGCTGGCCACGTCCGTCACCGCCACCTGAGCGGCAGGGGTACCCGCGGGCATTGCGGCGGCCGCCTCGGTCTCCGGCCAGCGCACGCCGCGCCCGCCGATCTGCTCGAGCGTGAGCCCGGCGTAGAACGGAACCGCCGCGACCAGCTGCTTGAAGGCCATGCCGGCGGTCAGCACATGCAGGTCAAGGCCGACCGCCTTGGCGAGCTCACCGATCACCTGCCAGCCGGCGCGCACCTGGCCGGGATGCTTGATGGCGACGCGCAGACGCTGCAGGCGCCCGTCCGGATGCACGATCGTGCCCTCCTTCTCAGCGCTTGACTCCGCCGGGAAGACGACGTCAGCGTGGGCGGCGATCCCCTCAGTCAGCACACCGGCGTGGGCGACCACGAGCTCGGCGCGCGCCAGGGCGGCCTGCCACTCCGCGCGGGCACCCAGGTCGCGCAGCGGGTCAACGCCAAAGAGGTAGAGGGCGCGGATGTCACCGGCGGCCGTGGCGGCGGCGATCTCTGCCGCGTCCCGGCCGGTGGTGGTGTCCGCGTAGCCGGGGCCGGCGTTTGGCAGCGCGCCCGCCTCACGGATACCGCGGGCGTTGGCGCCGGCGGGAATCTCGAGCAGCCCGGCGCCCTCACGCTCGGCCAGGCCGAGCTTCTCAGCGATCCGCAGCAGGATCGCGAGCGCCGCCGGCGGCAGCGACTCGCCCCAGAGGATCACCACGTCCTCCCCGCCGTCGCGCAGCAGCTGCGCGAGCTCATGCGTCTCACCGGAGCCGGGTGCGGTCAGCGCCCACTCCAAACCGGAGAGGAACTCCACCACTGCGCCCGGCGCATAACGGATCGAGAGCTGCGCATTGGGATCAAGCGCGCTGGGGCGGGCGCTGGCGATGGCGAGCTTGACGCCGTGGCGGCGCACGCCCTTGCGGATCCGCAGGTCAAGGATCGGGGCGTCATCCAGCGGCTCGGTGCCCAGCACCAGCACGGTGTGCGCGAACTCAATGTCCTGGACGGTCGCCTGCAGCTTGGGCGCGGCCAGCGCGCGCGTCAGACCGAGCTCCACGGTTCCGTGCGGACGGGAGTCGATGTCGGCGGAGGCAAGGCCCTCACGCAGCAGCCGCCCGATCAGGAAGGCCTCCTCATTGCTGGCCTGACCGCCGACCAGCGCGCCGACGCTGCCCTGGTGCTGGCCCAGCGCGCCGGCGGCGGTGATCGCCTCCTCCCAGGACGCGGGCCGCAGCTCCCCGGAGCCGTCACGGACCAGCGGCGTGGTGATGCGCTCATCAACGTGGATCGCCTGGTAGGCGAAGCGGCCCTTGTCACACAGCCACCCGTCATCAACGCCCGGGTTCTCACGCGAGAGCACGCGCAGGACCTTGTCGTCGCGCACCGTGAACTCAACGTTGCACTGTGCCGGGCAGAGCGTGCAGACACCACCGGCGCCCTCAATGTCCCATGGCCGTGCGCGGAACCGGTAGGGCTGCGATGTCAGCGCGCCGACCGGGCAGAGCTCGATGATGTTGCCGCTGAACGGGGCCACATAGGGATGGCCGTCATGGGTACCGACAAAGGTGTGGGAGCCGCGCTCGGTGAAGATCAGCTGCCAGTCCTCAGCCACCTCCTGGCTGAAGCGCACGCAGCGGTAGCAGAGGATGCAGCGTTCGCGGTCGATCGCGATCAGCGGGGAGAGCGCCAGCGGCTTGACGAAGTGGCGCTTGGGCTCGATCACGCGCGAGCGGCCCTTGCCCCAGCCGAAGGTGATGTCCTGCAGCGGGCACTCACCGCCCTTGTCGCAGACCGGGCAGTCCAGCGGATGGTTGACCAGCAGGAACTCCACCACCGAGTTCTGCGCGTCCTTGACGCGCTGGACCTGGGTGTTGACGACCATGCCGTCGCGCACCGGGGTGGAGCAGGAGGTCTGCAGCTTCGGGATGCCCTCAATCTCGACCAGGCACATGCGGCAGGCGCCGACCGGCTGGCCGAGCTTCGGCTCGTAACAGAAGTAAGGGATCTCAACGTCGGCCGCCTTGGCGGCGTCAACGAGCATCGTTCCCTGGACGGCCTCGACCTCGCGGCCGTCGATGGTCAGCTTGATGATCTTCTGCTCAGGTCTTGGCATCGGTGTTGAAGGGCTTGAGGCGGCTCGGCGTCAGTGCGCGCTCAGCGCCAGCAGGTCTTCTGTGTCTGTCAGGGGAAGGGCGTTGGCGCGCTCACGCGCGGCCTCGATCTCGGCCTCGAGCTCGTCACGGAACTTGGCGACGATCGAGCCGACCGGCATCGCCATTGCGTCACCAAGCACGCACAGGCAGTTGCCGATGATCTGGGACTGTACGGAAGCGAGGATGTCAAGGTCCATTGGGGTGGATTCGCCGGCCTCGATCCGCGCCAGGAACTTGTTGGTCCAGTTGGTGCCCTCGCGGCAGGGCACGCACTTGCCGCAGGACTCGTGGGCGTAGAACTTGACGACCTTCTGCATCACCTCAAAGGCGGAGTGGCTGTCGTCGACGACGATGATCGCGCCGGAGCCGAGCATCGAACCGGCCTTGGCGAGGGTGTCAAAGTCGTAGGAGAGGTCCAGGTCCTGCTCCAGCAGCACCGGGGAGCTGGAACCGCCAGGGAACCACATCTTCACCGTGCGGCCGGGCTTCGGCCCGCCGCAGAGCCCATAGATGATCTCGCGGCTGGAGATGCCGAGCTCGATCTCATAGTTGCCGGGGCGCTGCACGTCACCGGAGACGGAGATCAGCTTGGTGCCGGTCGATCCCTCGGTGCCGATCTTGGCGTAGTCGGCGCCGCCCATGTTGATGATCGTCGGGACGGTGCCGAGCGTCTCCACGTTGTTGACGAGCGTCGGGCCGGCGTAGAGACCCTCAATGGCGGGGAACGGAGGCTTCAGCCGCGGGTTGCCGCGCTTGCCCTCAAGCGAGTCCAGCAGTCCCGTCTCCTCACCGCAGATGTAGGCGCCCGCGCCGCGGTGGACCACGAGCTTGAGCGAGTGGCCGGAGCCGAGGATGTTCTCACCCAGGTAGCCGGCCGCCTCGGCCTCCGCCACGGCGGCGTCCAGGATGTCGGCCTGCAGCTGATACTCACCGCGGATGTAGATGAACGCGTGGTGGATTCCGGTCGCGTAGGTGGTGATGATGATCCCCTCAATCAGCGTGTGCGGGGACTTCTGCATCAGCTCGCGGTCCTTGAAGGTGCCCGGCTCCGACTCGTCGGCGTTGCAGGTGAGGTACTTGGCCATTTCACCCTTGGGCAGGAAGGAGGCCTTCTGCCCCATCTTGAAGCCGGCGCCGCCGCGGCCGCGGATGCCGGACTGGGAGAGCTCCTCAACAATCGCCTCCGGCGGCATCTGCAGCGCCTTGCGCAGCGCGCTGTAGCCGCCGCGGCGCTCATACACGGGGATCGTGTTGAGGCCCGGCTCGTCGATGCGATCAAACAAGAGATGTGGCATGGCGGTCAGTTTCCTTCCTGTCCAACCGGTGCGATTCCGTCAAAGTCATCGACCCGGCCCTTGGCGTCGGCCACGGCGCGGCGACGCAGCTGCTTGTGCTCCAGGACCGGGCGGCCGGCCTCAATGTCCTCAACGATCAGCTTGGGGTCGTCGAGGTTCAGTGGACCAACGTACTCACCGTCGACCGAGGCCATCGGGCCGATGTCGCAGGCACCCAGGCACTCAAAGCCGCGCACGCTGATGTCGTGTCCCTCCGCCGCCTCACACATGCGCTCGTAGAGCTCGTCAGCGCCCAGCAGCGAGCAGGTGATGTTCGTGCACACATAGACGTCGTGCTTGGGCTTGGGCTGCAGATAGAACATGTCGTAGAAGCTCGCGACCGAGGTCAGGTACGCGGGCGTCAGCCGCATCACGCAGGCGACCTGCTTGATCGCCTCAGGCGAGCACCAGCCGTGGTGGCGCTGGGCCAGATGCAGAGCCGGGATCGACGCCGACTTGCGGTCGGGGTACTTGGCCATCTCCGCCTCGATCGCGGCACGAAGCTCCTCCGGCACCGGCGTCAGCGCCGGGTCGGGCACGGTCGCGGGCGGCTTGGTGAGGTCAACGGCCTCATCCCAGCCGGGCACACGTGAACCGTGCTCATAGCGGCGTACGGGCGGGCGGCGGTCAATTGAGCTCACCGGTCCACCCCTCCGAGCACCGGGTCGACCATTGCCAGGGTGGCGATGAAATCGGCGATGTAGGCGTCCTTGACCATCGGCGCGGTGGCCTGCAGGTTGATGAAGCTGGGGTCGCGCATGTGCACGCGGGCGGGCTTGGCGGAGCCGTCGGCGCGGACAAAGCAGCCCAGCTCGCCGCGGGGCGCCTCAATCGCGTAGTAGCACTCACCCTCGGGGACGCGAAAGCCCTCCGTGACCAGCTTGAAGTGGTGGATCAGCGCCTCCATGCTGGTGGCAAGCTCGTGGCGCGGGGGCAGCGCGACCTTGCGGTCGTCGACAATGTGCGGGCCCTCGGGCAGGCCGTTCAGCGCCTGTTGGATGATCTTGACCGACTCATACAACTCAGCGTGGCGAACGCGGAAACGGTCGTAGTTGTCGCCGACCGAGCCGACCGGGACCTTGAAGTCAAAGTGGTCGTAGCTGGAGTACGGAGCCGCCTTGCGCAGGTCCCAGGGATTGCCGGCGGCGCGCAGCAGCGGGCCGGTCACGCCGAGGCCCAGCAGCGTCTCCTGATCGACGATGCAGGTGTCACGCAGGCGTGAGAGCAGGATCTCATTCTTCTCCAGCAGGTCCGCGTACTGATCGGCGCGGCTGGGCATCTCGTCGAGGAAGGCCTGCAGCTTCTTGGCGAAACCGGCCGGGATGTCCTCGATCACGCCGCCGATCTGGAAGTAGCGGGTGTGCATGCGCTGACCGGAGGACATCTCAAAGAGGTCCAGGATCGTCTCGCGCTCGCGGAAGCAGTACCAGAACATGGACATCGCGCCGAGGTCAAGCGCGCTGGTACCCAGCCACACCAGGTGGGACATGATCCGGTTCAGCTCCAGGTGGATCACCCGCAGGTACTGGGCACGAGGCGGCACCTCAATCCCCAGCAGCGTCTCCACCGCACCGCAGTAGGCCATCGCGTTGAAGTAGTAGGAGAGGTAGTCCATCCGCTCAACAACGGGGATCACCTTCCAGTAGCTCTTGTCCTCCGCCGTCTTCTCGATCCCGGTGTGGACGTAGCCGATGATCGGCTTGACGTCGCGGAGGATCTCCCCCTCCAGCGTGACCAGCAGGCGCAGCACACCGTGGGTCGCCGGGTGGTGGGGACCGAAGTTGAGCGTCAGCAGCTCATGCGTCTCACCCATCCCGGCGGATTCCGTGGACATGGTGATGGACTCTTCACGCTTGCGGTAGTCACTGACGGTGCTCATCGATCCGCTCCGTAGCCATCGCGCTCGTTGTAGGTGAACAGCACCGGCTCGCCCCCGACGGGGAAGTCCCGGCGCTGCGGGAAGCCCTCATAGTCCTCAGGCATCAGGATCCGGCGCAGGTCCGGGTGGCCGGTGAACTCCACGCCGAACATGTCGTAGACCTCGCGCTCAGGGAAGTCGGCCCCGGGCCACATGGAGACGACGCTGGCGATCTGCGGGGACTCCGTGGAGACGCGCGCCTTGACGGAGATGCGATCCACCTCGGTCATGTCAAGCAGCTCATAGACGACGCCCAGCCGCGGCTCATGCGGGTAGTAGTCGACGCCGTGCAGACTCGCCAGGAAGCTGTACCCACGGTCGCGCAGCCGCTCCAGCACGGCCGTGTTGGCGGACGGCTCGATCTGGATCTCAGCGCGGCCGTTGGCGTGGGTGGTGCCCAGCACGCTGGCCGGATCGGCCCCGCGCAGCTCCTCCGCAATAGCCTCTAGCCCGCTCTGGTCAGGCACCGGTCGGGCCTCCCGGCGCGTCAGGTCCGGCGCCTGCCAGCGGGCTGGCGCCGGAAGGCAGAAGCTCCTCGGTGCCGATCGCTCCATAACGCTCGCGCCAGCCCTCGCGCTCGCTGTGCAGCACCTTGTCGCGCAGCTTGAGGATGCCGTGGGCCAGCGCCTCCGGGCGGGGCGGGCAGCCGGGGACGTGCACGTCAATCGGCAGGAACTTGTCGCTGGGGACCAGCGCGTAGTTGTTGAAGACGCCCATGCTGGAGCAGCAGGCGCCCATGCTGATCGCGAACTTCGGCTCGAGCATCTGGTCGTAGATGCGGCGGATCACCGGCGCCATCTTCATGCTCACGCGGCCCGAGAGGATGATCATGTCGGCCTGGCGGGGGGAGGCGCGGAAGGCCTCAAAGCCAAAGCGGGCAATGTCCAAGCGAGAGGCGACGATTGACATCATCTCAATCGCGCAGCAGGCCAGGCCGAAGGTCAGCGGGTAGATCGAGTTGCCCTGCGCCCAGGCGACCGCGCGGTCAAGCGTTGTGGTCATGACGGCCTGCTCCACGTAGCGGTCAAGGTCCTCGCCCTCCAGCGAGCCACGGAGCATGTCGCGCGCCATCAGCTGGCGCGAGCGGAAGTCATCTGCGGAGTGTCTGGTTATTTCCATTCGAGTGCTCCCCGTCGCCACACATATACGAAGGCAACCATTAGCAGCACCACAAAGGTGACCGTCTCGCCGAGCGCAAAACCGCCGAAGGAACGCAGCTCAATCGCGATCGGGTAGATGAAGATCACCTCAATGTCAAAGAGGATGAACAGCATCGCGATCAGGTAGAAGCTGATGCCAAAGCGGAATCCGCGCTGGATCTCGGAGGGCAGGCCGCACTCGTAAGGAGTCGAGCGGTTGAGGTTCGGACGGGTCTTGACTCCCGTCAGCAGATTCAACATCGAGAACAGCACGCCCACGGCGCCGCCGAGGACGATGAAAACAATTGCGGGGAGGTAATCCCTTAGCACGTCTTGAGTTCTATCACCGCGACTCGCAGAACGACCCCATGACCGGGGTGCGGGCAAGATAGTGATTTTTGCCTCAAATACTGGGGTTTGGTGTCGGTCTTGAGTGGATGGGCCGCTCGCGCGGGCGGGCGCTGGTCGGGGCGCCGGATGTTGATCGAGTGCCCCAGGCTCTATCGTCACCTCGCCGTGAAAGACGTGCACCTCGTCCTGGGCATCCTCGCGCTGGCCCTCAACCTGCTGGCCTTCCTGGTCGGTGCTGTGGCGTGGTTCCGGCGCCGCGCCAGCCCGCTGTTCTGGCAGCTGCTGCGGGGCGGACAGGCGATGGTGGTGCTGGAGGCGCTGATCGGCGGGGTGCTGATGCTGATGGGCGAGAAGGCCAAGAGCCTGCACTACCTGTACGGGGTGCTGCCGCTGCTGGTGGCGCTTATGGGCGAACAACTGCGGCTGTCCGCGGCGTCAATGGTGCTTGACATGCGTGGACTCGCGGACGCCCAGGCGGTGGGCAAGCTGCCCCAGGCCGAGCAGCGAGAGGTGGTCGTGGCGATCATGCGCCGGGAGATTGGCGTGATGACGCTGGCGGCGCTGGTGGTGGTAGCGCTGCTGGCGCGGGCCGCGACGGTGGTGCACTGAGAGGGAGCAGGTGCTGGCTGTCACGCACCGGCAGGAGTAGCCCCGGCCGTGGCGCACCGGCAGGGAGCAGCGCCGGCAGTGGCGCACCGGCAGGGAGCAGCGCCCCGGCGCCGGCCTCACAGGTTGCCGCCTTTGTAGAGGACGCGCGCGGGCCACAGCGAACAGCCATGCGCGCGCCACAGGAGCCAGCGCCGGGGAAGTGCTCGGTGCCCCTATTCGCCGCGGCCGGTGCGATCCCTGCAGAGGGCCGTGAAACCTTCTGGTGGCTCGGTTCCGTATGATCCCCGAACGCATGCGCCGTACCGCTCGCTATGCCGCAATCCTGCTCGCCGCCGTGGCTGCCGCCATGGTCGTAGCCGCCTGCGGGACCCAGGCAACCGGTGTGTCCCGGTCGGATCCTGCCTACGTGGCCGACAGCGCCGCCGCGCACCTGTTCAACGAGCGCTGCGGAGGCTGCCACTCACTCTCCTACGCGGGGACGTATGGCTCCGGGCAGAACCCGCGCACCTACGAGGCGATCAACGGGCCGAACTTCAACGTCCGGTGCGAGCGCTCGGGCGGCGCGATGCGCGTGCTCTACGCGATTGAGAACGGCGGCTTCTCCGGCGCCTACATGCCGCAGAACATCGTGGTTGGCAAGCAGGCGCGAGAACTGGCCAACTTCGTGGCCCGCTACGCCGGCCGTCTCGCGCCCAAGCAGCCGGGCGTGACGCCCTGCGACAAGCAGCCGCTGAATCCGCTGCCGCTGACCGGACCTCTCCCCCAGCTGAGCGCAAGCGCTGGAGCCACCGGCAAGACCGCCTCGGCTGGCAAGGCCACCGCAGGTGGGGCGGCCAAGACATCCGGTAAGTCATCGTCCGGTAGCTGAGCCGACGCGCACAGGCGCCAAAAGGCTCCGAGCCCGGCCTTCACTACTGTCCGAGGAGACCCATGCTCGACATCAGGCTGATCAGAGCGGAAGCTGACGCGGTGCGGGCTGGGCTCGCACGCCGCGGCGACGTGGCCGACGACGCGGTTGACCGCGTGCTGGAGCTGGATGGGCGCTGGCGGGGCCTCACGGCGGAGCTTGAGGAGCTGCGCGCCGAACAGAACCGTGCCAGCAAGGGCAGGCGGGGAGCGCCGAGCCCGGAGGAACGGGAGCAGATGGCCGCCATGGCGGCGCGCGGGCGCGAACTGACCGAGCTCGAGACCACCGTCAGGCGCGAGCTCGATGAGCTGCTGCTGGGGCTGCCCAACGTGCCGGCCGCGGCGGCGCCGCCGGCTGACACGGTCCTGCGCGAGGTCGGCGAGTCCGGCCGCACCGGCCGTGACCACCTGGAACTTGCCGGGACGATGATCGACATGGAACGCGGGGCGGCGCTGTCCGGTTCACGCTTTGCGTACCTGCGCGGCGGGCTGGTGCTCCTGGAGTTTGCGCTGGTGCAGTACGCGCTGTCGAAACTGGTTGCGCAGGGGTTCGAACCGGTGATCCCGCCCGTGCTGGTGCGCGAGCGCGCGCTGATCGGCACGGGTATGCTGCCGGACACCGAGCAGCAGATCTACCGGCTGCCCGAGGACGACCTCTACCTGGTGGGAACCTCCGAGGTGGCGCTGGCCTCACTGCACCGTGAGGAGATCCTTGACGCTGCTGAGCTTCCCCGCCGCTACGCCGGCTTCTCGGCCTGTTTCAGGCGCGAGGCGGGCGCGGCCGGCAAGGACACCCGCGGCATCTTCCGGGTGCACCAGTTCGACAAGCTGGAGATGTTCTGCTTCGTGGAGCCGGACCGGTCTGCGGAGGAGCACGAGCGGATCCTCGCCGTTGAGGAGTCGATCCTGACCGAGCTGCAGATCCCGTATCGGGTGGTGGCGATAGCGGTTGACGACCTGGGCGCCTCAGCGGCGATGAAGTACGACTGCGAGGCGTGGATGCCGGGTCAGGGGCAGTTCCGCGAGGTGACCTCCTGCTCCAACACCACCGACTACCAGGCGCGCCGCCTGGACGTGCGCTACCGGCCGGCGGACGGGCGCCCGGCGACGCTGCACACGCTCAATGGCACCGCGGTCACCTGGCGGCACATGATCGCGCTGCTGGAGAACGGCCAGCAGGAGGACGGCACCGTGGTGCTGCCTGAGGTGCTGACGCGCTTCGGCGCGCCGGCGACGTTGGGTGGAGCCTGAGGACTGGCGATCTGCCGGCCGCGATGGTGGAGGTCCGGCCGTGACGGCGAAGGTCCGGCCGTGACGGCGAAGGTCCGGCCGCGACGGCGGAGGGCCGGCCGCCGGCCAGCGGGCCGGCGGGCCGGGAGCAAGCGATTGGCCTGACGGAACACGCTGACGGTGGCTGACCTGGTCCTCACAGCGTGCTTAAACCGACAAACTGACGCGCGGGATCTCAGATCGCCGAAAAGTGCTTCAAGAACGTGCATCTCCGAGCGATCTGGCTTTGCGGCTCGCAGATTGTCGAATTGAGCACGCCGGCAGCGGCCAATTCAGACTGGCGTGGGCCGTGAGCCCTGCGAACCGATGAGCGCGACCCAGCTGGGCGGCCTCCGCGGGCGGGCCCGTCCGAGCGGGCCCGCGCCAACGCCGCGGCGCGCTCAGGCGACCGTGACGTCCTCGGCCAGGTAGACGTTCTGGATCGCGTTCAGGATCTCAACGCCGTCAGACATCGGACGCTGGAACGCCTTGCGGCCGCTGATCAGACCGGTGCCGCCGGCACGCTTGTTGATCACGGCGGTGCGGACGGCCTCGGCCAGATCCGACTCACCGGAGGAGGCGCCGCCGGAGTTGATCAGGCCCGCGCGGCCCATGTAGCAGTTGGCCACCTGGTAGCGGCAGAGGTCGATCGGATGATCGCTTGAGAGCTGGCTGTAGACCAGCGGTGAGGTCTTGCCGTAGCTGTTGCCGTTGCGGTTCAGGGCGCCGTAGCCGTTGTTGTTCTCCGGCAGCTTCTGCTTGATGATGT
>JAKAED010000121.1 GCA_021820105.1 Actinomycetes bacterium | reverse complement strand
ACATGGTGCTCGATCAGCGTGTTACCGTCCCCATCCACGATCCGCACATGGACAGGCGCCTGCACATCAAAGGTCTTGTCGTGCGAGCCGTACTCCTCAGCCGCCTGCGCCATCAGACCGACGTTGGGGGTGCTGCCCATGGTCGCCGGATCGAAGGCACCGTTGCGCTTGCAGTCGGCGACCGTCTCCGCATAGACGTCGGCGTAGCAGTGGTCGGGGATCACGAACTTGGTGTCCTGCTGCTCACCCTGCGCGTTCCACATCTGGCCGGAGGCGCGGATCGCGGCCGGCATCGAGGCGTCGATGATCACGTCACTGGGGACGTGCAGGTTGGTGATGCCACGATCCGAATCGACCATCGCGAGCGCCGGCTTGTCGGCGTATGAGAGCTCCGTGCCCGCCGGCAGCGCACCCAACCCGTCATTGGGGTTCCAGCCCGGCGTGCCGATCAACTCCGGGAAGAAGGTGGTGACCGCGTGCCCGAAGATGATCGGGTCGGAGACCTTCATCATCGTTGCCTTGAGGTGCACCGAGTAGAGCAGGCCCTTTTCTCTGGCGTCCTCCACCTGCTCGAGCAGGAACCGGCGCAGGGCCTCCACGCGCATGACCGTGCCGTCGATCACCTCGCCCGCCAGCACCGGGAAGTCCGGTTTGAGGACCGTGATCGCGCCGTCCTCCGCCACGTGCTCAATGCGGATCGTGGTGTCCCGGGGCATGGTCACGGAGAGCTCGGTGGCGCGGAAATCCCCCTCACTCATGGTGGTGACCTCAGAGCGCGAGTCGGGCGACCACTTGCCCATTGAGTGCGGGTGGTTGCGCGCGTAGGCCTTCACCGAGGCGGCCGCGCGGCGATCGGAGTTGCCCTCACGCAGCACGGGATTCACGGCGCTGCCCTTGACCCGGTCGTAGCGGGCGCGGATCTCATGCTCCTCATCACTCGACGGCTCGTCCGGGTAGTCCGGGACCGGATATCCGTGGTCCTGGAGCTCTTTGATCGCCGCCTTCAGCTGCGGCATCGACGCGCTGATGTTCGGAAGCTTGATGATGTTCGCGTCAGGGCTCTTGGCGAGCTGCCCCAGCTCCGCCAGATCGTCGGCGGTGAACTGGGCGTCGGACAGGCGGTCCGGGAACTGGGCGAGGATGCGACCGGCCACGGAGATGTCACGCGTCTCCACCGCAACTTCGGCTGGCTTGGCAAACGCCTGAATGATCGGGAGCAGTGAACCGGTGGCGAGCGCCGGAGCCTCATCCGTGTAGGTGTAGATGATCTTCATGGTCATGGCCGTCCGCACGTTAGCTGGATGTGGGCGAGGCTGGCATGTGGCTAAGCTCGGTCCATGTTTGCGGCAAAACCACCAGTCGCTCATCCTGCCCGTGCCCTCCCGCTGTCGGGCACGGTCATCGGGATCGATCCCGGGCACAACGGCCGCAACTGGAGCGCGCCCAGCTTCATCAACCACCTCGTGTGGAATGGGCGTGCGCTGGAGCCGTGCGACACGACCGGCACCGCGACCAACGCTGGGTACAGCGAGGCCCAGTTCAACTGGAACGTCGCCAGCTACCTGACTGCCGACCTGAAGGCTGACGGGGCGAAGGTGGTCCTCACCCGCCACAACAACACCAGCGTTGGCCCCTGCATCAACACGCGCTCACGGATCATCGACCGCGCACACGCGAACGTCGCGATCGACATCCATGCCGATGGCGGTCCGGTGTCCGGACGCGGGTTCGCGATCCTCGAGCCGGTCACCGACCCGATCAACGCAAGGGTCGTGGGGGCCTCCGATCGCTTTGCCCGCGTGCTGCGCTCGAGCTTCGCGTCGGGGACCGGCATGCCGGTTTCGAACTATGACGGCGTCAACGGGCTACAGCCGCGCAACGACCTTGCCGGCCTCAACCTCACGACGGTGCCCAAGGTTCTGATCGAGTGCGGGAACATGCGCAACCCGACAGACGCCGCGATGCTGGTCACAGCGTCCTTCCAGCGCAAGGCGGCCGCCGCCATGGCGGCCGCGATCATCAAGTTCCTGCACCGGCGCTGACGTCGGTCAGCTCTCCTCCGCCACGGGAAGCTCGCCCGGCGGTAGCGCAAGGGTCACCCGCCCCGGCTTGCGCGTCGCCGGCGGCTTGGGCCGCGGGCTGCGACGCCGGTCGGCAAAGCCCAGGTAGAGCACCAGCTCCCAGTCGTCGACCTCGGCCTCAGCGTCGTTGTGGAACGCATCAGCGGAACGGCGCGCCGGGGCGGGCCTGAACTTCTGCGGCTTGTACAGGTAGGAGCGCACGTTGATCCAGATGTCGGCCAGGGAGATCCTGAACCCGATGTAGGCGCCGATCGCGTACACGCCGAGCACGGCGTTGACCGCCGCGAAGATCAGGCTCGACCACTCATGGTGTCGGTACGCCCGCCAGAAGGTGTAGGCGGAGATCGCCACGATCAGGTACGGCAGCACCACAAACAGCAGCGCCGGGATCGTGCGGTTGCGGACCTTCGGAGTGCGCATGAAGCGACCCTTGGAACCGGTCAGCGACTGCACCACGGAGCTGAAGCTTCCGGCCATGTTCACCGGCAGCAGCAGCAGGTTGAAGCCGTAGATGCGCAGCGCGTCAAGCGCCTTGTAGCCGCAGTAGCGCAGATCCACCGCCATGGCCATGAAGTACGGGATCGAGACCGCGTAGGTGAGCGGCGACACCAGGCGACCGTCAAAGGGGATCACCATCAGGCACAGCACGGAGAGCGAACTGCCAAAGACGGACGCCATGTAGTTGAGCCGCAACAGGATCTCCGTGAGCCCGGTGCGCTCCTTGCGGCGCCGGCGCTCACGCACGGCGCGGACCAGCTTGGGGATGATCAGCAGGCCGCCGTTGGCCCAGCGCGCACGCTGGATGCAGAGCGCGCCGAAGTCAGGCGGGGTGGCGCTGTAGGCGAGCCGCTCCGGGTAGTTGTAGACATCCCAGCCGCCGGCCGCCAGATCGACGGAGGACTCTGTGTCCTCAATCACGGTTCGGTCCGAGATGAAGCGGGAGACCGGGAAGCCGCCGACAAACTCCGTCTCGCGGATCTCATCCAGCGCCCGCTTGCGCAGCACCGCGTTGGCGCCGACCCAGAAGGAGGCGCCGTGATAGGTCATCCCCTGGTGGACGATGTGCTGCAGGTCGGTGGTGGCGCCGGCGATCCGCTCGAGCCTGGTGGCGGGCCCCGGAAAGGCGCTGTAGGGCGTCTGCGCCACGGCGATGCGGCTGCTCTCCTCGCGCTCCATCAGGTAGACGAGTCGCGCGCAGTACTCAGGCAGGATCACGCTGTCGGCGTCGACCGTGAGCACGTAGTCCGCGTCCGGCACGACCAGATCCGCGTCGATGCCAAAGGCCGGCATCAGGATCCGCCCCGCGGGGGTCTCGATCTCCTGGTAGCGACCGCCCATCAGGCCGATGTAGCTGTTCAGGTTCATCGCCTTGTTCGGCTCGGAGGAGAGCGACGCGTAGCGCTTGCGCTGGAAGCTCGTCAGCTCCGCACGGAAGGTCCAGGCCAGGCGCCGGGTGATGTGGACGAGCCGCTCGGTCGGCAGCTTGGTCAGGTCGTCTGCGGCCGCGGCCCGCAGCGCGCGTCCGGTCAGCGCCAGGTCGGAGGCGAGCTGACCCAGCAGATGGGTCGCGACGAACTGCTCATTGTGGTCCTGGGGTTGGTAGTGGTCGCTGAGCGTGCCGACCCAGGCGGAGGCATGCTCGTACTCGTCGGCCACCCTGAGCGTCAGCTCAACCGACGGTGGCCGATCGTGGTCAGCGCGCTCCTCCACCTCGCTGAGCAGAGCGTCGAACCGGGCGCGCGGCTCGGCGAGCAGGCGCTGGACCTCCTGCGGAACCGCGACGGCCGCGTCAAGCAGGCGGCGCGGCTCAGCGTAGCGAGGCTCCGGGGGGTCGTCGATCAGCAGCACAACGCGGATGTCCGGGTACTCCTGCAGTGCGATTGAGAGCAGCGTCATCAGGATCACGCTGGGCTGCTCCTGATAGGACGGCACCAGCGCGGTCAGGCTGGGCTGGTGGCGCGCAAAGTACTCGTCGATCATCGCCCGCGGAATCCGGCGGTGCCGCTGGGCGCGGTAGTAGAAGCCCAGCCGAGCCGCCAGGTAGGAGATGGCTGATGCGGTCAGCAGCGTTGCGGCCAGCAGGAAGCCCACCGTCTCCACGACGCTTGCCCGTCCGCTGCCGCTGAAGGCGCGGGCGAGAATCGAAACCACCAGTGCCACCCAGGCCGCGACCGTGACCACCACGGCGGCCCTGCCAAAGATCATCGTCCACTCGCCCGCGATGCGCGGAACCGCCGGCATCGGGTCCGGGTGCGGCGGCACGCCCCACTGGCGGCGGATGCCGCCGGGTCCGCGGCGAGACTTGAGGACGCTCACCGTCCCGCTCCTGAGCCGATGCCGGTGTCATTGGGTTCACCCGGAGCGCTGAACAGCGGCGTCCAGGGGCTGTTCGGATCCCCGGGCAGGAGGTCCACCGGCTGCGTGCCCAGCGAGTACCAGCGCGCCTGGTACGGGAGTCCCTTGAACTCGACGCGCTGCCCCTGGTGGTAGGCGACTCCCGCTCGCCACTGTGGCTGGTTCGTCGAGGCGAGCAACTCCGGCTGGAAGCCGGTGCTGTGACTCGGCACGGGACCGATCAGCAACCAGGGAGCGGGCGCCGTACCGACGGCGCTGGCGACGTTCGGTGCCGTGCCCTGACTCCACCACTGCGCCTGGTAGATGTCCCCCTGCCAGACCACCTTGTAACCGGTGACGTAGGCTGAGGACGAGTTCCAGATTGGATAGGGGCTGGTCGCCGGGTTGTCGGTGATCTCACGCGGAGCGGTTGATATCTGCCTGACCAGCCGGGCGGTGCGGGTCCCGCGCAGACCGCTGAAGATCCGGGTGAACTGCAACCCGTTCTGGATTACGCCGCTGCAGGTGTTGGAGAGGGTTCCGGTCACCGGGAACGCCGACCCGCACTCCGAGTCGCGGTTCAGCGACCAGGCGGAGACCCGCGCGATCCCGTCATGGTTGGCGAGTTTGACCAGGCGCCTGGCGTCGGCGATGGTGAAGCGCTCCGCGGTGTAGTCATTGACCCCGAGCATCACCGTGACCCCGAGATGAGCCCAGGCGGCTCCGGCCGCGCCTGAGCGGCCGGCGTCATGCCAGAGCGCCTCCACCTGACGGTGGCTGGAGGCGATGGCGGCACTGACTGCCCCGAACATGTTGCGCGCCGCGCCCGAGCCGGGCCCGAAGTCCATGGCCATCACGTTGACGCCCGCCAGCGGCACGTGGTCGCTCAGCATGGTCCGCACCTGGGCGAGACCCTGCGGCGTCAAACCGTGGGTGGAGACCGGCAGCGTCAGCCAGACCCGCAGCGCCCGGTGGGAGCGGGCCAGGCGGTGCGCCACCTGCACGAGGGCGACGGCGCGTCGCCTCGCCGCCGGCAGGTTGACCAGCGCCGCTCCCTCAATGTCAAAGTCAACGACGCTGGAGCCGTAGTGCTGGATGACAGCCAGGTACGCGGCACTCAGCTTGGCTGCGCTGGTGCAGCTGACCGCCAGCTCACTGTTGTCGCGGCCACCGAAGGAGACCATCGGATCCCCACCGGAGCTCCGCAGCTGGGCCACGCGCGCCTGCAGATCGAGGTTCTGGTCGGCGCCGGCGAGGCTGTAGTAACCGCCCCAGCTCGGCTGGCAGGGGGCCTGGGGCCGGCTCACGATGAAGCCTAGGTAGGCGTTCGCGACCGGATCAGAGGCCGGAAGCTGGAACTGGTAGGTCGGCGTCAGGGTGACGTCCACATACGGCGCAAAGGCCGCGTGCACGGGCGACTTCGCCAGCGCCGCGCTGCTGCGGGCGCTCACCAGTTGCCAGATACCGACCCCTGAGGCGGCGATGATCACGAGCAGCGCCAGGACGCGAAGCACCGACAACTGCGGCTCTGGCGGCTCGGGTAGCGGCTGCTCAAGGGCCGCCGACTGCCTGATGGCCTCAAGCTTGTCGATTACGACCATGTCAGTGCCTGCTCGCGCTGGAATCCATTCGGTGCATCCGGGGTAACCATCGGCCGGCACCGAATCCGACTTGAGCACAACGCATGCGTTTCCCCGGACACCCACCGGACAGAACCTGGGTCCGAGTCGCCGCCGGGCCCGGAGGCGGTGACCGCACCCAGCAGCCGGCTGGTGGGTGCGGGACGGCCGACTAACCGCGTGCCGCGATGCTGCGGCCGGCCTGGCGGCCGCTGAACAGGCAGCCGCCCAGGAAGGTGCCCTCCAGCGCGCTGTAGCCGTGCATGCCACCCCCGCCGAAGCCAGCCGCCTCCCCTGCCGCCCAGAGGCCCGGCAGCACATCACCGTCGGTGCCGAGCACCCTCGCCTCCAGGTCGGTGGCGAGACCCCCGAGCGTCTTGCGGGTGAGGATGTGCAGCTTGACCGCGATCAGCGGCCCGGCCGCAGGATCGAGGATCGGATGCGGCGCGACCACGCGGCTGACACGGTCCGGCAGGTAGCGGCGCGCGGCGCGGATCGCCATCAGCTGCAGATCCTTGCCGAACGGGTTGGCGAGCTCGCGGTCGCGGGCGACGATCTGGCGCTCCAGCGCTTCACGGTCGATCAGCGGCTCGCTGGTGAGCGCGTTCATCCCGGCCACCAGCTCCTCAAGATCGTCGGCGACGACAAAGTCATCGCCGAAATCGAGGAACGCCTGGATCGGGGCCGGCACGTCCGGCAACAGCCGGGAGCGCACGGCCGCCTCCAGCTTGCGCTGCGTGAGATCTGGGTTCTGCTCCGAGCCGGAGAGGGCGAACTCACGCGCGATGATCCGCCGGTTGAGCACAAACCAGGTGTGTTGATGGCCGGTTCTGCCGATGTGCGCGAGCGTCCCGATCGTGTCAAAGCCGGGGAACAGGGGCGGCGGCAACCGCTTGCCCGCCGCGTCGAACCACATCGATGACGGCGCCGGCAGGATCCTGATCCCGTGGTTCTCCCAGATCGGGCGCCAGTTGCGGACACCCTCCGTGTAGTGCCACATGCGGTCACGACCGATCCAGGCAGCGCCGGCCCGCTCGGAGACCTCGAGCATCCGGCCGTCCGTACTGGCCGGCACGCCCACCACCATCTCCGTGGGCGCGGCACCGAGGCGCTCGGGCCAGTAGCGCCGGACCAGGTCGAGGTTGCCGCCGATCCCTCCACTGGCGACGAGCGTCGCGGGGGCGCGCGCCTCAAAGCGACCGACCACCTCACGTGAGCTCTCCTGCCCCCGTTGTACCAGGGAGCGCGCCAGCAGCGAGCCGTTGACGCCGACCACGCGGCCGCGCTCGACCACAAGCTCGTCAACCCTGTGGCGGAAGGCCATCTGCACGAGCCCCTTGGCAACCGCCTCCCGCACACGGCGCTCAAACGGCTCGAGGATCGCCGGCCCGGTGCCCCAGGCCAGATGGAAGCGCGGGACGGAGTTGCCGCGGGCCAGCGCGTGGCCGCCGCCGCGCTCCGCCCATCCGGGGCTGGGCAGCACACGGATACCGAGTGAACGCAGCCAGTCACGCTTCTCAACGGTCGCAAACTCCACGTAGGCGCGTGCGAAGCGCCGCGGATGCTCGTCCTCAGGCCGGTCAAACTGGGCGCTGTTCAGCCAGTCCGACCAGGCGAGCTCAAACGAGTCGCGGATGCGCGCCCGGCGCTGCTCGGGCGAGTCGACGAAGAACAGGCCCCCGAGCGACCAGTAGGCCTGACCGCCGAGCGAGGCCTCCGGCTCCTGCTCGAGCAGCAGCACGCGCCGGCCGGCCGCCGCCAGCTCAGCAGTGGCAACCAATCCGGCCAGACCGCCACCGACCACGATCGCGTCGGCTTGCAGCGCTGCGGAGCTCACGGGCGCTGAGGCTAGCGACCGGCGCGCGGCGGGGCGTGCTCGCGGGCAGCGCTCCGCGGACGGAGCTACAGACCCTGCGGGTGGAGGATCCGGTTGAAGGTCTTCAGGTAGGCGTGGCTGGGGACCGCGATCGGGTGGACCATCGACGCTCCCCCATACGAGCTCGAGCCGCCGCTCTCCCACCACTGGCCGGCGATATCAATGATCACGTGCTCATCGTTGTTGGTCGTGTCCTGGGTCTTGACGAGCTTCTTGAGCTTGATGGTCTTCCACTGGCCGACCCAGCGCGGCAGCCGGATGGAGACCGTGCCGAGCGCATTGGGCCGCCGCCCCCGGTCCAGATGCACACCGGCCGACGCCGGGTTGACCGCCTGCCTGATGGTGACGTTCTTCTTCTTCCTGACCCAGACCTTGAGGGTCGCGATTGTGCGGTCATAGAGGGTCACGTACTTACCCGGCCCGTTGGCGATACCGGCGGCTCCGGGGAGCGTCTGCGTGGTCACGGGAGAGGTCAGATAGCCGGCTGAGTGCAGCACCTCCGACACAAAGCCGGAGCAGTCATAGCCCGAGCCGACCACCCAGGCGGGATTGACGTGACCTCCGCCCCAGACATACGGCAGGCCGTTCAGCAGCTTGGCCTCACTGAGCATCGTGTGAACCTTGGCGAGCGGTGGGGTTGCGCTCGAGACGGCGGCAGCACCGATCTCCTGGGCGAGTGTGAGCACCGTCTGCGGCGTGGTCACGGTCCCGCTGAGGTAGGTCGCCAGACCGTGCGCCGGGCCCGCTGCGACGCCGTCAGCAGCAAGCGTCCGGGCGGTGGCAAGCAGCTTCAGGCTGGGCTTTGAGGCGGCACTCGTGACCCGCGCCAGGACATGGGCGTTGATGGCCCGCTGGCCACCAACGCCCACGCGCGCGGCAAGCGCCTGTTCAGGACGAGCCGACGGACCCGCCACCGCGTTCACGTAGTCACCGTTGATGTACTCCACCGCCGCCAGCAGTCGCCAGGGTATGTGGTAGCGCGCGGCGGCAAGGCGGTAGTCGGCTACCAGGTAGGGGGCTGGCTCATAGACGCTCGTGCCGTCAACCAGTTCGGTCAGGTCGGTTGTGCTCAGCTCGTGCGCGTAGGAGCGCGGTGTCACGGCGGTGTGCCTGGACGGCGCGGCGGGCCTGAAGCGGGCGGTGAGTGGCACACCGCGCAGCGTCAGCTGCGCACCGATCAAAGCGGGGGTGGTGCCACGGAGCCGGCCGTGCGCGGTCGGCAGCCGCACGACGGTGGCGCTGGCGTCGACCTGGCGGGGGTGGTGCGTGATCAGGAACACGGCGGAGGTGATGACCAGCGCAAGAACCAGGGCGATCAGGCCGGCACGCAGCCCCAGACCGGCGGCGGTCCGCAGCGAGGCGACGTAGCCATCGCCCACCGCCTGCAGGCGTGGAGCCAGTTGCAGCGGCGGCACCGGGGGGTGCTCAGGCTCGTGCTGTGAAGCCTGGCTCGCGGACATCCCTCACCGGACCTCAGCGAGCTGATCGCCGACCTGGACTCCGGTGCGGGAGATCTCCCCGGCCGCCAACTCAAGCACGTTGCGGGCGCCTCGCGCGCTGCGCACACGCCACGCGGGGATCTGCTCTGCGACCCCCACCACACGCAATTCACGGTCCATGAAAATGGCATCGAACTGGAAGCGCATAAAGGCACTATGAATTGACGACTCGCCACGGAAGAGCATCCCGTCACCGGAGGCGAGTGACGCGCGCCCCAGGAGGCCACGCAGCCGCCGCCAGGGGTTGTCAGCCACCTCCGTGCGCGCACAGACGACGGTGTCGGCACGAGTGCGGTTGACGATCGTGAGGGCCATGCTCAACTAACGATTCAACAACTCGCGCTTGAGCACCTTCCCGGTGGCGTTGCGCGGCAGCTCATCCAGGAAGGTGACGGTGCGCGGGACCTTGTACCGCGCCAGGTTGTCACGCACATACTGCTTTGCCTCGTCCTCATCCAACCGCCTGCCGTCGCGCAGCACGAGGAACAGCACGACCCGCTGGCCGAACTCCTCATCAGGCACGCCCACGGCGGCCGCCTCCAGCACGGCCGGGTGCAGGTGCAGCAGATCCTCCAGCTCGCGAGGGAAGACGTTCTCACCGCCGGAGATGATCATCTCGTCATCACGGCCGTCAATGAACAGCCTGCCGGCTGAGTCGAAGTGACCGACGTCCCCGGAGGAGACCATCCCGGCGATCCGCTCCTTGTCGTCGCCGCCCGTGTAGCCCTCAAACCTGATCATGTGCCCGACGAAGATGCGGCCGGTCTGACCGGTCGGGAGCTCGCGTCCATCAGCACCGAGGATCTTGACAACGGCACCCCGCACGACCCGGCCCACACAGGCCGGTTCGACCTCCAGGTCAGCCGGGGTGGCGATGGTGGCGTAGGCGATCTCAGTGGACCCATAGAGGTTGTAGAGCACCGGCCCGAACCGGGCCAGCGCCAGGCGTGCCAGGTGCGTGCCGAGCTGGGACCCGCTGAGATAGATGATCCGCAGCGCCGAGAGGTCCAGGGCGCGATGCTCCTCGTCCGTGAGTGCGAGCACCCGCTGGAGCATCACCGGCACAATCACCCAGGTCGTGACGCGGTGGCGCGCCAGGCTCGCCATCACGTCGGCCGGGGCAAAGCGCCGCTGCAGCACGAGCGTTGCCCCAAGGCCGATCTGCAGCAGTCCCTGCGTGAAACCGAGCGCATGGAACAGGGGCGCGGAGATCTGCGCCACATCGCCGGACCTGAACGGGACGCGACTGAGCGGACCGCCGACGGGTGAGAGTGAGACGGGGACGTCCCGCCCGGCCCCCTTGGGCGTGCCGGTGGTGCCGCTGGTGAGGATCACCAACCGCGGAGCGTGCGCTGGCTTGGGCGGGGGCGCGGTGGATCCGGTTGCGATCAGCGCCTCGAGCGTGTCATCCCCTTCAAGGTCGGTGTCGACCCAGGCGCGGACACGGCCGAGCTGGAGCTCCAGGTCGCCAAGGAGCGGCCGGAACTCCTCGTCGTAGACGAACATGTCAACCCCCTCCCGCTCAACCACCTCGCGCACCTGGGGCGCCGAGAAGCCGGTGTTCATCAGCACGATGCGCGCGCCACACTTGGCCGCGGCAAAGAGCGCCTCCAGGAAGCCGCGGTGGTTGCGGGTCATGATCGCGATCCCGACCCTGGGCTTCAGACCAGCGGTCCGCCAGCTATTGGCCAGCGCATTGATGCGGCGGTCAAGTAGGCGGTAGGTGAGCTCTCCCTGCTCATCAATGATCGCGGTGCGGTCAGGGTGACGCGCGGCCGCGGCTGCCACCGCCCCGCCCAGCATCCCATAATCCCAGAGCGCTCTGCCCACGGCCACGACACGAGCGGGCGGCTCGATTCCGAACATGCCACTGCGGAAGCAGTAGCCCAGGTAGAGGGCCTCATTGCCGAGCCGGTCGGCGAACCGGCCTGCGCGCTCACGCAGCTTTCCCGTATCCGGGATCGACCTCATGCGGCCATTATCCAGCCGCGGCACCGCTCAGGTGGTGGTGGTGCCGGAAAGGTTGATGCCTGACGTGCCTGTTGTTGACGTACCGGACGCCGCCGTGGGGGTGGTGGTCGTGGTCTTGGACTTGGTCGGCTTCGTCTTCGTCGTGGTCGTCGTCGTACCGGTGGTCGTCGCGGTGGTCGTCTTCACCGGAGCGGCGTTTTTGATCACGCCGAAGATCGCCGTGCCACGGTTGTCAACCTCGACGCAGATGGTGCTGTTGCAGGCGATTTGGCTGACGGTCGCCTGCGACGCCTTTTTCAACCGCCTGCCGGCGCTCCAGTTGCCGCGTACCGGTGAGCTTGTCGTGTAGGCGTGCGAGGAACCGTCAACCGCGACACAGAAGTTGCGCTGCGGGCAGGCGACACTGTCAATCACCTGCGTCGCAGGCGAGGGCGGATTGGTGCCGATCACGGAGCCCGTCCAGCTGGTCGAACCGGGCGATGAGGAGCCGGCGGCCAGGCCGGTGCCCGCGTTGCCGTAGCCGACCCCG